>JBDWQX010000224.1:0-11701 GCA_039986395.1 Cyclobacteriaceae bacterium
ACCGGAAGATTTATCAGGTATTTCCGAGTTGCGTCTAGCATGTCTGACATGTTAGCTAGCATCACAGAAGACTCTATTTTTCCACTTTGGGAGTAGGCAAAAATTTCCACTTTCGTACTAGCAACTGTTGTATCTGAAAAAGACAAATTTCCCGCAAGAATCGGTGAATCAACAGCATGATCAAAATCATCGGCCACAAAGATGTCACCGTCCTTATTCAGTGCTGTTCCAATAGCCCATTCAGTCGGTCTTTCAAGTTTGAGCCTGATTGGGCTCTTCTGATATCCAGTAAAATATCCTAAAACGGTATGTGAATTAATTAGGGCGTGATCCCTCTCGATGGACGAGCCAGCCATCGGATAAATTGGATACTCTTCTAGCGTAGTGTCAAAGGTTTCAGCTACTCGGTAGGTCACTTTGCTTACTTTGTTTGGTGTTTTAATTTCGAATTGATTGACTGACTTTTTAGTAACCGTTAATTCCTTCCCTTTTTTATCGAGTGCCCGAAAGTTGCTAACCAGACGACCAATGTTCATTGTTTGATAGGTGCCAGGGGCAGTGGAAGCAAATTGAAAGATGGTTGCAGTTTTCGATAGTTTTTTATCGAGGCTAAGAGTGACCATGAATGTGTCAGTGTTTTGGGTAACATTGATGGTATAGTTCATGATCGGCAATTTTTGGGCTGCGATCACCGTGACTAGTAGTAAAAATTGAATGGTGAAAATTAGCTTTTTCATTTTGAGTTTTATTTATCCATAATAGACGGAAAACCTGTTCAAATGAATAGTTGATTTTGATGGGAGGTTTAACGTTGTGTTTTCTGGATTAACCTTACCTCATAGAATACTAAGATTCGTCTAAGTTTTATTCATTGCTCAGTGTACAAATTAAGACACGATGCATCCAGCTCAGCATTTGGAGCGTCCATAAAGGCTGTCATCACTTTGTTTCTGCAATCGACATCACCTCCGCCATGACCACCTTCATCCATGATAAATAGCATACCGCTCGAAAGTCGCTCCATGAGTATTTTACCATTTTCTGGTGGAGTTACTGGATCGAATTGATTGACAGTAATCATGGTCGGAACAGCTGATGTTTGAAATACTTTCATTTCTTGCGAAAGGGTCGAGCTGTGAAGGTCGCGTAGGGAAAGATAACTCGGAGTGAAAAGTGCCAATTTTGCTGGGAGTAATGGCAACACAGCATAAGCTTCATCGATGACCTCTTTTGTGTTATCTGGATTGAACATTTCATGCCTTTCGACAGATAGCCACATGGGATAATTGTAATCTGGACCGAATTCATTTTCGATGATACCAGTAAGAATTGGTCCACCTCCATTCTGAAGTTCTCTAATCAGCATTGGTACTCCCGATCTCGAGTCATTAGCATATAATTTTCGCCGAATGAAGTAGACACCATCCTGTGCATTCACAAAAAAGGGCACTCCGTCAATGTCAAGTTCAAGAGGTTTTTCCTTGAGTGCGTTAATTGTTCTGAGGTACTCAGCCTCTAAATCTGGATATTGTGTGCTGCAGTCTGCCGAGTTTTTGCAGTAATCAATTACCCTGCTCAAAGCGAGTGAATAACTGTTCATTCGATCAATGAGAAAGTCTCCTTTGATAGGATTTGGTGAGTTAAGAATAACAGAATTAAGTAAATCAGGAAAGAGTTCCTGCACAACCCTACCTAGTCGAGTGCCATACGAAACTCCATAAATATTGTATTTACTATACGCTAGGTGTTTCATTAACATGCCAACATCTTTTGCATTTTGAAATGAATTATAATGTTGCAGTTGGATATTTTCCGCTTCACATTTTGTGCGATAAGCCGATATCAACTCTTTCATCATAGTCAATTCTTCATCTTCGTTAAGATCCTTTTCAAAAATGCCGTAGACCTCCTCGTTAATATTTGTCAATGCTGATGAATATCCGATGCCTCTTTGATCAAGAAGAACAATGTCTCTAGTGTCTCTCAGTGGTGAGCTTAACCAACCTTTGATTCTACCAGCAGATAATGAGGCACCTCCAGGTCCGCCCGAGAGATAGATCATTGGAAAAGCTGTGGTTTCTTTGTCTCTTGCTTGAACTATTACATAGGTAATCTTTATTTTTTTACCATTTGGTTCATCGTGGTTTTCTGGCACTAGAATTTCTCCGCAACGGAGTTCACCTGTAGATTCCAGACCTTCAATGAAGGTACAGGAGAGAGAAGGAGAATTACTACTTGGCTGACAAGATGCAGCAACTAAAAGAGTGATGAAAGTGATTACTAATTTGTTCATGTTCAATTTTCTTTGTCTGAAATATTTCAAATTTGGATGATCAGTTTTTGTGGCCTGTCCAACCTGGACCTCGAACGAATCTTCCAGGCTTAGCATCGGTGTGTTCTCCATTCTTCAGTACTTGCGAGCCATTGACGAAAACATGGACCATCCCTTCTGCAAATTGATGAGGATCTTCAAACGTTGCTTTATCGATTATTTTGTTTGCGTCAAATACGACAACATCTGCATAATTCCCCACCCTCAGCATTCCGCGTTTTTTTACTTTCAATTTAGAGGCTGACAAGGAAGTCAACTTATAGATTGCCTCTTCAAGGCTGATAACCTTTTCCTCTCTGACATACTTGCCAAGCAAACGTGCAAAATTACCGTACGCCCTTGGATGCGGATTTGAATTGGTGAAAGGTTTAACTGGAGCAACCGAACCTGCATCTGATCCGAAGCTCATGTAAGGAAGTGCTATTTGCTTCTTTACAATCTCTTCAGACATCAGGAAGTAGACCGTTCCGACACGACTACTGTCCTGTACGACTAAATCCATTGCAGTTACTTCGGGAGAGGTGCCACGCATTTTGGCAACTTCACCTAAGGTTTTCCCAGTTAAATACCTAAGTGTGTCATTTCTGAAACCGTTCAATATTAGATTTTCTGGAGTTCCAGCAGCGAAGTAGAGATTTTCCCAGCCATCTCCAATCGCTTTCATTTCTCGTTCCACTCGTGCACGAATTTTTGGATCTTGAAGTCTCTTTGCCCATGCACCGTATCCACCTTCTTGTACCCAGGGTGGCATTGATGCGTCCAAGCCAGTAGCTCCCGCAGTATAATTGTACATATCTGTAGAAATGAAAAGACCAGCAGCACGAGCAGAGTCAATCTTCTTTATTGCGGCTTCATATTTGTGCCAATTGTGTTTCCCCCCTGCTTTAAGGTGATAGATTTCAGCCGGTAGGTCGGCCTCTTTGGCAATGGTTATTAATTCATCAATAGCTTCTAACCAGTTATCTCCTTCTGACCGCATATGTGAAATGTACATGCCACCATATTCAGAAGCTACCTTGCAAAGCTCGATTAGTTCGTCTGTTTCGGCATAAAACGCAGGGGCGTAGATAAGAGAAGAACCGATTCCCATGGCACCTTCCTCCATTGCAGTCCTGGCCAGCTGTTTCATTCGGTTCAATTCCTCAGCTGTAGGAGCTCTATCTTCTTCTTTTAGTTCGTGTATCCTCAAGGTTGTGGCACCAACGAAAGATGCAACGTTTGTTGAGATGCCTCGATTTTCTAGATAGAAGAGGTATTCGCCTAACGTGGTCCATTCAATATCGTAGGTCACGTCCTTTTGGAAAGCAAGTTGTTCAGCTTTCATTTCATCGTTCCATGGCCCCATGGACCAACCTTCACCCATTACCTCGAGTGTTACTCCCTGTCTGATATCACTTTCAGAGTTGCCGTCAACGATCAAGGATTCTGTGGACCAACTGAGCATATTGATAAAACCCGGTGCGACAGCTAACCCATCAGCATCAATTTCGCGAACAGCTCTTGCGTTGTCCAGGTCACCAATTGCCGAGATCGTGTCTCCATTTATAGCAATGTCTCCAACGTATGAAGTCTCCCCCGATCCATCAATGAGTTGGCCATTACGAATGATAATGTCGTAGGAATCTCTAGGAGCACAGCTGCAAATAGTAAAGATGAGAAGGTAGATGATTTGGTTAAGTTTCATGGTATGAGATTACGTGACTAGGATTGTTTAGGTCAGTTTAAGTTATTCAGTCTTGTTGAAAGTTTCCCCTAAAACATTTAAATCCTCGATTTTCCCAGCACTGCTTACATTGAATTTAACCAACAGTTCCCATCGCCAGTCGGGCTCTTTATTAGTCATAAATGTATCGAAATTCCAATGTGAAAGTGTGTGTACTAAGTGATTATTAAATACGAGCTTTAATTTGCCTTTTTCTAAGCTTACTACGGCTGTTCCGTACATCTTGTGAGTGTAGTTTCCGGTATATTCATCCAGACTCAAAGTAGGCTTGGTATTTGCCACTCGCGATTCGTCTCTCTTTTTGGTGGCTTCTCTCGCCATTTCTTTGAAGCCAGAATAGAGTCTCAAAACCTCTTTATGCCAATCACGTGTATCATCGTCAAAGGCGTAGAGATCAATTGCTTTGTAAAGTATCGCATGTCTCAACTCAGCATGATCCAGGTTAGAAAAAACATAGATCGCTAGATCTTTGTCGTGCACGATGCCTGCCATAGCGACTAACCCTGTGATACTCCCTGTATGAAAATCCAACTTGGTTCCTCGATAGTCTTGTTGGAACCAACCAAGTCCGTACGTTGTCCAGTTAGGATTGGTCAGCTGCTGCGTTGGATAGAAGCTGCTTTTAGTTACAAATGAGTGTGGCTCGAATAAGTAGGAGAATGTTGCTTGGCTTATCAAGGTGTCCCCGTTGAAAACACCGCCGCCCTCCAGAAATTTCAGATAGTTACCGATATCTGCCGCACTAGACCAGATCATTCCAGCCGCTCCAATTTGATCATCTAGTGTGTGTCTAACTTGTACTAAGCCTTCATCAGGATCATCGTGGTAGGGAAAAGCGTAATTGCCAGCTTTGAAAATATCCGTTGATTTTGCCTGCGTTCTATTCATTTCCAAAGGATCAAATACATTGTCCTGAACAAAGGCCGTCCAATGCTGTCCACTCACTGCTTCGATCAATTCACCTGCGATCGCATACATAAGGTTTTGATAAATGAACCCACCTCTTAATGGATAGCTTCTTTCGGAAAGCTGAAATTTCTCTAGTGTTGCGCGCGTTGACATGCTGTCTAGAAGCCAAAGAAAATCCGCATTTCCAGAACCAAGATTGTGAGTAAGGAGGTCTTTCACTCTGGCATCAGCGGTCACGTACGGATCGGAAAGCCGGAACCAGGGGAGGTAATCTCGAACTTTATCATCCCATTGAACTTTCCCTTGATCTACCAACATACCGATTGAAAGTGCAACAATCGCTTTTGTAGTCGAACCCATATTGAATAGCGTGTTGCTGTCTACGGGGTCTCCTGAATCGATGTCTTTGACTCCGTATGTTTTTTGAAAAACTACTTCTCCTTTATGAACGACAATTGCTGCAAGTCCAGGTATGTTCCAATCTTTTACGCCCTGCTGGATCATCGCATCTAGTTTGGTTGATTGTTTCTGGGCGATCGAAGGTGTGAAAATGCAAAGAAGTAGTAGGAAGGTAAGTAGGGTTCTGGAGATTTTCATGTGGTTAGGTTTTTTCAGAAGGTGTAGAAAGTTACCTAATCTTTGGTCAATCGCTGGTAAAAACCATACGCAGTGACAGAGGCTAACTTTTTCTCTGCACCGGTGAAAAAACAAATTCTAAAATTCACAAATTCCAAGAATCAAAATCACAAATGCATTTCAGCAAGGCGGTTTTGGTTTCTGATTTTGAAAATTCCGACTTGGAACTTAAATCCCCTCCATGGAGGGTAGGGGTGGGTTTTAGAAATTGGAATATCGTTCTATGGAGCTTGCTTATTTTAGCAAAAAACGTCTATTTCTTCTTGGCTGCAGCTTTTCGGCCACCTCTTCCTTTCTTTTCTGGTGCCTTGTCTGCTAGTTCTTTGCATTGCTCGTAGGTCAATTCTTCGGGAACCATGTCCTTTGGAATTTTCACGTTTTTCTTTCCAAACTTGATGTAAGGACCCCAACGTCCGTTGAGGACAGATACTTCTTCATCTTCATCAAAGGTTTTGATGAATTTATTGGCATCTGATTCTCGCTTGTCCAGAATGAGTTGAACAGCTTCCTCCTCTTTGATAGTATGTGGATCTTGCTCTTTTTTGATGGATACAAATTTGCCATTGTGACGAATGTATGGACCAAACCTTCCGATTGCAGCAACCATGGGCAGATCCTCGAATAGGCCAACTTCGCGTGGAAGTTTGAATAATTCTATGGCATCTTCCAGTGTGACGTTATCCAAAAACTGGCCATGTCTCAAACTGGCGTACTGTGGCTTTTCTTCTCCCTCGATTAGCTCTCCAATCTGGACATACGCACCGTACTTCCCATGCTTTGCATAGATCATTTTGCCACTCTTTGGATCGAGACCTACCTCTCGTGCCTGATTGATGGTGGAGCGATCTAGGTCGGCAGATTTTTCTACCGTGGCATGGAAGCCACCGTAGAATGAGTCGATCATTTTATTCCACTCTGTTTTGCCATGTGCGATATCATCAAATTGTTGCTCTACATCTGCAGTGAAATGGTAGTCAACAACGTTGGGAAAATGATCTACAAGGAAATCATTCACGACCATTGCAGTATTGGTAGGGAAAAGCTTGTTTTTTTCGGCACCCGTCATCTCCACTGCTTCGTTTCTCTTTATCTCTCCATCTTTCAACGAGCATTCTATGGAGATCCGCTCGTGCCCTTCTCGTTCCTCCTTCTCCACGTATAATCTTTTCTGTATTGTCGAAATGGTTGGAGCATAAGTAGAAGGTCTTCCAATTCCCATCTCCTCCAATTTTTTCACTAGGCTAGCCTCCGTGTATCGAGCAGGATGTCTGGTAAATCCCTCCTTCGCCATCATGTCTCTCAACTCAAGCGCTTGACCGATGGTCAGAGGCGGTAGGATGCTTTCATTTTCTTCGTCAGACTCTTCATCGGTGGATTCAATGTAGACCTTTAAGAATCCCTCGAATTTTATTACCTCTCCCTTCGCGACTAATTTTTCTTCTGCTGTAGAAATACCAATGGTAGCAGTAGTCTTTTCTAGTTGTGCATCAGACATCTGCGAAGCGATTGCTCGCTTCCAAATTAAGTCATAGAGCCTGTTTTCTGCATCACCCATGCCAGCGTTCTTCAGTCCAAAATTTGTTGGTCTTATTGCTTCGTGAGCTTCCTGAGCACTCTTGCTTTTCGTCTTGAATGTTCTCCTGTTGGAATAATCTTCTCCGTAGCTAGCAGTTATAGCTTGCGCTGCTCCTTGCATCGCCTCCTCGGATAGATTTACAGAATCTGTTCTCATGTAGCTGATCTTTCCAGCCTCGTACAGCTTTTGAGCCACCTGCATGGTTCGTGAAACAGAATATCCAATTTTTCTACTAGCTTCCTGGTGCAAAGTGGAAGTCGTGAACGGAGCAGCAGGCGATTTTTTTGCTGGTTTGGTTTCGAGATTCTCGATAGAGAAATCCGCTACTTTGCACTTCTCGAGAAACGTCATTGCATCTGTTTCTGAAGCGTATTTTTTTGGAAGTTCAGCCTTAAGCGTTTTGCCTCCGTCAAGATTGAAAAACGCAGTTACTTTGAATGAAGACTCAGGGACAAATTTTCCAATCTCCCGTTCGCGTTCAACGACTAACCGTACTGCGACCGATTGTACACGGCCCGCGGAGAGACCGCCCTTTATTTTTTTCCAGAGAATAGGAGATAATTCAAAACCAACGAGTCGGTCTAGTATTCTTCTGGCCTGCTGCGCATTAACCAAATCGATGTCGATTCCTCGTGGAGTTTGGATAGCATTTTGGATGGCATTCTTAGTAATCTCACGGAAAACAATTCTTCTTGTTTTCGCCTCTGTCAGCTCCAGTGCCTCTGACAGGTGCCATGAAATCGCTTCCCCCTCTCGGTCATCATCCGATGCTAAATAAATCATCTCTGCATCCTTGGAAAGCTTTTTGAGCTCCTTGATAACGTCTTTTTTGTCTTTAGAAATTTCGTAGGTGGGTGCAAATCCATTTTCTATGTCAATGGCAGAATCATCCTTTGGTAAGTCTCTAACATGGCCATAAGAAGACTTCACTTGAAAATCCTTTCCAAGATATCCTTCTATTGTTTTTGCCTTTGCCGGCGACTCTACGATTACCAGATTTTTACTCATGCTTTGCAGTTTCGGTCGTAAACATAACACCACTTTTCAAATGAAGAGACAATGGGTTTATAAAAAACTTTTATTTCCCAAAAAATTGGAGCGAGAATCTTTAAGGTCTAATTTTATTTGTCACCAACCTAAAATGAAACGGAGCCTTTACCTTCTACGACATTCATATGCCGAACCGCCTGGTGACGGTAGCGACCATAGCCGTGGGTTGACAATGGAAGGCTTAACAACGGTGAGAGCACTGGGAAGAAAGCTTGGCGAAAACGACTTCAACCCTGATCTAATTGTTAGTAGCAATGCAATCAGAGCAGAGGACACAGCTATTAATTTGACAGAAGAACTAGGGATCAGCGAGCAGGTAATCAGCTATGACGAAAAAATTTACGAAGCTTCGGTTCGTGAGTTGCTTGAAATTCTCAACGAATTTGATGGTTCAGTGAAATCCGCTTTGTTGATTGGACATAACCCAACGATTTCGTTTTTTGGGGAGTATCTAACAGGAAATGCCTTCGCAGGTATGGAACCATGTGGTCTTGTTACGATCACTTTTGATGCAGTTTGGAGCGAAGTTTCTCAAGGCTCTGGAAAATTTGTTTCCTATTACCATCCAAATCACTAATGTACAATCCTAGTGATGTTGGAAAAAAGGGGAGCTTGTTTGGTCTCCCTTATTCACTGTCAGAATCCAATCTGGTTTTACTTCCTGTCAATCTCGATGTGACCGTGTCCTATGCTGAGGGGACCTCTGAATCACCAGAAATGGTGCTGAATGAATCATCGCAACTGGATCTGTCCATTCCAGGAATAGAAAAGGCATGGGAAATGAAAATGGCAATGGCGGAACGATTTATCAGCAGTGCAGACAATAACAGTTACCGAAACAAGGCCAGGAAAATTATAGGTGATCTTGAATCAGGGATTCCTGCCTCTGAGAATGCAGAGCTTTTATCTGAAGTCAACGCGTTTTGTAAAAGCGTTCACAATCAAGTTGAGGAACAGTGCAACGAGTGGTTGGATCAGGGGAAAATGGTTGGAATCGTAGGCGGTGATCACTCCTCACCCCTAGGTTTGATTAGAGCACTTTCTAATCGGGGCGAATTTAGTATTCTGCAAATCGATGCGCACATGGATTTACGGAACACTTATGAAGGCTTCACATTTTCGCATGCTTCGATTATGCACCATGCGTTGCAATGTGAGGGCGTGAAGTCGTTGACCCAAATTGGAATTAGGGACTACTGTGAGGAGGAGGAAAACTATGTGGAGTGTGCCACAAAACCCATTCATATTTTCCAGAATGAATGGCTGTTTGAGGATGCAATGAATGGAGCTACCTGGAAACAGCAAGTTGAACGGATCATCAAGACTGTCTCAAATGACGTCTATGTAAGTTTTGACATTGACGGGTTAGATCCATCGTTATGTCCCAATACTGGCACGCCAGTGCCAGGAGGACTAAAATTCGGTGAAGTTGTTTATCTCCTAAGTCAATTGGTTAAATCTGGAAAAAAAGTAGTTGGGTTTGATCTCTGTGAAGTTGGTAATGCTGCCTGGGATGCCAACGTGGGTGCTAGGATTTTGTACCGACTGGCAGCGACGATGGGAGTGACGCAGAATCTCTTGCGTTTACATTAGAGCCTATTTTACCTCTGCTAACAATTCTTTGAAAGACGTAGTGTTATACTTTGCCATTCCACTATTCTCTACTCTAATCTTTCCATTCTTGTCAATCAGGTAGGTTGTTGGGATGGATCGGGTATTGTAACCATTGGGAAGCCCTGATCTTAAAAAGTAAATAGGAAAATCAAATTCTTTGTCTTGGACAAACCTCTTGGCTTTGCTTTCATCCTGATCAACAGAAATCATCACAAAGTTTACACCATCGCCAGCCTCTTTGTACAGGTTGTGAATGTCTGGCATTTCCGCAACACAAGGAGCACACCAGGTAGCCCAGAAATTCATAAAAACTGCCTTTTCCTTGAAGTTTGTAAAATGCACCTGCTGACCATTGATATCCTCCAAAACAAACTCATATGAAGCAAACCGTTCTTCGTTCAACTCAGATGGACTAATAATCCCGGTGGCCAAAATTGCCTGCTGAAGTTTGCTCGCAATCACAGTATGCCAACCCATGAAATAAATGAAGCCACCTACAGTAATTAGTATGACCCACTCCTTAATCTCTTTCTTGACTTTGTCACTCATCTAGGTACTTATACATCGAAAATCGAAAAATGATTCATCTTATTTCACGTTAGACAATCACTCTATTATTATAATCCCACTTAGTATTTTTATAAATTCGTGTCTTAAACCTCATCAAAATATGAAAATCAATACGCTAGCTATAGTATTTATTCTCTTCTCCGTGAGTACTGGTTTTGCACAGAAAATCAAGTACAAGGACTTGTTCCCTACCTTAAACGCCAAAAATTGGGAGCAGGGAGCACCTCAGCTGAAGGCATTTTTAGCTGATCCCAAAAATGCCGATGCACCCAATGCAAACCTGCAGGTTGGGCTCATGATGGAAGATAAATTTAACAAGTTGGATGCAGCGAAAGATACAGTCGCCTTGTTTAGTGCTGGAGACTCGGCGGTCTTCTATCTGGAAAAGGCGAAAAGCTTAATAACAGCCAAGGAACTTAAAAAGAACGATGAGTTTTATCAATCATTTTTCAGGAGAGATCTGCGGACTGGTCAGTTTGGAATTAAAGAATCGGATGTACACCTTGACATAGAAAAGAAGGTGGAGGCAATTGAGCAGCGGATGTCAAATGCCCGTGATTTAAATAAGAAGGTGGAAGCTGTCGAAAAAGGGAATCAAGATGTTCAGGAAAAATACAAACAGCTGTCTTCTCGCTACAACGATTATAATAAATTACTTCTAGGAGCGGATGCGGATGCTATGACATTGCTACAGGAAATAAAAAGTGACGGTGCCGAGGTTATGAAGTTGGCAGAGGATGTGAAAAGCACCGCTACAAGCCTGGGGACAACGAAGTACGCTGGGGAAATCAATGTAAAAAAAATCGACGCCTTCGGTTCTGATGGAACTGTTGGATCGGATCTTAGCAATGGTACCATTGAACTGTGGGACTATGAAGATTGGGCAAGTACGGCCAATTCCGAAATTAATGGATCAGTTGGTATTCTCAAGTCCATGGTGAGCAACTATTCTTCAACCATTCGTGAGAAGAAAGCACAGGTAAAAAAAAGTGTTGACGTAGAGATCGATACGCTCTCCCAAGAGTTGCTGACACTCTTTGCTAAATATGATCCTGAATCCGTGGTCAAGAGTTTGTTGGAGGTAGAGGCATCTGAAGTTCGAATCATGAAAATGATTGACCTTTCAATAAATAAGGCGCTTCAGGACTCGAGCATGGTTGGCGCACAGCTGGAAATTTTTCAAAATGCATCGCAAGAAGCTGAAATAATGAATTCAACTGTACAATCAATTATTGTAGAAGATCTTGCCGATGCAAAAAAGCTTTACCCCGACTACATAGATAGTTTTTTT
>JBDWQX010000225.1:0-46589 GCA_039986395.1 Cyclobacteriaceae bacterium
ATGAGTTCCTGAATAATCAAATCATTATCTGTATTCACCATTATAGCCACTCCATTAGCTGTTTCCTTCCAACCAAAAAAGAGTGAGCGATTCCCCTTACTTCCACCACCGTGCACAAAAACATGTTTCCCTATTTTAGGTCCAAGACCACTTTGCCCCTTTCCTTCTGTGAGCATGTCCCTCACAGTTTCGTATGTAAGGATGCCTTCCTCTTTTGTAAACCAAATCTTCTGAATGGCCAGAATGTACATAGCTAGATCAGATGGAGTAGTCCACAGTCCTGCTGCAGCTAGCTCCGGATAGACTGGCCATTTTCCTTTCATCTCGTTTCCATTGGGTCGATACTGAGTTGCTGCCACGGGATGGAACTTGAGTGGGAGAGGAGCGGTAAATGTGCTTCCTGTCATACCAAGCTTATTTAAGACATGCTCCTGCATAGTCACCTCGAATGGTTGCTGGTCTATCTCAGAAATAAGTAAGTGTAAAATCTCGTATCCACCGCCAGAGTAGGTGCGATCTTTTCCTGGCTCTCTGAAAACTCGAACTGGCCCGTCCTTACCTTTTCCGTCTAGGATTTCTACTACATTTGGTACAGCATCATCTTTCGAATAACCTATAAACCCGCTTACTGTCAAACCTGCAGAATGACTCAGAATTCGTCTGGGAGTGACTTTCTTGTAAGTGGTGTATCTGTTTTCTGGCACCTTCCAAGCCGTTAAGTAGTCATTCACATTTGCATCAAGATCAATTTTCCCTTCTTCAGCAAGTTGAAGAACTCGTAGCGCAGTTATAGGTTTGCTGATAGATGCTGCACGAAAAAGAGTTTCGGTCGTAACTTTTCTTCCCTCTGCAACATCAGCGTATCCATACCCTTTTGCCCATTCTATTTTACCATCTGTTATGACCGCTATGCTTAACCCCGGGATATTGAGCTCCTTCATTCGTTCCTCGATGTTGTACGTTGGAACTATTTCGCCTACAATTTGAAGGTTGCGCTGCAAACCATTTTCTATTCGCCTTATTCGCTCTACTAATTCATCGCCACTTTTCTGGCACGAACTCGTCCAACTAGCATGGAGCAGTGATATCAAAATAACCGTTCTAATTAGCAATTTGCTACTTGTCATTAGTTCCTCTGCTTACGGCTGGTAGTTCCAGAGGTTTGATTTGAGGGGGTGTGAATGGTCAATTTTGGGTGCTTGTACTAAGGATTACAAAGTGCGCATCGAAATTTGACTATTTGAGTTTTTGAATTAACCAGGAGCCTTGTCCTTTTTCCCCAGCCACCACTTCATTGCATAACCGAATCCTAGTCCCCCGAGCAACCAAATTGGAAGAGTTATTAATGCCAATTCCCAACTGTAATTTGTTTGTGATACAAGTGGCATTGTCGCAAACATTGCAATGAACATGAACAGCCCCCATAGTGTTCCTATCCTGATCCATCGCGCTTTTTTATGAGTGACTAAGTCAAGATCAATCTGCTCATATCTGGCTGGTTGATTTTTGAGCCAGGTTTTTTTCCATGCCTTTATCCACCAAAACCAAAGTGGATAAGTGATAAAAAGGATTGTAAGGGAAGTGTAATTGCGTATACATGGAATGATCTCTTGGCACTTCGGGCAAAACAATCCAAACCAATTTTTAAATGCCGTCCCGTTTTGAGCCGACCATGTTCTACCATCATGAAATGTCTCGCAGTGCGTACACGGAATTATGGTACGCTCCATAAGAGGTTTGTTAGATAATCGATCTATAAGCATAATCTGTGGCAGTCTTTGACCAAGGATTAATTCATTGAATGCAAGGCCGGGATTGACCATGAAGTGAATAATATTTAGATTTTTCCGATTCCAAACTTCGTATCGTTCTTTGTCTATTTTCACTGCTGCTTGATTTTCCTCCAGAAATTTAACGTTAAAAGAAGAGTCAGGAAAGAACAGAGGTTGAATCAACCCTCAAGCTTGCCTGGATCTTTTGCGTTGAATTCAACCATTTCGATCTTATCCTCATTATCGTCTTTTCTTTTATAAACAGGAAAAATGGCCCCGCTGAATCCCAGGCCAACTGACAGCAGAGTGATAGCAAGCAAATAGCCAACAAACTTCATTGCTTTTTTGATATACTTCATTTTCTTGGAAATTGAATGAGCTGACTTCGGTATGAAGACAGCGGTTAATTAATAGACTAAATCCCACTTGGGAATATTATGGATAGTGCCTATCCAATTAACAAAGAAGATGCAGGCTCTTTGGAAGCCGATGGGACGGTTTTCCTTTGGGCGGAAAATTTGGTTCGATCCTGAGATTGATTTGATCGTGCCTTGAAACTTTTAACCCTTTCAGCGGAATCAAAAGCAATCTGGCAGTATGCTAGAAAAGTTTCTTGAAGAATTGAACGATTAAAAGTTGCTACAGGGACAGACCAATTTTCAGCTGAGGTTACTTGGTTCGACACCAATTCCTGCCGATCAAACTGTACGATTTGATCTATTACTTTTTCTGAAGAATCGATATAAACATACCCTGACAAGCCGAAGAAGCAGATTAGAAGGCCAGCGGCCGCATAGAGTTTCAGAGTCTGATATTGTTTATTCGCAATCATTAAACATCAAAAGTAGAACTTTTGAGGTCATTTTCAAGTTCCTTTAAAACTCTTTTTACCTCTTGTATGGCTGGGTTCAAGGTCTTTTGTACCGCGCGTTTGTTCAGCCACACAATAAGCGAGTAGAATAGTGCCAGAATGATTATCGTCTTTATTTTCTCTGGGGTGGTCAGTGGTAGTAGATGCAACAATCTAGGTTCCCAATGGTAGACTGTTGGGTCACCCAACCCGAGGATGAAAACAATGTTCATAATGAAGGGTGGAAGTACGTACCAGTACAGGACGCTGTTTAATAAATCGGCTTGTCTTGTCAAATGAATTTTCCGACTTACTAGCTGATCTCGAAATGAAAGCGACAAACCACTCTCTGAATCCTTTCTTTCAGCCTTTTTAATTCTATAAACCACGTAGAGGAAGTAGAACATGGCGAAAATGCAAGCCGCCTTTGTAATCGGAAATGGGATTTCGTAGGCGAAGTACCCAAAGAGAAAAAAGCCAATGACACAGGCGGTGATTTCTCTAAAATCTCTTCTTCTTATAGTCTTTTCAAGGTGTTCCATTTTGGTATTTAAGTCAATTAAAAGTCTCGATAGATCAAATTTTATCTTCTCTTTTTGGGAGGAATTTCTCCAAATATCTTTCAGCTCCTTATCCAGCATTCTATTTCAATTTGTTCGTTATACAATCCAGTAATTGTGCTCTGATTCTTTTCATTTTCACTGCAACGTGGTTTTCCGTCAAACCCATTACTTCTGCTATTTCCTTATAGCCTAGCTCTTCTAGATATAAGATGATAAGTGTCCTATTGCTCTCAGTTAGGGTCGATATGCATTCACGAAGTGCACTATACTTTTCCTTTTGAGCTGGATCCTCACCCTCAGTGTTGGGTAAAAACTGAATGGATTCCACTTGAACCTTCCTCTCATTTTCCTTGTCGAGCCTCATCTTCGACCTGAGGCACACATTCAATGCTATACGGTAAATCCACGTGCCAATGCTGGATCTACATGCAAACTGCGGGTAGGATTTCCATGCCTGAAATACAACTTCCTGGAAAAGATCTTTTGGCTCAATGGGGCTTACAGCATAGATTCTACAAATCCTGTAAATCCGATCCTTGTTTGCCTCAATGGCATGTTCAAATGTTTGCTCAGGTTGGTTAGACATTCAGTATACTTCCTCTGTTCTCATGGTTAGTGACACTAGTCATAGAAATATGACAAATGCTAATATTTGAATTTTTAGCAGTTGCCTCCAATTGACTAAGTTTGTTAAGAGGCCCTACCCAAGCTTCTTTGTATAATACCAACTTAGAACAACAATTATGATCAGGTATTCCAAAATACTGTCGCAAATCTGCGCACTCATATTTATTTCCGTTTCCTGTTCTTCCACAGAATCAAAAAAGGCAAAAAATGTCATTTTACTAATTGGAGATGGAATGGGTTTAACGCAAGTATCTTCAAGCTTCTACTACAGCGAAGAAACACCCAATTTCAGCAGATTTAAGAATATTGGCTTGAGTAATACCTCAGCCTCAAGTCATAAAATTACGGACTCGGCAGCAGGAGCTACGGCCTTTGCCAGCGGTCAAAAGAGTTACAATGGAGCGATTGGAGTAAATAGCGACACCGTTTCCATACCAACGATCGTTGAAATTGCTAAAAAGAAGAATGTTTCATCGGGGGTTGTTGCTACATCGTCGATCACACACGCCACTCCTGCATGTTTTTATTCGCACGTTAAGTCGCGAAGTATGCATGAAGAGATTGCCAAGCAGATGGCTTTTGCTGACCTCGATTTTGTAGCGGGAGCTGGCCTTCCATATTTTAAGGACCGAGATGATGGAGCCAACTACTACGATACCATGCAGGATCAGGATGTGATTTTGGACACGCTTGCACTTGCCAGCTTTGAAGCACTATGCGAAGGTTGTCAATATGTCTATCTGGACACCGCTACCAGCATGCCCAGGATGCTTGATGGGAGGGGAGACTTTTTATCCAACGCAACTGAACTGGGAATTGATCATCTGTCCAGAAATGAGGATGGATTCTTTTTAATGGTTGAAGCCTCTCAGATTGATTGGGGAGGACATGCAAATGATGCCGAATACTTAACAACTGAACTTCTGGATTTCGACAAGGTGATTGGCTTAGTTCTGGACTTTGCTGAGAAAGAGGGAAACACGCTGGTGATTGTTACTGCAGACCACGAGACTGGCGGCTTTGCACTTTCCTCAACTCCGGTTGAAGGAGAAAATTGGTCAGATTACGATAAAATCACGGGGACATTTTCGACTGGTGGGCATACGACAACTCTAATCCCCGTATTTGCATATGGACCTGGCGCAGAGAAATTTGCCGGAGTCTATTCCAACACCGAGATCTTTCATAAAATGCTTGAGGCGAGCGGGTGGTAAGGCTTTCTGTGCGAAGACTTTTATCGGATCTTCCCTGCCTGAGTCACCCTTCTCATTTACATTTCGCTCTTAATCACTTCAGGACTTGGAGTCCCACCTTCTGTCATCTGTCGCTTGCCTAGAGAAATAGGAATGTTCCCTACGGAATTCAAAAGATCGAAAAACTCCTTCATCACAAACTCTTCGTTTCGTGACTCCTTCATTCGTGCATACTCAGCCATCGTATCCTCCAGTAAGTACTTACCAGTGATGTAGCTGGTTCCGTACCCTGGCTGACGTAGGTAGAGATGTTGCTCGAAGATGAGTAACTCTTTTTCTGTTTTCATCCAACCACGTGGAGTGTATTCCGAGTGTATTCCACCAGCTTCTTCCATCGTCATTTCATTGGCGTGTGCGTAGAGAGATCCGAGTCCACGTGCTGCCCGTTGTGCGATCATGATGTAGACGATTTCTTTAACTCGCGGATTATCATCATACAATCCAGCATTCATAAACATCTCTTCTACAGCAGTGGCTGTCCCCTCATTTCTAGAGTCGAAAATATTGTATAGAAGTGGCCCACGTCGTATCTCACTAGGGTGGGGTTCTTTTTCCATTCTTGCCAGCTCAAACCAGTGGTAGAAATGAGAGTAGAGCGGACGGGGATCATAGTGTGCGGTGATGGCAAAGAAATTTCTGGTTTCCTTCGGAATGAAAGCTCCCTGATGTGCGCGAAGTGCTGGCTCAAAATAGTCTTTTACAGTCACGATTTCTTGTTGGTCAAGAAAAGCAAGAAGACTTTGAGTGGCTTCCTCCGCCTGTGCAGTATAGTCCCCTGGACTTTCAGCTGATGTCAATTCTGGTAAATTCCGATTTCTATGCTCCTCCAACTTTAGTGCCGACCAAGCTCTTGCCAGTTCTCGCTTTAGCAAACCAACTTCATCATCCCAGGTCATTGGGACTAAATGGACGTTTTGCAGATACCACGTATAATTTTCCTTGCCGATCCCAGAAGGACCCGTTTTGAATTTGGCTTGGTCTTGCAGCCATATTTCAAGGTCATCTGTTGAGACGATGGCTCTATTTATGGCTGATACCAACTCAGCATCAGCAGAAATTTCGGGTACATCAAGAATGGATTTGAGGTTCTCACTTTGAGAAGTGAAGGTGCGGATACCTGTGATCCAAAGGTCCTTAGCATTCCCTGTTAGGTTGACCTTGGCTTGTTCATTAAGCGGAGGTATCACGTCCAAGTCACTTAGTAACCTTGTACGTTCCTCAGAGGAAAGCGGTATTTGATAGGTCCAAAACTCGGTAGTTCCATGGTGCGTTGGACCTTCGTGAGCTGGTACATCGCTTTTCGACATCCAGAGTGATTTGTAAAAAGCCGGATCACGCACCCATGGTTTCAAAATGTTGTGATTGAAGTCATATCCATTCATCTCTGCCCACACAATAGACCAGTCCACTTGCTGATCTACCGGCCAGTCTGTGGTGTCAATGGCTTCAAGCCTTGATCGTAAATCTTGAAATTCTGGCCATCTTTTTTTGAAAGTCTCTACTGTATAGTCAGGAGCTCCTTCTTTCATTGGAGGTCTTTCAAAGGCACGCCATTCACGAAAAAGAGCTTCTAGATCAATGTATTGGTTGGAAATCTTTGCGACAGATTGATCTTGAGTGGGCTGGCAGCCAACTGCTAGTAGGACCAGAAGAAATACAGAAGTTCCGATATGTTTCATAGTGGAATTGGTTAGGTCATGGAAAGATAAGAAATGGAAATGAAAAGAAAGTCCGCAGAAGAACGGCGTAATTTTAGCGGTATCGATTACAAATAGTAGTTCTCTACTAAGTTTAAAAATTCTTGAGAGTAGGAGCCGTTACCTTCTCGAATCAATAGTTCTCTTTGAATTTCGTCGGAAGTGGAGCGTGAGAACTTGACGATCATTCTAAAAACCGGTGCTTCGGCCTTGTTCCTTACCAGTACTGTACTACATGGGAGTATTTGACTTTTCTCCATCCATTTAATGAATGCTTTCATTTCCCATTCTGGATACATTATCCAGGCCACGCCTTCATTTGTCAGTAGCCGGTCGATGCCAGAACTCAGCTCCTCCATTGATAGGTGATCGTTATGAATCGCCTGATTTTTTTGTTCGGTTGTTCCCTTTTGACTTTTTCCAAAAAAGGGTGGATTACAGATAATTAGATCGTACAGCCTGGATGGATTGAATTTTTGCAGTGACTGATGTGATGAAAACAATCTGTCTTTCCAGTGAGAAGCATTAAAATTTTCACCCGCTTCTGAATGAGCGTTTTCACTCATGTCAATTGCCTCAATGCTTGATCGATTAGTGACTTGGGCAAGTATCAAAGCGAGTAGCCCTGTTCCAGTACCAATGTCCAGCATGTAATTTGGTTCATCGGCGGCTTGTTCAAGACTGTTTGCCACGTAAGCTCCAAAAAGACACCCATCCGTTGTTACTTTCATCCCTGATCGTACCTGATTGACTCGGAATTGCTTGAACTGAAAGAAACTGTTGGGCATATACGAATTTAGTACTCTAAGAAGAATTCATTTTGATCTATTCATTGCAATTTTACGATAGAGTATGCATACTTGCACTTTAATTTGAGCAACGTCTATGAAAAAACTTGGCTTTTTGGATCAGTACTTGACCGTCTGGATTTTTATAGCAATGCTGGTGGGTGTTGGTATTGGTTATTTCTTTCCGTCTGGATCTTCCCTAATTAATTCATTCAGTAGGGGAAGTACGAATATCCCAATTGCTATTGGATTGATCTTAATGATGTATCCACCACTGGCAAAGGTTGACTACAGGTTGCTACCCCAGGTTTTTAAAAATGTTAGAATCTTGTCGATTTCGCTAGTGCTAAATTGGGTGATCGGCCCTGTGTTGATGTTTATTTTAGCCATTACGTTCCTACAGGCTTATCCAGAGTACATGGTTGGTTTGATCCTGATTGGATTGGCTCGGTGTATTGCAATGGTGCTAGTTTGGAATGATCTGGCAGAGGGAAGTAGCGAGTACGGTGCAGGACTTGTTGCACTCAATAGTATTTTTCAAGTCTTTGCCTACAGCTTTTATGCTTGGCTGTTTATCACCGTTCTTCCACCATATTTTGGATTTGAAGGAGCTATAGTAGATATATCCATTGTGACTATTGCCAAAAGTGTAGCCATCTACCTAGGCATCCCTTTTCTCGCTGGACTTCTTAGTCGACTCATATTAGTGAAATGGAAAGGGCCAGACTGGTACACCAAAAAGTTCATTCCGGCTGTGTCTCCTCTTACACTCATTGCACTACTCTTTACAATAGTGGTCATGTTCTCTTTGAAAGGGGAATTAATCGTACAAATTCCAATGGACGTGATTAGAATAGCGGTGCCTCTGCTGTTATATTTTTCTGCTATGTTTTTGATTGGCTTCTTCTTCAGCAAGGCAATGGGTGCTTCATATGAGAAGAATGCTGCTATTGCTTTCACAGCTGCTGGTAATAATTTCGAACTAGCTATCGCAGTTGCCATTGCTGTCTTTGGATTAGATTCTGGTCAGGCATTTACAGGAGTGATTGGGCCCTTGGTTGAGGTTCCTGCTTTGATCTTATTGGTTAGAGTCTCCTTTTGGCTGAAAAAGAAATACTATTCCACCTAGCAATCGAATGCTAAGGTTCGTGGTATTAGACGCTTTCCGAAATTACCCATGCTGCGGACCAGCATGCTTGAAAATTGAATCCTCCTGTTAGCGCATCAATGTTTAACACCTCCCCAGCTAGATATAGATTTGGAAATCTCATGCTTTCGAAGGTATTCAAATCAATTTGATTGAGCTTTACTCCTCCACTGGTTACAAATTCTTCCTTGAAAGTGCTTTTTCCATTGACCCTGTAGAGTCCCTGGGTCAGTTCCTCAACCAGTTTATTCTGTTGCTTCTTTGTCAAATCTGCAAATGTGGTTGCGGCAGAAACACCACAAAATTCGAGCAGTTGTGTCCAAAATCTTTTAGGAAGGTCGAAGAGGGGATAGTTTGAGACTTTTCGCTTGGTGTTTGCTTCGCGGTATTTCTTAAGCAAACTCAACGCTACCTCAGAAGTCATTTCTCACAGGTAGTTAACCAGGATGTCAAATCTGTAATTGACCTCCTGAAGTTCTCTAGCACCCCAAGCGCATAATTTCAGAATTGCCGGACCGCTAAGACCCCAATGGGTAATTAGGAGTGGGCCAATGTCCACCAGTTTGGTTCCAGTGATCTTGACAGTTGCAGAGTCAAATGACAAGCCCTGCAATCCTCTGATTCGTTGATCAGAGATGTTGAAGGTAAATAAGGAGGGTACTGGAGGTTCTATTTCAAATCCAAATTTTTCCAATGATTTCCAGAGTGAAGGGGACGAGCCTGTGGCGATTACGAGTTTATCACTTTTATGTACTCCATTTGACGTTTCAACAACCCACTTTTCTCCCTTCTGATAAAAGGAATTCATTGCACAATTTGTGAGAACTTCTACTTTGTGCTTTTTCGCTGTATCCTGAAAGCAGTCTATAATCGTTTGCGATGTATCGCTTTTGGGAAACATTCGAAGATCAGTTTCTGCCTTTGTTTGAACTCCTTTTGCCGCTAACCAATCCACCATATCACTAGTGGAAAATACCTTGAATAAAGTGTGTAGTTTTTTTTGCCCCCTGGGATAAAACTTAACAAGTTCTGAAGGATTTGACCTTGCGTTGGTTACGTTGCATCTTCCACCGCCCGAAACCCTCACCTTACTCAAGAGTTTATTAGACTTTTCTAGAATGGTCACCTTGTAATCAGGGTTCTTCTCTGCTATATTGATTGCTGCGAAAAACCCAGCAGCACCACCACCGATTATTAGGATTTTCAATTGCTTATTCTTGATGAGATTCTAGCGAAAATGTAAAAATCAAATCAAATCTGCCTAGAATTGTGGAATTAATTGCAAGTATGGCGTTTTGTTATTTCAACGGGAAATTGGTGGATGAAGCCGAAGCTTCTATTTCCATTCACAATCTGGGTGTACATCGTGGATTTGGAATCTTTGACTTTTTTAGAGCCAAAAATGGTAAACCGACATTCTTTGAAGACTACCTTAATCGCTTTGACGATTCGCAGCGGTTCTTACATTTGAGTAGGCATATTTCTAAGGAGGAGGTTCAGTCTGCTGTTCGCAGCTTACTAAAGAAAAACGGATTCGCCAGTTCTTCCCTTAAACTGTTATTGCTAGGAGATGGTGTAGATGCTGACGACGAGATAAGCCCACTCTTTTTCATCATCAATGCACCCTTCGAGGAGGCTGCCGAAATTTCAGAGACAAATTTGATTTTGGAAGACTACGTCCGTGAGAATGCTACCATCAAGAGTATAAACTACTTCACCAGCTACCAAGTCCATCGGCGAAAGAAAAAGTACAACGCTCTTGATGTTTTGTACCACAAAAATGGAGTCGTAAGTGAAGCTTCAAGGAGTAATGTTTTCATTATCAAAGATGGTGTGCTGCTGACTCCAGAGAAGAACATTCTACATGGAATTACTCGAAAGCATATACTGGAAATAGCGAAGGGTCTTATGGAAATCCGTATCCAGGACGTTACCGTAGATGAGGTGCTAAATGCCGATGAGGTATTCATTTCCGGGACTATCAAAGAAGTGATGCCTGTTTTAAAAATTGATGATCAAGTCATTGGAACTGGTAGACCGGGCGCTGAGACCATCCGTCTGCATCACCTATTCAAAGAGCGAGTAGCAGATTATCACAGGTAGTTGTACCCTTGATCACTCATCTTTTAAACACTTCGCTGGATTTATATTTGCCGCTCTCATTGCCTGGGAACTCACCGTGAGCCAAGCAATCAAAAGTGATAATAAAGCGGCACCTAGGAAAATTGAAATTCCCAGGTCAATCTTGTAAGCGAAATTGCTTAGCCATTGCTGCATCAAATACCAAGAGATCGGAATTGCCAGTAGAATTGAGATCCCGACCAGCCGAGTGAAGTCCTTAGATAACATCATTACAATATTTGTGACCGTTGCACCTAGCACTTTTCGCACTCCAATTTCTTTGATCCTCCTTTCAGCTGTAAATGAAGCCAGTCCAAAGAGGCCAAGACAGGAGATGAGAATGGCGAACCCTGCAAAGTACTTAGAGAGTGTTCCGACACGAATTTCAGAAGTATATAACTCCTCGTAGCCCTTATCTAGAAACTGATAGTCAAAGATGAAACCTGAATTGTACTCCTCGTAAAAGTCCTGCACAGCAGCCATTGCTTCAACTTCACGGCCTGCTTCCAGCCTTAGGGCAACATTCCATGTGCCGGACAATCGGAAAAATGCTGGAGCAACCTCTTGTTTAAATGACTGAAAATGAAAATCCTCAACAATACCGATGATCTCCATATCATATTGGTCCCACAGTCGAATATTCTCACCAAGGGGATTCTCGAACCCTAAGGTTTTTGCGCCAGTTTCATTAATTATGATTTTGGACGAGTCGGCACCAAACTCTTTGCTAAAACTCCGGCCATCTAGAAACTTGAAATCGATTGTCTCCATTAGATCATAGGACACCGCAAAATTTTCAAAGAGTATTCGTTCCTCAGGGTTCTTTCCCTTCCAGTCAAGTCCTGAAGTATTGTTATTTTGGCCAAGCAAACTATGCCCTATTCCAGCGGCGTTCACTACTCCGGGAATACGTTTCATTTCATTTAGAAATGTTTCTGAATTATCACTTATTTTCTCCGTTTGCTCAAAGAAAACCACGTTTTCCTGATCGTACCCAAGATTTTTGGTGAAGATAAAGTTGGTCTGCTGGTAAATCACCAGAACACCAATGATTAGAATAATTGTCAGCGTGAACTGAAAAACGACAAGTCCCTTTCTTGCCCAGAGCTCACCAATCGAAGTTTTTATGTCGCCTTTCAAGACACTCACTGGGTTGAACGAGGTGAGGTATAATGCAGGATAACTACCTGCAAGCAAACCCGTGAGCAGTACGGACCCAAGTGAAACTGTCAATAGTTGCGGTGTGAAATTCAAGGTTATGTGCTTGTCGGTAATTAAGTTAAACTGGGGAAGCAAGACCATTACAATCAGAAAAGCGGCTATTAGAGAGAGGGAAGATATAAGAAGTGACTCTCCTATAAATTGCGCAATCAGTACTTTACGTCGCGCACCTATGGCCTTTCTCACCCCAACTTCATGCGCACGTTTTGAGGCTCTTGCTGTAGATAAATTCATGAAATTGATACAGGCGATAATCAGAATGAAAAGCGCAATTGCTGAAAAAAGTCTTACATATTCGATTCTACCACCATCTTGGACTCCGTTGGTATAAGAGCCGTAGAGGTAGTGATCAGAATATTTTTTGAGAAATAAGTCAACGTTGCTGTCCTCATCTTTGGTTTTGACATATCCCTTTATCTTTTCCGATACTTGGTCAGGGTCGGCACCTTCTCTTAATACTGCATAGGTGCGTGGACCGTTGTTTCCCCAACTAAGAACCCATTCGTTATCGTCCTTGAAATCCTCGAATGAGAGCACAAAATCGAAATCGAATATTGATTGATCAGGTGTGTCTTCGAAAATACCGCTTACAATGAATGAACGATCCTCTTCGAATCGAACCGATTCGCCTACTGCTGCCTCGATACTGCCAAAAATTTTGGTTGCTAGGGACCGAGAAACACAGATTGAGGTTTTGTCTTTTAATACCTCATCTGGACTACCATAAATGAGGTTGAAACTGAAGATATTGAAAAAATCTTCTCCAACGTGAAAACCATCTTCTTTGAAAAATTTGTCATCATAGGAAAGCAGATATGGACTTACCCATGCAGTTGTTGCTGCGTATTCAATGTCAGGAAAGTCTATCTTAAGGTTCTCTCCCAGAATACCAGGAGTGGAAGAAGTTGTTCCGAGGTGATCAGAATAGGTTTGATACTCCATCACCCTGAATAATCGACTATCCTTTTCATGAAATTTGCTAACCTGAAGTTCATCCTGAACCCAGAGGTAGATGAAAAGTGTACAAATCAGACCGGTGGTTAAACCGATTAGATTGATGGAGGATGAGAATTTGTGACGTAGGAGATTTCTAAAGGTGATTTTGAGGTAGTAGCGCATTGGTTTTCGATTTTAGTAATGACAAATGAACCCTTGGTAGGTTGCACAGCACTTAATGAAGTACTACCAAGATGGTTAATAGTTACAAAAAGTTTTCTTAAGATCAATTTATTGGAGCAGAATTAATTGAACTGATTCATTGTTCGCTCCATCCCGATGCTACAAAAAGAAAGAATGGCGTCAATTGCCCGATCCATGTTTAAAACCAGTTCATCGAGCTCTTTTTTTGAAAAGGGACTAAGTACATAATCCACCTGATTTCCTTTATAGAAGTCGTCCCCAACGCCAAAGCGGAGACGAGCATAATCTTGTCCACCTGTCATTTGTTCAATGTTTTTCAGCCCATTGTGACCGCCAGCTGAGCCCTTTGGTTTAAGTCTAAGTTTCCCATAGGGGAGGGCAATGTCGTCCGTAACTACTAGCAAATTGTCCTTTGAAACCTTGTGGTGCTGAAGCCAGAAGTTCACGGCTTTGCCACTCAGGTTCATGTATGTGGTGGGCTTTATTATGTGCAGCGTTCTTCCTTTGTGACTAATTTCTGCGATCGATGCTAGTTTGTCAACGGTAAAGGTGACTCCTTTCTCATCAGCTAATCTATCGAGGATAAGAAAGCCGATGTTGTGTCTGGTCAATTCGTATTCCAGTCCGATATTTCCGAGCCCAGCGATGAGGTATTTCATTGAGTGATTTTTTTGGTCAGAAGCGATCGATTCTTTCCCAAGAATCCATTTTTTAAATACAGATTGATGCCCGTTTCGTTGGCCTTCTCGACCTCAAGGTGGAGGGCACGGATCTCTAGGGAAATCACCTGAATATCTAGTTGGCTCAATAATTCAGTGCCGAATCCTCTTCCTCGATACTGCTCCTTTAGATAAAGTTCATCAACAAATGCGTCGCGACCACCATATTCAAAACTGTACCCAAAGGTCAGAATCAAGTACCCGATGATTTCGCTATTATGTAACACTAACCAAAAAACACCCAGTGTTTCGGAGCTGGTGAATTCCATGAAGTTCTTCTTTGCTTGTTCCCTGTCAAAAGGATAGTTGTCGATTGCATAGAAGTCTTGCATCATGCTGAGTGAATGATCAAGGTCGTTACTTTCTGCTTTTCGGAATTCTAAACTCATTTCAAAAAAAATCCTGCTCATACGAGCAGGATCTAAAATTACTAATGAATTCTTACTACGATTCTTTAGAGCCTTCAGCAGGTGCTGCAGCATCGCCACCTTCGGTGGCTTCTGCTCCTTCTGCTCCCTCTTCTCCTTCTTCTCCTTCTCCTTCCATTTCTTCTTCTTCCTCTTCTTTGCTCTTCAATGCTCTCGGTACCTCGATACCAGCAATTGTTACTAGTGGGCTATTTAGAATTTCCCATTCTCCTGTCGGAACTTCACCAACTTTGATTGACTGACCCAAGTCTAACTCAGAAACATCAACTTCGATGACTTCCGGCATGTTCTTAGGCAATGATTTTATAGATAGATATTTTACCTTTCTAATCAACTTTCCTCCAGCTAAGAGCCCTGGAGCACTGCCCACAGGTTTGGTGGGAATATCCATTTTAATCGGTGTCCCTCTAAACAATTGAAGAAAATCAACATGCATCAAAACCTCACTCGTAGGGTGAAATTGTAAGTCTTGCATAATTGCTTCAAAAGGTTCTGGCTCACCTTCGATGGTAAGCATTGCAAAGTGCGCTTGGTCGGTATAAACAAGATCTCTAAACAAGATCGCCGGAGCGTAGAAATGGATCTGATGATCACCGCCATACACAACGCATGGTACCATTCCTTCTTCTCTTAAGCGCTTTGCTTCAGTCTTGCCAAGATTTGCTCTCTTATACCCTATAATCTCAACAGTTTTCATAAAAATATATACTTGATTTAATTAATTACTTGATAAATAATGAACTGATTGACTCGTGATCGTGAATCTTTCTGATCGCTTTCGAAAAAAGATCCGCTACTGTCAATACTTTGATTTTGTTGGAACCCTCCTTCTGCGGAATTGTATCAGTGATGATTAATTCTTCCAGTGCAGATTCCTCAATATTTTGGTGAGCGTTTCCAGATAAAACACCATGTGTTGCTATGGCTCTCACTGAGTTTGCTCCCTTTTCCTTTATAATGGTTGCAGCCTTGCTGATAGTTCCTGCTGTATCAACCATGTCATCTACTAGCACGACATCCTTTCCCGCTACATCACCGATTACTTGCATAGAAGCAATCTCGTTAGCTCTTTTTCGCTGCTTGTCGCATACGATCATGTCTACCTCAAACATTTTAGCGTAGGATCTTGCGCGTGCTGTACCGCCTACGTCCGGGGAAGCAAAAATCAAATTGTTGAGGTTTAGATTTTTGATGTAAGGGACGAAGATTGCGGACCCATCCATGTGATCCACAGGGATATCGAAAAAGCCTTGTATTTGTTGTGCGTGTAAATCGCAGGTTACCAGTCTGTCCGCTCCAGCAGAGGTTAGCAGGTTAGCCATTAGCTTGGCAGCTATGGAAACTCTGGGCTTATCTTTTCTGTCCTGGCGAGCATATCCGAAGTAAGGAACGACTACAGTCACATGCTTGGCGCTCGCTCTTCGTGCTGCGTCAATCATTAACAATAGTTCAAAGATATTTTCAGTCGGGGGAGGAGTGGATTGAATTAGAAAGACATCACATCCTCTGACTGATTCAGTT
This sequence comes from Cyclobacteriaceae bacterium, assembly GCA_039986395.1. Taxonomy (GTDB): domain Bacteria; phylum Bacteroidota; class Bacteroidia; order Cytophagales; family Cyclobacteriaceae; genus Ekhidna. Next base: position 15,848 of record JBDWQX010000225.1, read on the forward strand.
AAGTAAACGCCAATCTCGCCATCACTAAATGTTTGCTTCTCGCTTGTGCCTAGCGGATTACCGTAATTGAAAGCAATTTCAGTTGCGAGTTGATGCGTGGCAGAGCCTGAAAATAATTTTACTGACGACATTCTATTAAAAATAATCCCGCTATAAAGCGGGATGAAGTTGGCTTATCAGTGCTTCCCGACCTTCATCGGACAGGATTTCTCACCATTTGCTCTAAAAAACCTTGTTGGCCCACTAGGGCTCGAACCTAGACTCTTCTGTACCAAAAACAGACGTGTTGCCAGTTACACCATGGGCCAAATCGGACGGCAAAAGTAGAGGAATTTTACTAAAATAAAAATGTTAAGATCGAAACTTAACCCAATCAAATGCATTTGCGAAAGGCTCCATCCATGGAGAAATTTCAGCATTTTCTAGGCCCTTCTTGTATGGCCAGTTCCACTGAAATAGCGAACGCTCCAAATGAGGCATGATTGCCAGGTGTCGACCGTCTTTTGAAGACAAGGCTGCGGTGGCGAAATCACTCCCGTTTGCATTTCCAGGAAACTCTTTACTCGAGTATTTAACAGGAATAGAGTATTCTGCTTCGTTGTCCAGAATGAATCTACCTTCTCCATGTGCCAACCAGATACCAAGTTTCGATCCGACCATGGACTTTAACAGAATCGAGTCAGTAGCCTGTACATCTACTCCGATAAATGCGCATTCGAATTTGCCTGAAATGTTGTGATGCATTTTTGGGTGATTATCTCCCAGCTCAGGATAAATAAGATTTAACTCCATCATCAGTTGACAGCCATTGCATACGCCGAGGCTTAATGTGTCCTCTCTCGCATAGAAATTGTCAAGTGCAGTTTTTGCCTTTTCATTATAGAGAAATGAGCCAGCCCAGCCTTTTGCAGATCCAAGAACGTCAGAATTCGAGAAACCACCTACAAATACAATCATGTTGACTTCACTGAGATCCTCTCTTCCCGTGATCAGATCCGTCATGTGAACGTCCTTGACATCAAAACCAGCAAGCCAAAGTGCATATGCCATTTCCCGGTCGCTATTCACACCTTGCTCACGAATAATTGCTGCTTTTACTCCGGACGTCGATTTTCGATTGAAGTCTAGGTTGTATGTTGAAGCCTTCCCGTCAAAGCGAGAAGGCAAGGAGTAGGAGAGCGGCTGGTTGAAACGATTTGATTTTCGTTGATCAGCAATCTCAAGATCTGTCTGTTTCTGATCTAGCAGATAGGAAGTTCTGAACCATAGATCTCTGTATTTTGCTATATCAAAGGATTGAGACCAGTTTTCTTTTTTAACATCAACGGATCTCGTGTTAGTGACTGTTCCAATTTCCTCGAAGGAAACTCCATGTTTGGTCAATAACTCAGCGGCCTCACTTCCCTCAACTTGTAAGATTAATGAAGGTCTTTCGGCGAACAATATTTTAACAATGTCTTGCTCTTCAAGGCTGGAAAGGTCAATATCCAAGCCTCCTTTTGTATTGGAAAAATTCATTTCCAGTAAAGTTGTGATCAATCCGCCTGCGGATACATCGTGCCCTGCCAGGATCAGTCCTCGACTGATCAATCGCTGAACGGCGTTAAATGTTTTCCCAACGACTGCTGCCTCGGCATCCGGAACTTTTGTTCCAACTTTCGACAACGTTTGACCAAAGGAAGAGCCGCCCAATTCGAAGGCTTTTCCAGAGAAATCTACGTAGAGAATTTTTGAGTTTGTCTTCGAGTAATCGATAACAGGACTGACCGTCTGGTTTATGTCAGAAACTTCTCCAACTGCGCTGATAATGACAGTTCCTGGCGCATAGACCTTTTCGCCATCAGGATATTTCTGTGTCATTGACATGGAGTCCTTGCCAGTCGGGACGTTTATGCCCAGCGCACAGGCGAAATCGCTGATTGCTCTCACACCAGCATAAAGCCGAGCATTTTCGCCTTCGTTCTTTGCTGGCCACATCCAGTTAGCACTGAGCGAAACACCATTAAGTCCATGCGTCAAGGGTGCCCAAACAAGATTTGCCAATGCCTCAGTTATTGAGAGCCTGGATCCAGCAGCGGGATCAACTAATGCCGGGATTGGCGCATGCCCAAGAGAGGTTGCAATTCCTTTATTGGATTTGAAATCTAGTGCCATGACGGATACGTTGTTCAACGGTAGTTGAAGCTCTCCACAAGTTTGCTGTGTTGCTACTCGGCCAGTTACACAACGATCTACTTTGTTGGTTAGCCAGTCCTTGCACGCCACCGCTTCTAGTTGAAGAACAGTTTCCAGGTAACTATTGATTTCTTCCTGCGAATACTGTAGCTCAGAAAAGTTAGCGTTAGAAGTTTTGTCTTCCAAAATTGTCTTAGGTGAGGAACCGAAGAGATGCTCAAGTTTCAAGTCAAAAGGAGAGGGGCTTCCATCGTTGGTGAACGTTAACTCATGATTATCTCCAGCCTCTCCAACTTCATAAAAAGGTGCTCTTTCTCGTTCCGAGACTCTTTTCAGATAGTCAAGGTTTTCTTTTCCAATAACAAGACCCATTCGTTCTTGTGATTCGTTACCTAAAACCTCTTTATTGGATAGCGTTTCGTCACCTACTGGAAGTTTACCCAACTCAATTGTTCCTCCATTCTCTTCTACAAGTTCAGAAAGGCAATTTAGATGCCCACCAGCCCCATGATCGTGTATGGAAGTGATGGTGTTGTCTTCCAACTCCACCATTGCCCGGACGGCATTGGCAACTCTTTTTTGCATCTCCGGATTCGAGCGCTGAACGGCATTTAGCTCTAGGGATTGATTGAAAGCTCCCGTATCTACAGAGGAAACAGCTCCTCCACCCATTCCAATTCGATAATTGTCACCGCCCATTACTACAATTTTCTCACAAGCGGAAACCTGTTTCTTGAGCGCTTCTTTCTTCTTTCCATACCCAATTCCCCCAGCTTGCATGATTACTTTATCGTAGCCAAATTTCTTGTCGCCTTCTTCGTGCTCAAAAGTTAAAACGCTTCCACAAATAAGAGGTTGACCAAACTTGTTACCATAATCACTGGCTCCGTTGGACGCTTTGGTAAGAATCTCTTGCGGTGTTTGATACAACCACTTCCGTGGTGTCTTTTCCCACTTTCTCCCATCTTCTAGCCGTGAGTAGGATGTCATGTACACTGCAGTCCCAGCTAGTGGGATACTCCCTTGCCCACCAGCCATTCGATCCCTGATTTCTCCTCCTGAACCTGTGGCTGCACCATTAAATGGCTCAACCGTGGTCGGGAAATTATGAGTCTCAGCTTTGAGAGAAAGGACAGATTCAAAATCCTTGGGGCCGAACCAATCTGGCTTATCCTGGCTTTCAGGAGCAAATTGTTCCACTGTTGGTCCTTCAATAAAAGCTACGTTGTCTTTGTATGCAGAGACTAGGAAGTTGGGGTTTTCCTTTGAAGTTTTTTTAATCCATTGAAACAACGAAAACTCCTGCTCGACTCCATCAATAATAAAGGTGCCGTTAAAGATTTTGTGCCGACAGTGTTCAGAGTTTATTTGTGAGAAACCGAATACTTCTGAGTCAGTCAAGGGCCGTCCAATTTCCTTGGCAACACCCTCTAGGTATGCTATTTCCTCGCTGCTGAGAGCCAACCCTTGTTGTTGGTTGTACTCCGCGATGTTTTCAATATGTTGGATTGATTCTGGTGCCCTGTCAAGTTTAAAAATTGTTTGATCAAGACCAGCGTACTTCTGCTGAAGCATAGGATCAAAATCATTCGCTGCGGCCTCTGGAATGAATGTTTCTATTCGATAAATATTCTTTAACCCTGCATTGTGAGCAATGTCCGTGGCATTGGTGCTCCATGGAGTAACCATTTCTTTCCGAGCTCCAACAAAATCTCCAGAAATGTTAATTTCTTTGACTAGATCAGCTCCGGAAAAGAGCCAGTTCAGCTTTTCAATCTCTTGACCTTCAAGGTGCCCATCAGTTCCAACAGCAATAATTTCATTTGTAGTTTTTCGGAAGAAGTGGATCATTAAATTGAGCGTCTGTGAAGTTGAAATAATTGACTTCTAATCAAGGCGCAAAAGTAAGGATTTGACAGGTTTGAAAAGCCTACTTCAGTAATTTGTTAATAGCTTTTCTCAACATGTTGTCTGTAACGACAGAATAGCCAATAACCACCTTCTCAATATAACCTTTGCGGTCAATGACAAAGTGAGTTGGGTAGCTGTAGATATTGTTTTCTACGGCAAATTCCTTTACATCGGCAACTACTTCATATTCCATATTGAATCGGGTGAGGAATCTTTTTACCTTGGAAAGATCTTCCCAAGTGGGAGCAATGAAAACAATATCCTCATTCTCAAACTCCTTTTTCAAAGCATTTATGTCTGGAAGTTCTTCAATGCATGGACGGCATGAAGTGAACCAAAAATTGAAAACCACTATTTTTCCCAAAAGATCTCCACTACTATAGGTTTTCCCTTCGATAGTAGTAAGTTCAAAAGAGGGAAATTTCTCTCCCTTCATTCTCTTTACTTCCTTCCTTGCATCCTCCACCATCTTGATCTGCTCAGGAGTTGGCTGCTGCGCGTATCCTTTTAGGCCAAAAGTGATTAGACAAAATAGTGTGACGTACTTCATGGCTTTAAATTAGTTGTTTGATTGATTAAAAACACAACTTCATCATCTAGCAGTTGATGATGTTTCTTGTCCAAAACATGTATTTCAAAGCCTCCCATCTTCTCAATGATTGGTAAAATGCCCTTGGGTTTAATAACGTAGTCCTTTGATCCAAGAATAATTTTACGCTTGAATGTGTACTTATTGAACATTGCAATAAGCTTGCCTCTTTTGTAACCGAGACTTTTGAAATGATTCCACGAGATGTATACGCGCTTCCGATTTTCAGGGGTTCCCATTTCCTTTCGAATGAAATCGGCGATGTATCTATTTACGACGTTGATTCTCTCATTGAACCTGATCAGATTTTCTAGCTTATCTGGATTGGACATGAAGTATTTGAAAATCAACCTAACTCCAGGGGTAGTGGCCAACTTGAACCAGATGCTTAGAAAAATGCCATCTGGCGCAATCAGGATTAGCTCCTCTGTCATTTTTGGAAAAGCCAGAGCCGTTGCGATAGCAAAACGTCCTCCAAGACTGTAGCCAAGAATGCTGAAGTGATCAATTTCATTTCTTTCAATAGCCTCTTTGATGTACAATGCCCATTCTTCCTTTGAGAGCTTGCTTTGCTTTCGTCGACTTTCTCCATGGTAGAATAGGTCAAAAGCATAAATTGTGTACTCGCTGCCCAATTTTTCTTCCCATGATTTGAAGAAGGATTTATCCTGGCCAAACCCGTGAAAAGCGAATAAAACTCTGGTTCCGCGCCCAAACTTGGCGTAAATCAGATGTCCTTCATGATGTTGACTATTCGTCATGTTGCAAGAATGATCAGAAGTTTCTAAAAAAATTGATGAAAAGTTGAACCAATTCAAAAAAGATTCGTTGTTTTACACCATGGAAACTTTTGGAAGATCTAAAGTTTCCTAAGTTTTATCACGAAGAAATTGGAAGCGAAAGAAAAGATAATACAAGACGCCGAGGAACTGTTCGTTCAGTTTGGTGTAAGGAGCGTGACGATGGATGATGTTGCCAGGGAGGCATCGATGTCTAAGAAAACGTTGTATCAGTACTTTGACAACAAGGACAAATTGGTATCAGAGGTGGCACTACACCACCTAGATAAGGAGACCCAAGAATTTTTGGAAATTGAGGCAACTGCTCAAGATGCCATACACGAGCTTTTCCTTGTGACAATGTGCCTTAGGAAGCACGTGTTCAAAATGAACCCTTCACTCTTATTTGATATGCAGAAATATCATGCTGAGGCATGGGGACATTACATGAATTTTAAGAACACCACTGTACGTGGATACATAGAAAGGAATATTAGCCGAGGCATCAAGGAAGGTTATTTCAGATCTGAAATTGACCCAAAGATCATATCTATTCTTCGAGTCGAGCAAGTGCAACTTGCTTTTAATAACAAAATATTTCCTCAAAAGGAATTTGATTTTACGAATGTGCAACTTCAAATTCTTGATCACTTCATTCACGGTCTATTGACTACAGCCGGAAGAGATCGATACGAGGAACACCTACAATCCGAAACCCTTAATCACGCACTCTAACAATGAGACGTACTTTATTATTACTACTATTTGCTACACTTCTGCTTAGAGCAGAGGCGCAGGAGGAGACAAAACTCTCCCTGGAAGAATGCATCAGCTATGCACTCGAAAACAATGAGAATTTACAGATTGCGAATCTTGAAAATGATATTGCAGTAACGCAGATCAAGGAAACGCTTGCCAGAGGATTACCTCAAGTGGATGGTTCTGTTGGATTAGCGAAGAATTTCAAAATTCAGACGAGCTTCATTCAAGACTTTATTTCACCAGCAGTGTATGGAGTCTTGGTTAATGAGAGCCTTCTGCCAGCTGGTTCATCGGCGGGGGAGTTGCAGACATTTCCTGCAGCCTTTGGTACCAACTATACAGGAAATGCAGGAATATCCGCTCGCCAATTACTATTTGATGGATCATTCTTCGTGGGATTGAGAGCAGCCAGAACGGTTAAGCTTTTAAGTGAAAAGAAGGAGAATCAGACGAAGGTTGAGATAGTGGAAGCAGTTTCAAAAGCGTACTATCTAGTCTTGATTACCCGAGAGAATCTAGAGTTTTTAGCTCGAAATTTTTCCACCATCGATACGCTGCTTACGGAAACAAATGCGATGTACGAGAATGGTTTTGCTGAGAAAATTGATGTTTCCAGAATTAAGATTCAGCATAACAACTTGCTGACTAGTCTTAAAAACAACACGGAGTTGCTGATCACGTCGATGAATATTCTCAAATTTCAAATGGGTATGCCGATCGATACACGCTTAACGCTAACAGGCGATTTGTCTAGTGTGAGCCTCACGCCAATCGAAGTGAATAGAGAAGGAGCGTTGCAGCAACGACCCGAGTATGCAGTGTTGCAAACGAATAAAGATCTTCTGGACTTAAATGTGAAGAATTTTCAGTCTCAGTACATTCCAAACCTGTATGCGAATTACAATTTGGGATGGACTTCTGGGACAAATACTTTTGGAGATCTGACCAATTTCAATAGCCAAACCTGGTTTAGGTATAGCAACATTGGAGTGAATCTTTCAATACCAATATTTGATGGACTTTCAAAGAAGAGCATTATCCAGAGAAACAGAATTCAGATGTTGCAGGTAGACAAGAGCATGAGTCAATTGAAAAACAATGTTGACAGGGAAATACTTGAGTCTGAGATAAAAGTCAATAACTCCATTCGTAATGTAGAATCAGAAGGTGAGAATGTGTCACTAGCTGGAGAGGTATACGATGTGACGAAAATTAAATATCAGGAAGGCGTGGGTTCAAATTTGGAAGTAGTTCAAGCCAACACTGAGTTGAAGGAAGCACAGACCAACTACTTGAATGCCTTGTATGAGGCAGCAACAGCACAAATAGAACTTAAAAAAGCACTAGGAATTCTTTATAATAATTAAGATCATGAGAAAGATCAATAACATACTAACACTAACCATTATTTCGATCCTTACAGTTGCCTGTGGTGGATCGCAAGAAACATCCATCAATGTTCTCATTGATGAAGGCGACATGGCTGCTATTCGAGCAAAAAGAGGCGAGCTTGTCACTCAACATAAGGCACTGGAGTCAGAGATAGCTCAACTGGACGCGGCTATTGCTGCAAAATCAGAGAATGCAAATCTTCCTCTAGTAACCGTTTTTCAAGCAGAATCAGAAGAGTTTTATCACTATGTGGAGCTGCAAGGGGATGTAACAACCAAGCAAAATGTCCTGATCTATCCAGAAACAGGCGGTACACTGGTAAGAGTGCACGTGAATGAGGGGGATAAAGTAACGAAAGGCCAGCTGCTTGGAACAATAGACAACGGAGGAATGGGAAGTCAGTTGATTCAGATGAAATCTCAACTGGCTCTTGCCGAAACAACTTACGAAAGACAGAAACGATTATGGGATAAAAAGATAGGTTCTGAGATTCAATACTTGCAGGCGAAAACAAATTACGATGCTCAAAAGAGCGCAGTTGATCAAATGCAGAGTCAGTTAGATAAGTTTAAAATTCGAGCACCATTTAACGGTATCGTTGATGATATCATTAAAGATCAAGGTACAGTTGTGGCTCCGGGCCCTGGTTCTGAAGTGTTTAGAATTATCAATTTATCGAATATGTTTATCGAGGTGTTGGTACCAGAGACGTATATAACAAGTGTGGTTCCTGGAAAGGAAGCGAAGGTATTTTTTCCAATACTAAATACCACCGTGGAATCGAAAGTGAAAGAGACAGGAAACTATATCAATCCGAATAACAGATCATTCAACGTGAAGGTGCCGGTATCTAATAAGAATGGAAGTATTAAACCAAACCTCACGGCTAAGGTGAAAATCAATGATTATTATCAAAAGGAGGCAATACTAATTCCTCAAAGTGTTGTGTCTGAAAATGCCGAAGGTGAGCAGTATGCTTACGTGGTCTCTGGAGTAAAAGAAGACCAAACGGCAGTGGCTAAGCGAAAAATTATTAAGACAGGTCAAACTCAGGATGGGCTTGTGGAAGTTTTAGAAGGCATTTCAAATGGTGATAATATCATTCTGGAAGGAGCACGAAGCGTGAAAGATGGTCAGGATGTTAAGGTTTTAAAGAAGTAAATCATGAGCGATTCTACGCAGAAAAAGAAGGTAGATAAGGAGTTTAAATTAGCCTCTTGGGCAATTGATAACCCGTCGGTGATTTATGTAATGATTGCCATTTTTCTTTATATCGGATTTTCCTCCTATCAGGCTATGCCAAGGGAAGATTTTCCGGAGATTAAGGAGACAAAAATTTATATAAGTACTGCATTTCCTGGAAATACCGCAGAGGACATAGAACGATTGATCACAGATCCTCTTGAGGATGAACTGAAAAATGTGAGTAACGTGGTAGATGTGTCTTCTACTTCGCAGGAAGATTACTCCATTATCACAGTGGAATTTGATGAGGAGATCACTGTCGAAGCAGCCAAGACGAAAGTGAAGGATAAAGTGGATGGGAAGAAAGCAGGGGAAGATTGGCCATTATTCAACAATGCCAAGGTTGAGCCCAATGTTTTTGACCTTAATCTTTCCGAGGAATTCCCAATAATGAATATCAATATCTCTGGAGATTACCCAGTGCAAAAGTTGAAGGAGTTTGGTGAATATCTGGAAGATGAGATAGAAGATTTACCAGAAATTAAAGGAGTAGATATAAGAGGAGCACAGGAGAAGGAAGTAGAGGTGGCAGTGAATGTGTATCAAATGATGGCTGCAAAAGTCAGTTTCGGTGATGTACTTCAGGCAATTGGAAATGGAAATATGACCATGTCTGCTGGTAATATCAAATCAAGTGGGCAGAGAAGAACGATTAGAATTCTTGGGGAAATAAAAACTCCCGAACAGTTAGAAAATTTTGTTGTGAAGTCGGAGAACAATGCTCCAGTTTATTTGAAAGACATAGCTACAATAACTTTTGATGAGGAGGACAAGACAACGTATGCCAGAGAATTTGGGCGTAGTGTGGTGATGCTTGACGTGAAAAAGCGGGCAGGCAAGAATATGATTAATGCCGTCAATCAATCCAAAGCGATTGTCAAGAATGCGCAGGAAAACAGATTTCCTCAAGATTTAGATATAACAATTTCCAATGACTCATCTGCAAGAACCCTTAATCAGGTGAGCGATTTGGTTAACAACATTGTCTTCGGAATTATTCTGGTTGTAACTGTCTTGATGTTCTTCCTAGGATTCAGAAATGCGTTGTTTGTGGGGTTTGCTATTCCGATGTCTATGTTCATGTCGTTCGCAATTCTCAACACCCTGGGTTTCACGCTGAACACAATGATCCTGTTTGGAATGATTATGGGTCTGGGTATGTTGGTAGATAATGGTATTGTTGTTGTTGAAAATGTATATCGACTAATGGAGTCGGAGGGACTTTCAAGAATTCAAGCCGCTAAGAAAGGTATAGGAGAAATTGCCTATCCAATCATTATTTCCACGGTAACGACAGTTGCTGCATTTGTACCACTTGGTCTATGGCCAGGTCTGTTTGGGCAGTTCATGATTTACTTCCCAATCACGCTTTCAGTAGTACTAGGCTCTTCACTATTTGTGGCCATTTTTATGAATTCTATGCTTGTTTCGAAATTTATGGAGATCGGTGATAAGGAGCTTTCACAGAAACAATTAATTCGATTGACATTGATACTCGGCGGTTTTGGGCTCTTTATACTATTTGTTGGAGGGCCAATCAGAGCATTGGGAACGGTGATGATTGTAACAGTGCTGTTATTCTGGCTATACAAGTTTGTGATCAAGAAAGCTGCGAATGGATTTCAACGAACTTTATTGGTCTGGTTTGAAAACTGGTACGAAAGAAGGCTTAAGCATGCAGTAAGAGGCAACAATGTCTACTGGTATTTTAGTATGACGTTCATTATTCTCATCTCGGCTTTTATGTTCTTCGGAATGTCGGTGGGGGCCAATAGAACAAAGATTGAATTCTTTCCGGACAATATTCCAAATCAGATTATCGTCTACATCGAGTACCCGCAGGGAACTGCTATTGAGAAGACGGACCAGATCACAAAAGAGATCGAAAATAGAGTATATGATATTATCAATGATTCTGAGTACATGGATGGAGATAGGAATTTCCTTGTAGAATCATCGGTATCTCAGGTAGGAGAGGGAGCAGGAAATCCTCAAACGGATGGTGGATCATCTGCAGAAATGCCACACAGAGCTAAGATCACAAGCTCCATGCGAGAATTCAAATACAGAAGAGGTAAAGACTCTGAGCAGTTGAGATTAAAAGTACAGGAATCGCTAGAGGGAATCTATCCAGGAGTTGCTATTTCCGTTGAGAAGGATGCAGCTGGTCCTCCAGCTGGATATCCAATCAACATTGAAATTGAGGGCGATAATTATGATGAGCTGATAGCTGTTGCTGAGCAGATGAGAAACTTTATCAATACTAAAAATATTGCGGGTATCGAGGAGCTGAAGATTGATGTGAACAAAGGAAAGCCAGCTATGCAAGTGACCGTTGATAGGGAGAAGGCTGGTGAGCTAGGGGTCTCTGTAGGTCAGGTAGGTAGCCAACTAAGAAGATCTCTATTTGGTGAAAAAGCAGGTGTCTTCAAGAAAGATGGTGAAGACTATAACATCAACGTCCGCTTCAACGAAGATCTTCGATACGATAAAAGTGCCTTGTTTAATCAGAATATTATTTTCAGAGATCAGTCGAGTGGCAAGATTAAAGAGATACCTGTTTCGGCGGTCGCCTCTCAAAAGAATACTTCGTCTTTTAGTGCGATTAAGCACAAGGATACCAAGCGAGTGGTCACCGTATATTCGGGATTGAAACCAGGATTTACTGATGCTGCAGCGATCGTTTCTGAGATTCAGGAGGAAATGCAAGAATTCGTGGGCTTGCCAGACGGTGTGAAAATTGACTATACCGGTCAGATTGAAGAGCAAAACAAACAGATGGCATTTTTGGTTGGAGCTTTCTTTTCTGGCCTTGGTCTAATCGCACTGATTCTGGTATTCCAATTTGGAGGTGTTTCAAAACCTCTCATAATCATGATTGCTATTTTCCTTTCATTCATCGGTGTGTTTTATGGTCTGATAATTACCGGATGGTCTTTTGTGATCATGATGACGATGATGGGAATTATCTCCCTGGCGGGAATTGTAGTTAATAACGGAGTAGTGCTGTTGGATTATACGCAACTCCTCATAGATCGTGAAAAAGAAAAGAGAGATTTGGGTAGGGGAGATTATCTGTCAAAAGAGGATGCGAAGGACATTGTGATAAAGAGCGGAAAAGCAAGATTGCGACCCGTTATACTGACTGCGATCACAACGGTACTCGGTTTGATTCCATTGGCGATTGGTTTAAACATCGATTTTTATACCCTTGTCACAGAGTTTAATCCAAATATCTATATCGGAGGAGACAACGTGATCTTCTGGGGTCCATTGGCTTGGACAGTAATATTTGGGCTTATTGTTGCGACTTTTTTGACGTTGATCATTGTACCAGTTTTATTCACGATTGTCTACCGAATGAAATACTGGTTTTATAGTAGGAGACATAAAGAAGAGGAAGTACTTAGGCAAGCAGCTTAGTCTTGAGTAGCGTGATTTCAACGGAATTTCTTGCTTGCATTTGGTCAACCTTTGAAGTGCGCAATACGTTAGGGTGTATATCGATTATGAACTTGTTGCCAAAGGGATTAATCGTCGGTTAGGTTTAAGTTAACATATAACTCTCTCGACAGTCTCGGGAGAGTTTTTTTATGATATGAGTAGAATTTATTTTGTTGTTGTTTTATTAACTCTCTATTTCGCACTTGATCTATACATCTTTATGATGATCAGGTCGATGTTGGATGGCGCATCTCTTTGGGTTAGGCGAAGCGTAATGATCTCCTACTGGGTGATTAGCACTTTGGCAGTTGCAGGGGTTTTGATGTACACTAAGATTGACCCGAAGGTTTTCAAAAATCTGCGACTTTATATTACTACGTTCTTTTTTATCCTCTTTATGGGCAAGGTATTGGCGTCCTTATTTCTGCTCGTAGATGACTTAAGAAGAGGAGTTACATGGCTTGTGAATTTGTTTCCAACAGAAGACCACAAGTTCTCTACATCTCGATCTGAATTTATGGCTAAGTCTGCAATTATTGCTGGCACCATACCTATAGCAACAATGAGTTTTGGAATCATTTCTGGAGCCCACGATTATCGTGTGAGGAGGAAGTTGATCGAATTTCCCAATCTACCAAAGGCTTTTGATGGTATAAGAGTGGCTCAAATCTCAGACATTCATACAGGGAGCTTTTTCAATAAGACGGCCGTCGAGGGTGGTGTCGATATGCTCAATGCTGAGAAGCCAGATATCTTCTTTTTTACTGGTGATCTTGTGAACAATCGAAGTGAGGAAGCCAAGGATTATCTAGATGTTTTTAAGAAAGTAGAAGCTCCTTTGGGACAGTATTCCGTGATGGGTAATCATGACTATGGGGACTACAACAACTGGGCGAGTCAAAATGCCAAACTTAAGGATATTCAGAACTTGCATGACATGCATGAATACATGGGTTGGGATTTGCTTCTAAATGAAAACCGAATCTTGAAAGTGGATGGAGAAGAACTTGCACTCCTGGGCTGTGAAAATTGGGGAGCTGGTAGATTTTCAAAATATGGTAATATGGAGAGAACTAATCAAGGTGTCGAACAGCATCCTTTTAAGATTTTGCTCTCTCATGACCCTAGCCACTGGGATGCTCAGATCAGACCAAATTATTCAGATATTGACCTAACGTTGGCTGGACATACGCACGGTTTTCAATTTGGTGTCGAGATAGGAGGGTTCAAATGGAGTCCCGCACAGTACCGATACAAACAGTGGTCTGATTTGCACAAAGACGGCGACCAGTATTTATATGTGAATAGAGGATATGGCTTTTTGGGATACCCCGGGAGGATAGGAATTCTGCCAGAGATCACAATTTTAGAATTAAAATCTGTATAGATAGGGGATTCAATAGACGAGATGTTATACCTACGTAATCTTCATGTCATAGGTTGATAGGTGATTTTACAGGTGATTAGGTGAAAAAGAGGCGACAGCCTCTTTTTCTTTTTTATCTTTCCGCCACCATGACAAAAAAGCTAAATCAGTTTCGTCAATTTATCGAGGTTGACCTGTGGCGTCTTAAACTTAGATCGCTACCTCGGGCCAGGCGTTGGGGATATGGTTTTATCCGGGTGTGGATTATAGCAATCAAAGAATTTATCGACGATAAGTGCACAGAGAAAGCTTCAGCTCTTACCTATTTTTCGATGCTCTCAATTGTGCCTGTTGTGGCGATGCTCTTTGCCATTGGAAAGGGGTTTGGAATTGAAAAATTGATTGAGCAACAGCTATCAAATTTTCTGTCTGGTCAGGAAGCAGTCCTTCAGCAAATATTGCCATTGGCCCAGAACATGTTGGGTGGAGCGAACAGTGGTATCATCACTGGGATATCAATGGTGTTCTTGATTTATACCGTCATAAAACTCCTGATGAATATTGAGGAAGCTTTTAATGACATGTGGGATATAAAGCAAAGCAGGAGGTGGGAACGAAAAATTTCAGATTATGTCGCAGTCATATTACTAGGACCTGTGCTACTGATAGTTGCCAGTAGTGCTACGGTTTTTGTGACTAGTCAGATTCAGAATTTTGTTTCCGAGTTCTCAATTCTTTCTCAACTCAAGTCTGGGATTTTCTTTTTACTAAAACTTCTGCCTTACACACTGATTTGGTTATTGCTGACACTCCTTTATCTCATTTTTCCCAATACAAGAGTGAGACTTTTGCCTGCCCTAGTTGCAGGAATTCTAGCAGGTACACTTTATCAATTAACCCAGTGGGGATTTATAAACCTGCAATTTGCCTTCTCAAGGTATAATGCTATTTATGGTAGCCTCGTTATCCTTCCCCTTTTTCTAATCTGGCTGCAGCTCAGCTGGTTGATAGTACTCTTTGGTGCTGAGATGGCTTACGCGCTGCAGTATGTCAACGAATGGGCGATGAAAAATGAAAAGTTAAAAATTAGCCTAAGCCACAAGAAAAAGTTGATGTTACTGTTGCTTTATCGAGTAGTCAAGAACTTTGAAAACAACAATGGGGCGATGGGCCAATCGGAGTTGGCCGAGTCCGTAAATATCCCCAGAAAGTATGTGATCGATATTTGTCACGAGTTGGAAAAGTCTCACTTGATAACGAAAGTAGACTCAGATGCTCCTGCATATCAACCAAGCTTCGATATTCATAAAATGGATTTTCATACAGTCCTGGAAATGTATGAAACGGAGGGAATGGGAGACTTTGATAATAGAAAGAGCGATGCCTTTTCGGCAATTGAAAATTCGTTGGAAGAGATTGAAATGAAGTGGAAGGAAACCTCTTCGAACCGACTTCTAAAGGATTTATGAACTCCGCTGCTTGAATGACCAGGTAAATTCAAATTCTGAAACAACAGTTCCATCTTTCATTCGTCCTGTTGTTTTCAATGTAGCAATTTCTGCTTCTCCAGTATTTATGCATTTCTCCACCGCATCAAATGCCTTTTTTCCATCATTGCAAGTGAAGTATATACGATCAATAGCTTTTTTTGAAAAGTTAGCTTTCAGATCTACTATTATTAGAGCGATGGATGGTTTTTTGCCAGTTACTGCTAGCGTACAACTGACAGCGGTTGAAAATTCAGCACCCATACTCTGCACTGCGAAGTACGTTGACTTGAATGGGTTGCTATTCAGTTTCTTGTAGGGTATCGACGTAACACACGTATCGGAATCGAGTTGCCTTACTCGCAGTCCCGCGATCCAGGCCATCGGAAGCTTCTTAAACAGAAATAGTGAAAGTAGTGAGCCTCTGGTTAGTTGTTCGACGATTCTTTTTTGCTTGGGATTTAGCTCCATCCCTCGGCTTGCTTTTGCTCCGCTTCAAGAATTTTCTTCTTTTCCTTGTTCATGAAGTACTTCTCAAGAGACGACTCCAGAACTTTTACTAAAACGAACAAAATTGCAAGTATTCCTAACCCTGCAAAGGGAATATCAATGTTGGCTTGAATCCAGGGTTCTAATAGTAGTTGCTCTGCAATAAATAATATAAGGGCAACCGACAGCATAATAGTAGAAGCCTTCCTGCCGACACGTGCTTGCGCCAATTGGTCTACCGTTGTCTTGAGCTCAATGTTCTTGAACTTAATCTCATCATTCTGCTCTTTGATTTGGATGTTGGCATTATCGAGTTTTTTCTGAAGTCTGTCTGAAACTCTAGTGATAACTTTTGCCTGAGCGATCAGCTCCTCATATTCATTTGAAAAGTCATCGAGATCTTCTTTATAGACTGCGTGACTATCAATTTTTGATCTAAACTTTCTGAGACTGCTAATCTCATCGTAATAAAGTTCGTGATTCTTATCCATTCAACTTATCGATCTTACTAGTCCTCCTCTATTTCTGTGAAATTGAAGTCTAAATCCAGTAAGTCGCTATAATCTTCGCCAGCTTCCATCATATCGTCATCACCTTCCTCATAGTGCCAGTTGATAGTGATAGTCTTGCCGCTGTCCTCGATTCTACTCATTCTTTTGAATACGTCAAATAGACATTTTGATGAGCTGGTGTTGAAATACTCAAATGCAATATTTGCAGTAAACTGCTCACCTCCGGAAAGCGCGTATTCTTCCAAATTATCAAGGATCTTTTGATAGAATTCAATTGAGTTTTCCGGGCTTGATCTTCCCTTCATCTCCAATAGACCTTCATCTGGATCAAAGTTTATTAGTGGTGTGGTTCGTGTTGGTTCAATGAATATTTTTTCCATATTTTTCCACGACTATTTGTAACTCCTTATTTATTAGCTGATTGTTAATTTTCATCTACTCTTGGTAGTCTCACTTGAAAAGTGAAGTAACTCACTGTGCTGGTCACTGGTTGAAACTTATATCTAAGCTTTTGCCCAGCGGTTTTTCTTGCTATATCGATGAATCCAAGACCACCAGTTCCCTTGTCTGAGAATTCCTGTTCTGCTAGCACCTTTTTGTAGAGAGCTCGCAACTCATCAGCCGAAACAGCATTAATATCATCGAGTCTCTTTTGAATCTCTCCAATCTTTTCAGTAGGGATGTAATTTCCAGTTTGCAAACTGTAAAATCTTTTTCTAGCAGCAATCATGATAAGCGCTGAGTGGGAATCAAAACTGCTTATCAATTTATCATCCGAGTTGACCTCATCTAAATGGTAGTATAGGTTTTGAATACACTCTGTCGAAACGTTGTAAAATTTCTTCTTAACTCTTCGATCTTCCTCGATCTCATCCAACCGCTCTTCCAGTGATCCAATCATCGCTGTTACAAGGTCAAATGTGAGTTCTCCCTTGAACATCAAAATGATGTTTTGATCATAAATATTTTTGTAGCTCCTTAAATAATCCATCTAGAATCTTATGGTGATTATTAAGTTCGGAAAGTAAAAGCTTAAATGGGATTAAACCAAATCTTTAACTGCCAAAACTTACTCATTGAGTTTTAATTGTTTAAATATTCCTCACTGGAATATTATTCCTTTCGGAACACAACAAAAGTAGGTTTTTCTGCGAGTTTTTTATTCTAATGACGTGATTAGACGATTAATGCCAATGAAATGACGATTAATAGTATGTATTCTCCTAGTTAAGCACCCTTCGTGATGGGCATTAAAATGACTAAAATCATTGTTTTATGAATACATGATTGTATTTTAGTCATTATACTGTCTCTTGTATAGTGGTTTCAGGCAATTGAAAAGAGCGAGATTTTGGAGTCACTTTGAGGGAGTTTTGAACCAACAACTAAGCTTATGTTAAAGAAGGATTTATATGCAAATGCATACATCCTAACTGCGTTAGTCATTGCGGGATCTGTCGCGTACTATGTCTTTGTTCTTCAAAAGGAAGTTTCGGGGGCATTCAACCAAGATCCAAAGATTATTGAACTATCCGCGAATCAGTCGGGGATGGGGCAGCAATTGGTGAAGGCAGCTATCGGGATGGGATACTCAGCAACTGAAAGTAATTTCAATGTTTTTAAGAACGAACTTCGGCGCTTACATCCGCAGTGGCAAAAGGGACACCAAGCCCTGCTTAATGGGGATGCAGATTTAGGAATTCAGCAACCCATCCAATCTGACGATTATCTGGAACTCTTGGAGGGTGTCAGATTCAGTCAATTTGAAATAAACAGCAATGTTTCGAATCTACTGGACGTCACCTACACCGAAAACAAAACAGATTTGAATGCGCTGTCTCAGCGAAAATCGATAGAAATATTGATCAATACGATTCGGGATTATCAACGAGCTCAAGATGCTATTACCGTTTACTTAGTTGATAAAGCACAAGGTAGAAATACCAGTCTTTCTCTCTCAGAGTATGCTGGTTTTGGAATCTTATTGGGAGTGATCCTGCTTCAGGCATTGTTCATTTTCAGGCCATTGGTAAAACTCGCAGGAGACAATTTTCTCTCTGCAAACAAGGCTTTTGTTAAACTTCAGAAATCTGAGAACCAGTTGAAGATCAACTTCCAGAAGCAGAAGATAATTAACAAGAAATTGTATCTCTCCAGACAGCAACTTGAAGAGAAGAATAGCAAGCTCAAGGAATCGGAGGAAAAGCTACTCAAGTCATCGGAAGAGCAAATCAAGATCAACGAAAAATTGATCGGTGCGCAGGATGAATTGAATGGAGCATATAGAAAGCTTCAGGACTCCGAGGTGGAGATTAGAGAGCTTGCAGATAAGCAACTACAGGATAACGAAAAACTATTCTTAGCAGAGAAAAAGCTGCAGGCTACTCTTGAGCTTGAGCAGAAATCGAAGGAGGAGCTGAGCAATGCGATCAATTCCCTGAAAGGTGCTCAATCCCAATTGGTTCACTCAGAGAAGATGGCCTCTCTGGGGCAGTTGACTGCAGGTATTGCACATGAGATCAATAACCCGATTAACTTCATTTCCAGTGGCATGGTATCGCTAAAAATGTCCATAGAGTCGCTGCGAGAAATTGCTGATGAATACTCTAGAATTGAGGAAGGTGATGATGTTAAAGAAGTAATGGCAAGTGTGAAGGACCTGAAGGAAGAACACGAATATGAAGAGATCGTTGATGAGCTGGATGACCTAATAAAGGATGTTAATTACGGCGTAAGCCGTACAATTGAGATCGTAAAAGGATTAAGGGTATTCTCTAGACTTGATGAAGAAGAAGCTAAGAATGCAAACATTAACGAAAACATAGATGCTACTTTGACTTTGTTAAGGAACAAGACAAAGGATAAGATCAACATTACGAAACACTACGATGAGACAATGCATGACATTGAGTGTTACCCAGGTCAGCTAAACCAGGTATTCATGAATATTCTGAATAATGCAGTTCAGGCGATGCCAGCCGATAGGCCTGATGCTGAAATAACGATTTACACCGAAGAGTCAGACAATGAGGTAGCAATTAGGATAAAAGATAATGGCGTTGGTATTCCAGATGAGATCAAGGATAGAATATGGGAGCCGTTCTTTACCACGAAAGATGTTGGCGTTGGTACCGGTTTGGGAATGTCGATTACCTATGGAATTATAGAAAAACACGGCGGGAAAATTGAACTTACAAGTGAAGTAGGCAAAGGGACTGAATTCGCAATTTCTCTTCCTAAAAGGATTTCACCAATAAAGAAAGAAACCAAAACCGAAGTAGCTGAAAGTAACTGATTATTTTTACACTTTCCAACATAGAAATATTGATAATAAATGGAAGAATTAGAGCGTGAAGAGACAGCAAGGGTACCGAGAGAAAAGAAGTATTCTTTGTTGTATGTTGATGACGAGGCAACTAACCTACGAGTTTTCAAATCTAACTTCAGAAAGTATTTCAATGTTTTTACGACAACCAATCCTCTTGAAGCTGTAGATATTCTTCGTGAGAATGAGATTCAAGTCATCGTGACAGATCAGCGGATGCCGGAGATGACAGGAACGGAACTTCTGGAGAAAATTCTTCCGGATCATCCCGACCTAATCAAAATCATCTTGACTGGTTTCACGGATATTGAAGCAATAAAAGATGGAATAAATAGGTGTGGGATTTACAAATACATCACCAAGCCCTGGAATTTTGAAGAAATGAAAGGAGTCCTTGAGCGAGGACTTGAGTCGTACCAAGAGGCGATTGATAGTGAAGATCATATTCAAGGACTTGAGGAATCCAATGTTGAACTGGAAAACAGAGTTCAAGAACGAACCGAGGAACTAAATAAAATCAATAAGAGACTCATTGACAGCATACGTTATGCCGGACTGCTTCAACAGTCGATGTTGCCAAATGAACGGTATCTGAGTCGACAGTTTTCTGACCACTTCGTGATGTTTGAAACGAAGTACCTTTTTAGTGAGGAATTTGTCTGGACCACAAGGCTGAATTTTAGAACTGAGGATTACACCGTAGTTTCACTTATTGAGTTTGATGGCAAGGGAATCGTCGGGGCTTTGAAGACATTGATAGCTGATTCGGTTTTAAACTACTTGACGCATGATCGCAAGATTTTCCATACTGGAGAGATCATTCATGAGTTAAAGTACGAATTGGATGCGGCTGGTTCAAATGAACTTCAATGTGACCTTAAAGTGTCCGTCGCTCTATTTGATCACAATACGAACAAGGTTCAATTTAGTGGAGTCAATCAAGATATGATTATTTTCAACGGACCGGAAATGATCGTATTACGAGGTGACCGTACTGATTCATTTGAGGACCTCTTGGCAGAAAAAGTGGATATGTATCCTGGCGCCAGCTACTACATGTTCTCCAATGGATATTACAATCAGGAGAACGAAGATGGAGTGAAATTTTCTGTGGATAAATTTGAGGAAATGCTCAAATCAATTCAGGATAAAACCTTGGGTGAGCAAAAAGAATTTCTTGAAAGTACAATGGAAAGCTGGAAGGGTGGAAATAGCTTAAATGATGATATCTCTATCATAGGATTCAAATTATAGGATAGAATGGCGGTCAAGGCAAGCAATTACAAGAATTGGTGTACTGAAAACATTAGCCCACAGTCTTGGACACGAATCTGCTTGAAGTGTGTGGACAAAATCAGAAGTAAGGGATACAGCTTGAAAGATATGGAAGAGCTAACCGCAACGAATGATATCGATTTGGATACAGAACTGCTCAACGCTCTGAATAAAGCTCTTGATGATCTATACGAAACACAAGTTGAGATAAGCCTTCTCGACTTATTCTAAGATTATTTTATTTCGAATCCTAGTACAACAATATCATCCGTCTGTGCTGAATTTCTTGTCCATTTTGCAAAAGTCCGTTCTATTGTTCGCTTTTGCTCAAGCATCGAACCTTCCGAACTTTCCTCTAGCAGTTTGTTAAAGTTCTTGCTCATGAACTTTTTGTCATTCTCGCCACCAAACTGATCTTGGTATCCATCAGATGACATGTATATCTTATCCCCAGGCTCGAGTTGAATCACCTCTTTTCTGAGCTTGGTCATTACCTCTTGTTCGTCTCCCTCAATTCCACCAACCATCAGTCTGGGACTTTTATAAATGGTCATCTCTTTGCTGCCTCTTTTCAAAACCCTAAGTGGAGTTCCAGCTCCAGCAAAGTCCATTCTGAGCGTATCAAGATCAATCACGCAAACACCGATCTCCATACCGTCTCGACTTGTACCCTCATCATGTTCACTTTGCAGTTCGAACTTGATCACCTTGTCCAGCCTGGAAACGATCTTCTTTGGATCAATGTAATTCTGGTAGTAAATGATGTTAGTCAATTGATTGCTACCCATAATTGACATAATAGCACCTGGAACACCATGACCAGTACAGTCAGCGCAAGCAACGATCATATATTCGTTGTTTCCTCTTCTTACGCTTTCAAACCAATAGAAATCTCCTCCAATTATGTCCTTTGGCTTGTACATAACGAATGCCTCAGGAAATACCTTTTGAATCGTGGAAAGAGGAGGGAGTGTAGATCTTTGAATCCTCTCGGCATAACTAATACTATCCGTTATCTGTTTTGTGACATGCTCTAGCTGCGAATTCTGTTTCTCAATTCTTCCCTTCTGATCCTGCAGCTTACTGTTCATCATTTTCTGCTGCTCAATTCTTTTGATCAAAATCTGCGAGGTGGTAGAGAGTTGTTTTGCCAGGGTGCCAACCTCATCTTTAGATCCCTGCGGAATTTCAACCGTCAGGTTCCCTTTTCCAATCTCCTTTGCAGCGTTGCTTAGACGTACAATGGGTCTCACGAATACATTCGCAGCAATCAGGGCGAAGATTATTGATATGCCGATCACAGGTAGGACTGCCCACAAAATTTGCTGCCGAATCTTTTGAAGCGGTGCGTACGCTTTTTCGTTTGAAATGCTGAGCACAAGTGTCCAATTGTTACCGCCATAGTCACGGTAACCTGTTTCGTTTGAAACGAAATAGAGTGTACCGTCATCTTCAACCCTGTTTACCCCAGGCTCCTGCATTGAGCTCACCAGGTCAAACTTCTCGTACGTGTCAACAAGTATTCCTTGCGGGTTCGTATTTGAATACAAGATGAGACCGTCTTTGTCAATGAGATGAATATCTAACCTCCTGGTGCTGTCCTCGCTTAGAGAAAAATCACCAACGACACTGAAGAGCTCATCTACAAGAATTCTACCTACAAGGACTCCGATATCGTCTCCTGTTATGATGTCATCAACTTTCGAGGCGAAATGCATCACCACTCTGCCAACAGATTCTGACTTAGAGATGTCCATCACAAAATCTTCACCCGCTTCAAGATCGGTCCAATACAAGCCACCACTGTGCTGTTTACCGATAGACAATCTTTTGCTATCTGCTTGCCGTGTCCGGTTCATGTCAAAAAATGAAAAGGAGTAGTAGAGATCACTCAAATTTTCAAGCTCCTGAAGTCTTGTTGTTGTCTCATCAAACCCAAGTCCGGTAATTGTGAAATGAGGGTTTTTTGAGGACATTCTCACATCATTTAGCCGCGAGAAAATGAATCTTCCTATGTCGTTACTTACTTCCTCTGCTTGCTGAGTAATGCTAGCTATTATACCCTCTCTGAATGTTTTCTCAACTTGTAGATCAGCAAAGAAGGAGAGAACAGCAGCCGAGAATATTACAAGGGACAAACAAAGTAGTGTAAGCTTTGCGTATATGTTCATTTGTTGTGTGGCTTTTTAAAGCACAAAATATTCTTGCCAAATTACTTTTTTCAATCTATAAATCAATGCCCTATTTGGAATAATTAAACAGGTTTTTATTCGCTTGTTTTATATTCGCACGTACGTCACCCTTAATATATGCTGTTATGAAGGCAATCAAGAGTCTTGCACTAGCCATGCTAATCTTCGCCACATTTTTTGCTAATGGACAGAATCTTACAATTTATAGGAGTACTATGTCCGTTCAGGAAACTGAAGATAAATTTGTTGAACTGCTCAATGAGTCTGATTTGGTCTACTTTGAAACTGTGATCCATGACGAAATTGCGAGCAAAAGAAACCAGAAAATTCCTCCCACCAGAGTTGTCATATTTGAAGATCCTGAGCTAGTAACCAGGCTCATAAAATGCAATCAAACAACTGCATTGGAGATGCCATTAAAGATGCTCATCTGGGAAGAAAATGAAGACGTTTATGTTGGTTTTGTTGATCCTAAGCTAATGTCGAAGCGGTTTCTACTAGAAGGCTGCGACGATGTGCTTGACGACCTGGCAAGACTTATGGTTAAACTTGCAAATAACGTTATTCGCTCAAGTTAATCGGAATCGACCAACTGACATTATCCCAGCTGAAATTTAGGGAAGATGGTGAAATAGATAGTGTCATTTGTTCTTGAAGAGAGTCAAGTTTTGTCGGTGTAACTCTTAAACGAACCGCATCCAAAGAGTCCTTGTGATCGTACGTTCCCCATTGATTCCAATCCTTGTTGAAAATGACCTCCCACGAATTTGAATCGGGGATTGTGAATATCGCATACTTGCCCTTCGGCAGATCAAAGGTGTCAATCTTGAGATCCTTATCTGTTGAAAATGTTGTTGCCTCATTAGCTCCCGTTCTCCACATTTTCCCGTATTGCTCCAAATAGGAATCTCCAATTCCAAAAATTTGTCTTCCTCGCACGCTTGGACTACTGTACTCGACTCGAAGGATGTTAGAGCCCACCTGTATGCTGTCGATTCGAAGGGGTGAAGGCCTTTTGTCAGGGTCCTGTGTGCAGCTTGTGGTTACGAGCCAAAGAGTTAGAATACCGATAGTTATGGATGAATTTGAACAGCAAAGTGTCCGAAATTGGGCTAATTCTTTCATTCGAAATAATGCTAACGTATTGAAAAATAGTTGGTTACAAGTTTGGGTACACTATTTGGTATCAAAAGGTTAAAAATAATAAGCAATATGGGAATCATTGGTATTGATATACCTCAATTAAACGAAGAGCAGGATATTGAAGTTGAGGTAAGAGTAAATGGAATTAAAAAGCAATATCACTATAGAGTCGAAATATTTCACTGGGATGATTGTCCCTATCCAACAGAAGATCGTGTGGAATGCATTCGACAGATGGTGAATGGGTATGATTCAAGTTGGGATCTTACGCACTTGGGGTTGCCCACAGAGCAGTACATTCCTATTACTTTCCGAAAAAAGAGAGATTAAAAAGGAAGATCGTCATCTTTCGAGAAATCTTCTTTCATCCATTCGGTATTCGGAGCTTGCTCTGCACTGCCAGCTGAGGCTGAGGTTGACTTCTTCTCGATTCTCCATGCTTGCAGACTGTTGAAATATTTGATTTCCCCCTTAGGGTCCGTCCATTTCCTGCCCTTCAGATTGAAGCTTACGGACACCTCATCACCAGATTCAATGCTGTCTAGCTGTTCGCAATTGGCCTGAATTAATTCAAATTTTATAAATTCTGGGTACTGTGGATTTTCCGCGTACTCAAGTATGAATTCCCGCTTTCTGAAGGATTCTTTAATTTCTTGCGTCTCAAACTTTTCAAGAATCTTGCCGTCAATGTTCATGGGTTATGTTTAAACTATTTTACAACTTTGAAGTTCAAGAATAGTATATGACAAGATCAAAACGAAATTTTTTGATTGGTTCGCTAATTTTTTTGATCATTATTGTTTTGATCATCATTGATTTTAATAGAAGGACTACATGGCCGGGGCCAAAAACAAACATAGAGCAGACGAAATGAGCAATAAGATTGATATCTCTAAGATCGATCTAGATAAAGAACGGGAGAAAATAACCGACCTGCCAGGTTTAATCGAGTACGCGCATCACGCAGGAAGTGCGATTATTAAGCCTGAAGACAAGGGGCGGATCAAAGGAACCGCGGTTGCTGCTATGCAAGACCAAACGGACCGCCAGTTTCGTCAACTCTATGAGCAAATGCAAACGCTGATTGAGCAGGCCAAATACCTAAAGAAGAGAGTTGAAGTTTCTGAAAGAATTTATCAGGCAACCGTTCCATTTCAACCTGTGATTGGTAAAATCTATTTTCTCTACAAGAAGAAAAATGCTAATGATCTTCTTTCCATGGTCAGTCCCGATGAGTGGGGAAGTAATTTTCCATACGAATCTTTTGAAGCTGAAGTTAGACTCCTCTCTGACCACACCTGGGAAATCGTAAAAGCCCAAGAATCGGAGTTTAGCTACTAGATAGGTGCAGATCGTCTATTCTTTGTCTACTAAATTCCCCCAGAAAGTAGACCATGGTCTACCCTTTGTCTACCACATTACACTTACTTCTTCTGAAAAGGCACTTGTTTTGTAACCATTAAGCGTTGTTAATGTCTAAGCGCTACTTATTAGCCAGCTAAGTATTGTCTTATTGATTACTAAAAAGAATGAAGAAAAATTCTCTGCCACTCGGAGTATTAGTATTGATTTGCGGCTTTTGGTTCAGTTGTGCTTCTAACTCAGAGTCACCGACCATTGATTGCTCCTTATCAGGTCTCGCGCTAATAGTTGTTAGTCAGACAGCTTCTGACTGTGCAGTTCCTGGGAGTTTTACAGTAGAAGCCTCGGGTGGAACTACTCCTTATCAGTACAGCGCAGATGGAATTAACTTTCAAAACTCAGCAACTTTAGGTTCGCTGGCTGCTGGTTCATTCACTTTAATAGTTAGAGATGCCATTGGATGCACTGCAAGTATTAACGCGAACTTAGAAACTACAGCTGGATCAGTTTCTGTAGCTGTCGATTTCGATGCTCCAGATTGTGGAGTGGCCAATGGTACAGTTACCGTCTCAGCAGTGGGGGGTACTCCTCCTTATATGTTCTCGTTGAATGGAGAGACCCCGCAGCCTTCGAATATTTTCTCGGGCGTAACGAATGGACCAAATACGATCGTTGTTGAAGATGCTGACAATTGTGAAGTAGAACGAACAATTGCTATCACCACTGGACTGACACTCTCGAAGGATATTATGCCAATCATACAATCCAACTGTGCAGTGACCGGCTGCCACGATGGATCGAGATCACCAGATTTGAGAACTAGCGCGGGGATTATCAATAGCTCTCTAAGAATCAAAGCAAGAACAAGCGCAGAAACTATGCCGCCAACAGGTAGGGCAGATCTATCTCGAGAAGACATTGATACGATTGCATGCTGGGTTGATGATGGAGCACCGGAATCTTGAAAATTAGACAAATGAAACTATGAAGAATCTTTCGTTAGTCGTTCCTATTGTATTCCTGAGCATATTTTTTAGTTGCTCGGACAACTCAGAAGAGACAGTCGTGGACTGTGCCAACTCCGATATAGCAGTTGTATTAATCGGGACTACACCTGCTGACTGCGATGCTCCGGGATCAATAGAGGTTGACGGGACTGGTGGTACTTCACCATATTCATACAGCATTGATGAAACAACGTTTCAGAACTCAACAACTTTTTCAGACCTTTCTCCGGGATCCTATACTATTACAGTGAAAGACAGTGATGGATGTACAGACACGGTCAATGCTGCGGTTGATGCGGGCCCCAATGGAATAACGCTGAATTTGTCTTCGTCAGAGTCTGATTGTGGAGACGACAATGGAACTATTTCTGCCAATGCAACAGGAGGGAATAACGTTTATACCTTCTCTTTAGACGGTGGCGCTTCACAAGATTC
This sequence comes from Cyclobacteriaceae bacterium, assembly GCA_039986395.1. Classification (GTDB taxonomy): domain Bacteria; phylum Bacteroidota; class Bacteroidia; order Cytophagales; family Cyclobacteriaceae; genus Ekhidna. Next base: position 42,738 of record JBDWQX010000225.1, read on the forward strand.
TGGGCAGTTTGGAGGCGTACCCAGTGGAAGTCACTCTGTTGTAGTTACCGATGGCACTGGTTGTTCTGCAACCTTGTCAATAGTGGTAAATACTGACGTTTCATGGTCATCGGATATTATGCCGATAATTAATTCTAACTGCGCAGTGTCTGGTTGTCATAATGTGGACGACTCTTCAATTCCAAACTGGACGAATTTAAGTGAGGTTCAGAACAATGCATCCAATATAAAAACTCGTACTGGCAACAAAAGCATGCCAGAAGCGGGTTCGGGCTTAACACTTACAGATGATGAGATTGAACTCATCGCCTGCTGGGTTGATGATGGGGCAAGAAATAACTAAGATGATATGAATAAAATAGTAATAAGCACTCTCTCTCTTTTCATTTGCTTTCTTTCATGCGGTCAAAAATTCAAGTCCGTGGACTCTAGTATTCGTTTCTATTCCGATGCTCCCATTGAAGATATAGAAGCCACTAATGCTGCAGCGGCGAGTATCATAGATCTCGACTCTAGATCATTTGTATTTATGGTTCCTGTCAAGGAATTCACGTTTCGTAAAAAACTGATGCAGGAACACTTTAATGAAAACTACCTTGAATCAGACAAGTATCCTAAGGCAATTTTTAAAGGAAAAATCAAGAATTGGAATGGAGAAAAAGGTGAGTTTTCAGCAGTAGCAGAAGGTGAAATGTCTCTTCATGGAGTTGAAAAACAAATATCCGTTGATGGACAGATCGTTTATGATGATACTGGAATGACGATCACTTCAGTTTTTTCCATAAAATTGGAAGACTATAAAATCAAAATTCCCAAAGCAGTTTTTTATAACATAGCGGAAGTGGTAGAGGTAACCATTTCTTTTCAATACAAACCATATGAGCAGAATTAGAATTTCATTTATTGCTTTTTTACTCTCATTTTCAGCTTTCTCCCAGGATGAACTCCTGGAGTTACTTGAAGGTGACTCACCGTCAAACGAAGGTTACGCAATTGCAACTTTTAAAAGCACACGGCTGGTCAATGGTCATTCTGTGGAGGTTCGTCGTAAGGGGGTTCTGGAATTTATCATTAGCCACAGATTTGGAACGATCAATTCAGGGTACAAAGAATTTTGGGGCTTGGACAATTCCAGTATTCGCTTAGCTCTGGAGTACGGTTTGACAGATAATTTGAATGTGGGCCTTGGAAGAGCGTCCTTTGAAAAGGTCATCGACACGTTTTTGAAGTACCGATTCGCAAGACAATCAAATTCTTTTCCATTAACTGTTACAGGTTTTACTAGTCTAGCTAGAAGGACCGTCGAAAGGGTAGGGTTAGAAGGAAAAGATCGAAATTCTTATACTGCTCAACTTCTTTTTGCTCGGAAATTTAGCTCAAGCTTTAGTCTTCAAGTAATGCCAATTGTGATCCAACGAAATCTAGTATTAACCAGCCAAGATGATAATCTGTTATTTGCAGTTGGATTGGGAGGCAGGTATAAACTAACAAACCGTTTGGCGATTAATGCAGAATATTACCCACAGCTAACTGAGTTTTCAGACAGCTTCGAGAACTCCTTCGCTATCGGAGTAGATATTGAGACAGGGGGTCACGTCTTTCAGCTGCACTTGACTAATGCTGTGCAAATGAACGAGCAGGGATTCGTTGGAGGGACGACAGATAATTTTTTCGATGGAGATATCCACTACGGATTCAACATATCAAGAGTGTTTGATCTTAAGCCAAGGAAATCAGGTGATTAGATTGTTGCTCTGAGAGAAATCAGGAAGTTTCTGCCAGGAGCACTTATGCCAGAAGTGTAAGGTCGGTAGTGCTTGTCCAGAATATTCTCTAGCGCGACGTTAGCCTTAAGAAATTCATTTATTTGATAGCTTCCTTTCAGATTAAAAGTGAGCCAACTAGGTGTGCCTTCACTTGTATACAAGTACGGTTTTCTGTCAAATTCCGAGGATGGTATTTCCGAGGGTTTTTTACTTCCGTTGTAGTCTATGTAGAAAGCGGATCTGAATTTCTTCTTTTTATATATTAAGGAAAACTTTCCAAAAATAGGAGTTGAGTGTCTTAGAGGTTCATTATTGGTAATGTCTTCTCCTTCAGTAATTGTTATCGTTTTTTCTATTGCAAAAGACTCAGAAACTTCCGCTTGCAAGACCAGACTTCCTCCGTAGATATTGGCTTTAGAAGCATTGACTTTGGCAAAAATGTCAAGCCCATCTAACTGACTGTCCCCGTTTATTGTGAATGGTCCATCCACGATGGCATCAAACAATCTACTATAGAATCCAACAATACGAACCATTGATTTGTCTGACTTTCTTTCAAAAGAAAGTTCGTTACTGATAGAGTATTCAGGATTTAAATCGGGATTTGGAACCGTAATACTATTTCCTACCTCAAAGACTTTTCCTACATCATCGATGTTAGGAGATCGAAATCCCGAAGAAACATTATAGCTCAGTTTGTAATCTTCAGTCGGATTCCAGGCTAAACCAAATGAACCGTTTGCGGAAATGTTATCAAGTGAGATAGTGGCGGCATCATTAGATAGCGCGGTTGAGTCGGTCGTTGAAGCTGAGAGATTTATGGCGTTCAATCTTGCTCCAGCATTTAGTACCAATTTTTCAGAAAGGTTGTGAACCAAGCTGGCATATGCTGCAGTCGATGAATAGTCACTGCCGCCATTAGGGTATCTACTTGCAGTTGAAGTAATCTCATTTGTTTCCAGGTTTTTCCTAAATGCATCCGACTTTACATCGTTATAGAAAAAATCCACTCCATAGTAAATACTGGACCCACTCAACTCTTTATCAAAGTCAAAGGCTACCGAATACATATCCACGTTTTCAGTTCGTGTCCGTAAATGATCGTCACCAAATACTCTGTCATTTCTACTCTCCTCAAACTTTTGATAGGCCAAGGTTACTTTAGCCTGATCGAATAGTCGGCGGGAGGCGTAAGAATTCAATGTCAGGTTGTGCATTTGCCACTTTTGCGGACCGTAGTACCATTCGGCTGCTTCAAGCGAATCTGTAAGGCCTACCGTTTGGGTGAGGTTATCATATCGCGGAATGTCGGTGGTGGTACTGAAGTAAAAACCGTATCCCAGATCCATATTTTCACCTAATCGAAACTTGGCTTTACTTATGGTATTGAATAGATCATATCCGGAAAATTTCTGAACATTGACATCATCGTTTAGAACTAACCGGTCTACGCCGTTCGTTCGCCTTACGTAAAACTTACGTTCAAATTCACCGTCATATCCCCCGGTTCTATTTCCTCCAGACCTTAAATCATCAAAAGAAGTGTAGGTGGTTGAATGAAAGAACGTAAACTTTTGCTTTGATAGCGACAGATCAATATGTCCTGTTTTTTCGCTGGCTGCTGAGGAATATCTCGTCATTACATTTCCAGCAACAATTCGATCTTGAGTTGAAGACCATTTTGGGTCTATGGTGTGAAAATCCATTACCCCGCCAAGAGCATCACTTCCGTAAATCACCGATCCAGGACCAAAAATGACCTCAGAACTTGCTAATGCATTTGGGTCGATGTTAATGACGTTCTGCAAATTTCCACTTCGGAAAATGGCATTATTCATCCGAACTCCATCTACTACCAGAAGTACTGAGTTTGCCGCAAAACCACGAAGTTTGGGACTTCCTCCACCTAATTGGCTTTTTTGCACAAACACCTGACCTGTTCCCGAAAGCATGTCCGCTGCAGTCTGCGGGTTTTGAAACTCAATGGTCTTCCGATTTACAGACAAAATTTTCTGTGAAACACTCTCTTCCTTCTGTTCCCATTTGTTTGCAGAGATAACTACCTCGGAGAACCGCACAATTTTTT
>JBDWQX010000226.1:0-16487 GCA_039986395.1 Cyclobacteriaceae bacterium
TGGAGACCTCACTTGTCGGGTGAATTTCTGTCCGAGTTCATTGGATTATTACAGCACGATGATTGAACGGGGTTGGTCCATTGATTGGAGTGATCCGTCAGGACCTATGCCAGTGAGTGATCCATCGTTTGAGAACTGGATCACGTTCGGAACAATTAAAACCCACATTGACGGAATCATGGGAGCGCGGACCGCACGATTTTATGAGCCTTACAGCGACAATACAATGGAAAGAACGTCGTGGAGGGGTGGTTGGCGACAGTTCTCTGAAGATATGCCCTCATTCAAGGACATGATTATCAAAGCAGATCAAGGAGGTATCCAACTTCGAGTTCACGCGATAGGAGACGAGGCAAATGCACTTTTGCTGGACATACTCGATACACTAAAAATAGTTAACGGAATAAAAGAGCGACGTTTCAGGTTGGTACATGCTCAGGTTATTGCCCCGCAAGATTTCCCGAGATTCAATGACCACAAGGTTGTAGCAGAAGTACAACCCTATCATGTAACGGATGATATGCGATGGATGGAAGAGCGAATTGGATTTGAACGATGCAAGGGTGCTTACGCTTTCAAGACCTTACAAGAAAGTGGGAGCATTCTTTCTTTTGGTTCAGATTGGCCAGGAACAAACGCCTCATATTATCCAATAAACCCTCTCTATGGACTGTATGCAGCAGTTACGAGGCAAACTATCAATGGCGAACCAGAGAATGGGTGGTTTCCTGAGCAGAAAATTTCATTGGAAGATGCTTTGAAAGCCTATACGTGGGGATCTTCCTTCGGGGCCTTCGAGGAAAATATCAAGGGGACGATTTCTCCAGGTAAACTTGCCGACTTTGCTGTGCTGGATACAGATCTTTTCGAAACGGAGCCATCGCAGTGGCTGGAGGCGAAGGTTGACTATACGATCGTGGATGGTGAGGTGGTGTACGATCGAAACTCTGACTAAGTTTTAGTCATTTGCGCTGTACAACTGAGCCTTCTTGACTCCCAATTCGGCCATTTAAATTGCTGGTTGATCCACTTTATCAATACCTTGACGCAGGTTGCAACCTGACTAGTTGATCTTTGTCTTTTGAATAGTTAAATAAGATGCTTTGAATAGAATTACCATTCTTCTCTCACTGATTATTTCTTTTTGCATCGCCGATGCACAGAACCTTGCAGTAGAAAGTCAGGTTGTGGACGAAACTGGAGCGGGTGTACCTTTTGCTGCAGTAGGTATTGTTGCAAAAAATTTTGGAACGGTAACCTTCGAAGACGGAAGTTTTTCTCTTCCAAAGAATGAGGACTACAAACAAGATACATTGATAGTGTCCGCTATTGGTTTTGAAAGACGAAAATTAGCGTATACGGAGTTCATCAGAGAAAAACCAAAGACAATTAAACTTGAGGAGAAAGTGGTGCAATTGGAGGAAGTTATTGTTACTAAAAAGGGATGGAAGATTTCCAAGATCGGGGAAAAAAGAAGAAAAACCTCTAGCGCCTTAAGGTTCTATGGGCCAAAAGAGGGTACAACGCTAGCTGTGCTCTTTAATGAAGAGAGGAAATCAATGTTTATTCGTGAAATATCAATAGCAGTTGGAATAAACAATTTGAAAGACGCAGATTTCAGATGCATGCTGTTTTCTGCTGACGAACAATCTTTGCCATCCGAGCAGTTGTTTAAAAAGAATATTATTCAAAAGATAACGGATGAAAAAGGAACTGTGACCTTCACGCTTCCTGAAGAGTTTTGGATTGATCAGCCTTTTTACATTGGATTTGAGTGGGTGATTTCGAGAGAGCAATTTGTCCATCTAAAAGAAATTCAAGATAAATACCCTTTAAACTTTCTAGATAATTATAAGCGGGAAAACCCAGACCAGAGATTTTCAGTTAGAAATAATAAGTCCATTCATGTCTCTACACTTGAAGGTCAATTGATTAGAGAAATACCTCTAAGTGAGCAACAAATTGATGAACTGGCACTGAGAAAGGAATCAAACCCAGGAATTTTTTATCAGATTCACGTCAAAGAAAAAGGGCTAAAAACAGTGTCTGGATCCTACATTACTAACCAATGGCGTGTTTTCGACTTTCACGCACTTGTTTCAATTGAAGCCAGTGTTGAGCCAGAATAGTGAAATTCAAACCTCTTGATCCATCACATCAGTCACCACATAATATCTGGGATCGTCGATAGAACTTTCGATTACTTTTTCAAAGGTGGGATCTGCTTTGAGTAGGAGTGTTTTACACTCAGGACTTAAATGTGTGAGCTTTACGTCTTTGCCCAGACTAATGTACTTTTCAGCGACGGCCTTGACTGCTTCTATCCCCGAATGATCACTGACTTTAGATTCAATGAAGTCAATTTCAACATACGCTGGATCTTCTTTTAAATCAAACTTTGAATTGAAATTTTGGACGGAACCAAAAAATAGTGGTCCCCATATTTCATAAACCTTGGTGCCATCTTCTTTCAATCTTTTCCGTGCGCGTATCATCGTAGCGTTCTTCCAGGCAAATACCAACGCAGACATAATTACACCAACAATCACTGCTATAGCCAAATCTTGCCAGACGGTAACCGCAGATACCGTGACCAGAACGATTGCATCAGAAAGTGGGATCTTATTGAGAATTCGAAAGCTACTCCATGCAAACGTTCCGATGACTACCATGAACATTACGCCCACAAGTGCTGCTATTGGTATTTGCTCGATCAATGGTGCGCCAAACAAAATGAAGCTTAGTAATGCTAACGCGGCAAAAAGACCCGAAAGACGACCTCTTCCGCCAGCATTCACATTGATGATTGACTGACCGATCATAGCACATCCACCCATTCCGCCAAACAAGCCATTCAGGATGTTGGCACCGCCCTGCGCGACGCACTCCCGATTACCGCTCCCTCGCGATTCTGTAATCTCATCAACAAGGCTTAACGTCATCAGAGATTCAATCAAGCCTACTGCTGCAAGGAGAACTGCCGTTGATAAAATTAGCCCCCAATGCCCTTCTAATGTACTAAAAAGCCCAAATATCTGGCTCTGAAACGACGGTAACGACCCTTCAAGTCCAAGCCCTCCACCATCTCGGATAAAGGAACCGACAGTGCTTACATCTACCCCTCCAAAGATGGTGATAGCCGCTACGGTGACGATGGCGATCAGTGCGGCTGGAAGTTTTTTTGTGATCTTGGGAAGCAGGAACATGATACCCATGGTCAGTCCCACGAGACCGATCATGATCCACAATCGACTTCCTGTTATCCAAACGGACGAACCGTTTACTGTTTCCTTAAACATGCCAAGTTGAGATAGGAAAATGACAATCGCCAGACCATTGACAAATCCCATCATAACAGAGTGGGGAATGAGTCGCACAAATTTACCAAGCCTAAAGACTCCTGCTAGTATTTGGATCAGTCCGACGAGTAAGAGGGTGATGAACAGCCACTGCAACCCGAGGTTTTCTATTGGACTATCCAAGCCAAGCCCAACTAGATTTCCTTGTTGGATCATGTGAACCATCACGACAGCCATCGCTCCAGTAGCTCCCGAAATCATGCCTGGCCTACCACCAAATAATGCCGTAACAATACCCATCATAAAAGCTCCGTACAGTCCTACAAGTGGGTCAATACCTGCCACGAATGAGAATGCAACTGCTTCTGGAACGAGCGCCAGAGCTACAGTGAGACCTGATAGAATATCATTCTTTGGATTGAACGTGAAGTTGTGGAAAATACGTTTCATGGATTGCCTATGGGGAAAAGTCGGCAAAGATAGAAGTTAAGTTGATTGTGTCGTGAATAGTCTAACTTAATTTTTATGGGTATGCATACGCTACTTTTTGAACGCTTGTATATCAGAGCAAAGATCAGCTATTCACGTACCAACTTTCATTTTCATACTCTTTGTCTCGCGATTTTCGCTCCCGGTTTTTCATAATCAGCTGCTTCCTGCCGATTTGCTTGGCCCGATATCCAAGCAAATGAAAAAACTGTTTGGTGAAAAACATGGCTATTTTCCGGTTAACGATTAATGCATGTTTTTGCTTGTTGTGCCAAGTCACGCCAGGAAGCAGCGTCAGCAAGTGGTCTAGTCGTATTTTTCTAAAAAGTGCTGAAAGAATCAGGAAAACAGGTAATATTTTCCGTATGGTAAAGAATCCTTCTGCGCCTTGTGGCTGATATAGGGGCATAAAAATCCGACCGTCCCATTCTGCTTTGATGACGGTTTGGTTGCTTTCTGCTAACACTTCACCAGCCCGAACTCGCTGAAAATTGAAAAACCCAGGCCGCATTTTGAATTCTTCGTCTGGTTTAATAAGGTAGCGATAGTAAATTTCATAGATGTGTCGAACGTCGCCAGTGGTTTTGGCCAATTTGTCGTAGTACGTGTGAAAATTGATATCCTCCCTTTCAATTGTTCCGCAAAACACCATCGAGAGGTATATAAAGGAAATGTGATTTTCTATTGAAGACATGCTATCATGTTGTCCAGCTTCGTATCCAAATGCAACGTAGCCCTTTTCGTTGATGTAGCTTAAGAGGGGACCGTCCAGGTACTCTTCGATACCCAAAATGATTGGTATAGGATATTGAATAGTGAATTTTCTATTGAGAATGCTGTCATTTACCGTTAAGAAGGGAATGGTTTCGCTTGAAGTTGTGTGTAAGTCAAAAAAATAGAAGGGACCTGTTTCGCTCTTCAAAATAGAAATGAGCAATTGGTAGATTTCCATTTGCTGGACTACATCTTCGTTGTCAGCACCCTTGGATGATTCAGAAAGTGCCTGAATTCTCTCCTTTGTCCAAACCCTATTTAGATCTTCTTTATCAAAACGAACGCCACGCTCGAGAGCCCAAAGGTTTCCTGCTATTGCATATACACTCCCTCTCAATTGATGATTTTTGACCTGACTCAGCACTCTTTGTAATGCAAAAACACCTGAGGGTTCGTTTCCGTGGATGCCACCAGTGAAAATTAATGTTGGCCCAGGTTTGAGTCCTTTTAAATGACCAATCATTCTGTCCACTTCGATGGATTGATCGAGTGCCTTGCTATGCACGTTTATCATTTGTCGAATTTGATGAGATCTGCAATGGTTACAATTCCTACAAGATGATCATGTTGGGTCACAGGTAGACAACCAATTTCTTTCTCCTTCATGAAAGCAATAGCCTCATCAATTGACGTTTCAATCGAGGCGGTGTGTACGGCTTTGGTCATTATATCTGCCACCTTCATTTTATCACCAATTGGAGACTCTTTTTCGAATCGCTTCACGTGTGTATGTGTTAATAGACCGCATAAATCACCAGATTCGGTCTCAATTGGCAAATGATGAATATTTTTCCATTTCATGATCTTAATCGCGAGATCAGCGAGATCCGCTTCGTTTATGGTAAATAACTGCGTGGACATCACATGACCAATAAGGTGCGCTGAGTCATGGATATTGGAAGAATCCTCATCTATCGGCCATTCATGTACAGGATTTCCGATAAATTGGTGTTTATACATCGATTGAGTGAGTGCTAGCAAAGCATCATCACGTCGTTTTGTTTTTCTCAGGTTCCGATACTTTCTGACAGACCATTGAGAACCTGTGATTTTTGCAGTCCTTTCTTCAATCACGCCGAGCAGACGCTGACTGTCCGCTTTGTCAACCTTTGCGCTCTCTAAACCTGCATGAGCAATGGGTAGTAATTTTTTGGAAACCAAATCACGCACTGATATTAATTCCCCGTTCCAATATTGAACTGACTCTTTACCTGTTCTAGCAGCCTTTATGAAGTTTGATTTTGCATCACGAAAATCCATAACGCTCTCCATGTTATCAAATGATTTTGGACGACCCAGCATCAGTCCCAACCAAAAAGCAAAGTTGGCCATCTCATCGATGATCGTCGGACCAGAAGGAATGTATCGGTTCTCAATTCTCAGATGTGGCTTGCCACCTCCCACACCGTAGCAGGGTCGGTTCCACCGATAGATACTTCCATTGTGAGTACAGAGTGCTTGTAGTTTTGGGATTTGTCCACGTTCCAAATCTTCGACGGAATTGCTTTCAATCTCTTTAGCAAACAGAACTCGATAACGTGCAATCTCATTTTTAAAGAAATCTGCTGCCGTGCCAAATGCCCAAGTATCCCCGAAGGTAACCCGAGCTTGCTGATCCTTGAGCGCGTATGAGGAAGTGCGTGTATCAATGCTTTGTTGGAAAAGGGCGATGCGGGTTTCGCTCCATAATTCCCGGCCAAGAAGGAGAGGGGAGTTGGTGCATACTCCAAGGACAGGACCGGATATTGCCTGTGCCCAGTTATAGCTGGAAATGAAATCCTCAGCTTCAATTTGATAGTGCATTTGAAAGCTTGTATTGCAAGCTTCAAAGAGGACCGAATCGTGAAGAATACTCAATTCATCTACCCCTCGAATGCGAAGCCTGAAATCATCACCTCGCTGCTTTTTCATCATCTCATTTAGTACTCCATATCTTGGGTTTGGAGTCATGTAGTCAAAGACCAATTCACTCTTTGTCACTGTTGGTAAAATGCCAGTGAGCAGCACATACGTTTCGTGGTCTTTGGCCACAGCAATAGCTTTGTTTAGAAACTCTCGGAGCTTCAGTTCCGTCACAGAAAAACAGTCACCGGTAAGCTCCAGCGGATCAAGGTTTAGCTCGAGATTGTACTGAGCAAGCTCTGTTGTGAAATGGTGATCATTCAGGTCTTTCAGTAGTTGCTCTGATGTCTTTGCTGGCCTCCAGTTAGCATTGATCAGACAGAATTCTTGCTCTGCACCCATCCTTGTAATGCCGCTTTCAATGAGGCCTTTTTCTAACATCTGTTCGAGTGCCTCAACATCAGATAAGAGGTGCTTGATAAACTGTTCGTGGACATGTCGATCGTCGGTGGTTTTTATATTATGGTCTCCCATACGCTACGGTCAAGATTTGAATTCACAATTTTGACAGGTAGTGAATGTCATCAAATGACGAAAGCCATGAGTAGGAGTGATTTGAGTCATGAATGACTTAGTCAGCTGAATCTATGGTGTCGCCTTTAAGTTTGATCCAAAGGCCGAAAATGAAGCGTATAAATTGAAGAAGAGAAATTCAATCTATGATTTAACTACTTGATTTATAGTTATATAAATAGTATCTGTAGTTTTTAACTACAAAATGTATATTTCTCTACAATTCTTCTATAAAATCTCGAATTGTCTCTGCCACTGGACTAGCGGCCGAACTGTGGTTTGATAGGACGATTACGATATAATTGCTGTCTAGAAAAATGTCAAGGTTTGAGTTTATTCCTGGAAAACCACCGCCATGTCCGACCACTTTCCCTGCTTGACTGGTTCGTAAACTGAAACCATATCCGTAGCGCGCTGAGTGATTTTTCCATAAAAGTTTAAGAGATGAATCTGTCACTATTTTTTCGTTGATTAAAGCCATTGAGAACCTATGTAAATCTCGAGCAGTGGAAAAACCTCCACCTGCTGGCCCACCTTTGATGACGTGTTTGTAGAGGTTGTTTTCCCATCCAGATTCATTGTCTTTGGTGGGTACGTATCCGATTGCGAGATTCTCAATTGGTTGGTCCATTTCGTAAGAATCAGTGTTCGTCATTCCGGCAGGTTTGTAGATATTTTCTTTTACATATTCGAAGTAATCCTGCTTCGTAATTCTCTCAATTACAACTCCTAAAAGAAGCATTCCGGTGTTGCTGTATTGAAACCTTTTTCCTGGCGTGAAGGAAAGTTTATCGCCTCTGACTAGTGGCCTATAATCATCAACTTTTCGATACAGTTCCCTGGAGGAATTCCAGTATGTGGTATTGAAATAACTACCAAGTCCGCTGGTATGGGAGAGGAGATGATGAACCGTAATTTCTTGTGTTATTTCCTTGGGTAGCCAACTCTCATCTACATACTTTTCGATGGTTTCATCAAGTGCTATTCGGTCCTGTTCAACCAGCTGAAGGATGGCGATTGCAGTGAACATTTTGTTCATGGAACCAAGGTTAAATTTTGTGTCCATGTTGTTGGGAACATGAAAACGTTTGGAGGCCTCGCCGCAGGCTTTCTCAAAAATCACTTGATCATTTTTAGCTACTAGTACGGTCCCTGAGAATTCATCCCTTTGACAAAGGTCATCGACAAGTTTGTCAATCTTGCTTGCGAATTTTTCTTGTGCTGTTGCGGCATGCGTAACAGTAAGTAGAGCGGTTAGTAAGAGGGTGTTAAAATTTAGTCGTGCCATGATTGTGGATTTGTTGGATACATAACAACGCAATACGTCTCCCTTGGAGACCGATTATTATGTTATGGTTTGTTAAATCAATAGCCGCTGGCTTCGCCTTCCGAGCTGGAAGAGTCGGAAGCACCGATCATAACTCCACTTTCTTCATCGTATCGAATTCCCATGAGTACACCTAGCCTATTTCTGTCTGTCAGCGTGTGCCCCATCAACTCGAGAGATCTTCTGGTATCGGGAGATAGAAGATCTCTTTCGTAGATGATTCGATCGGGTAGCCATTGATGGTGAATCTTCATGACTTCAATTGCCTTGTCGATTTCCATATCAAATTCCAATACATTTAGAACGGTCTGAAAAACGGTATTGATAATGGTTCGCCCACCGGGACTACCTATAACCAGATATGGTTTGCCATTTTTTGCAACAATTGTTGGTGTCATGCTGGTGAGCATACGTTTGCCAGGTTCAATAAGGTTTGGCTTGGTTCCAATGAGTCCATTGCTTGCCGTATGGCCTGGAACAGGATTGAAATCGCCCATCTCATTGTTGAAAATGAACCCAAGCTCTTCTGAGCCCATTCTGGAGCCATAGCCATGTTCGAGTGTATAGGTTAGAGAAACAGCGTTTCCATCCTTATCCATCACAGAAAAGTGCGTGGTGCTACTACCATCATAGAGTTGTCCAAATTTGGACGAATCGCTTACAGAGGCCTTTCTCATGTCGATTTCACTGAAACGATTTTTGGCGTGCTCCTTTGAGATCAGTCGATCAATGGGCATTTCTGGATTAAAGTCTGGATCACCGAGAAACTCCGCACGATCGGAAAAAGCTCTTCTCATGGCTTCAGCTAGGAAATGGACGTATCCAGTCGAATTGAATTCCAATTTCTTGAAATCAGCTTGCTCCATCAAATTCATCATCTCAATCAAGGCCACACCCCCAGAGCTGGGTGGCGGCATTGAGTAAATTTCATAGTCTTTGTACGTCCCTTTTACAGGACTTCGCTCGATTGCCTGATATTCAGAAAGGTCCTTTTTGGTAATTAATCCCCCTTTTTCCTTCATGTAACCCGCAATCTTCTTAGCAACCTCACCTTTGTAAAAACCATCGTGACCATGATCTCTAATCGCTGTGAGTGTCTCAGCTAGTGCCTCCTGCTTCCAAATTTCCCCTGGAGCTGTCAGATTGCCTTCATCATTAAGGAAATACAGACTCATATATGGACTTTTCTCTTCAATGAAGAACTGAGCTGCTCCGTACAGCGACCAATTCATGGTGAAGCCATTGCTGGCAAGATCCACAGCTGGTTGTACCAACTCAGACCATGACAATTTTCCGTATTTCTGATGTGCCTTGTATAGACCAGCTACTGTACCTGGGACACCAATAGCTTTTACTGACATGTGATTTTCACCTTTGATCAAATCGCCAGAATCATCCAAATACATATCTTGAGTAGCTTTTAACGGAGCTTTTTCTCTGAAATCGATGGTGGTAGCGTTGCCTTTTGCATTCATATAAACCAGAAAACCACCACCACCAATGTTTCCAGCAGACGGATGTGTGACAGCTAATGCAAAGGCCGTAGCGACAGCCGCATCTATGGCATTTCCACCTTTTTTGAGAACCTCAACACCAACATCCGAAGCAATGCTGCTGGTTGAAACAACCATACCATTTTTCGCTTTTACCTGAGCAAAAACGAAGGAAATGGATAGAAGAGAGACAAGAATACAAGTGGTTAGAGATTTGATCTGGGTTTTCATGAGTTAGGCTAGGGTTAATTCGTTTGGGAATTTAGTGAATTCTGCAAAGAGAGATAGGGTGTTGGTTACAAGCGGTTAGTTGCTAGTTGTCAGTGATTAGTTATCAGTGACGCGGTTTTGCTTTGGGGTGGTATGGTTTCGCCACCTGCCTAGTTACTTCCTTCTTTCTTTACCCGATACTCCAAAACGATTACTTACAACTGCATTGATTGCAGCAATTACTTGCTGAACAATAGACAAAGATCATACTTCCAAAGTTGGAGAGGAAGGTAGAGGTCTATGAAAGGCCAGTCACTTTTCCGTCAGCGTCAATGTCAATTTGCTCTGCAGCAGGGACCTCTGGAAGCCCAGGCATGCGCAACATTTTCCCAGTTATTGGAATGACAAATCCAGCTCCAGCAGCAATTTCAATTTCCCTCACTGTCAAGGTGAATCCATTTGGACCACCTACGAGTGTAGCATCATCAGAAAATGAACTCTGTGTTTTAGCGATACAAACGGGGGTGCTTTCCATTCCCAATCGCTTGATCTTCTTTAGATGTAATTTCGCCAACGGCGCAAACTCAACACTGCTGCCACCGTACACATTTTTGTTAACCGCTTCTATTTTTTCCTGGACACTCATTGACCAGTCGTAGGTCGGATTAAATGTGCCCGTACAGCTTTCGGCAGCTTCAACAACGAGAGATGCAAGCTCGGATGCACCTTCGCCTCCCTTTTCCCATCCATGACATTCGCAGGCTGTTACATTCCGCCCTTTGCAGTAGTCAAGCACAGCATTCACCTCTTCATCCGTATCGGAAATAAATCGATTTACGGAAACTACCATGGGTAATCCAAACTTTTCGATGTTATCGATGTGTCTCTCAAGGTTTACAATACCATCTTTTAATGCTTGAACATCTGGCTGGTTTAATTGATCCTTTGCTTTTCCCCCATGGTACTTGAGGGCACGAACGGTAGTCACCAGAACAACTGCTTTGGGAGATAGGCCACCGCTCTTACACTTAATGTTTAGAAATTTCTCAGCACCAAGGTCAGCACCAAAACCTGCCTCTGTTACAACATAATCAGAAATGGATAGCCCCATTTTCGTGGCAATCATTGAATTGGTTCCTTGCGCAATATTGGCAAATGGTCCACCATGAATGATTGCGGGATTTCCTTCCAGAGATTGTACCAGGTTTGGTTTGATCGCATCTTTCAACAATACAGTCATCGCGCCGTGTGCTTTAAGATCTCGAGCGTAGACTGCCTTATTGTCAAAAGTATCTCCAATGTAGATATTGCCAAGTCGCTCTTTTAAGTCCTGCAGATCTTTTGAAAGGCAAAGAATTGCCATCACTTCGGAGGCGGCTGTAATATCAAATCCTGACTCTCTTACATACCCATTTGCTTTGCCGCCCAGGCCTGTTACAATATGCCGAAGCGAGCGATCATTCATGTCCATTGACCACTTCCAGGCAACTGTTCTAGGATCGATATTTAGATTATGTGTCTTGCTTTGAATGTTGTTATCTATTAGGGCTGAGAGCAGATTGTTTGCTTTCTCAATAGCAGGAAAATCACCTGTGAAGTTCAAATTGATGTCCTCCATTGGGATTACCTGTGAGTGGCCTCCTCCAGTAGCTCCACCCTTCATGCCGAAAACAGGGCCCAAAGAGGGTTCTCTCAAAACTGCGACCGACTGCTTACCAATTTTATTCAATCCGTCGTTTAGCGCAACTGAGGTAGTCGTTTTTCCTTCTCCAGCAGGTGTTGGAGTAGTAGCAGTTACTAATACAAGGTTGTTACTGTTGATTTTACTTTCGTCGATGAACTTGAGCGGAAGCTTGGCTTTGTATTTTCCGTAATGTTCAATGTCGTCTGACGACAAACCAAGATTCTCTGCAATTTCATTGATGTGTCTGGGTTCGACGGATTGGGCAATTTCTATGTCATTCATTCAGGAAAAATTTCGCCTAATATAGTTGATTGCAAGAGTTCTGAACAAATGTTGTTTGCTGAGGAGGAATTTTAGGGTTTGAAGACCGCTTGTACGTAGGATTTTTATTGAAGTATCTCAAAAAAAAGCACAAGCTTGACACTTGTGCTGTATGCTAAAACTGCGGGGTTTTGATTGGTTGACACACCACTCACATTAGGCTTGCTATGGGTTTATGCTAGTTTTTGGAGAGAAGGTACGTGTCGTCTCCATCATCAACCTCCAACTCGTCTGCAGTTAACATTTCTACCTTCAATTCCCAATCCTCGAAACTCTGATCATAGTCTATAGTGATCTCATCTTCGTCTCGATTCCACTCCCAATCTCCCGTAAACCTATTGACAGTGCCACTGTCGTTGATATCCTCCTCATAATCACCATCCCTTTCGAGGGTAATTTCTATGATGAGATCCGACCTGACGTTGTCTCCATTTACTTCGTCTAACGTCCAGGTTCCTACGATAAGATCAGTTTGAGATGGACCATCGTCCTTACTGCACGATGTTAACAGGCATATTGCTATTGCCATAAATACAATTGGGAAAGATCCTTGACCATTTCTTGCGAACTTTTTCATTAAATTTTTCATAAGTGAGTAGTGTTTAAAAATTTCAAAATCAAAGCTAGAATTGAGACTGCAGGTCCTTTGCCACGGAGGTTACATCCTTTGATAGGAGCGTAACATTTGTGCTTTTTCCCTGTTTTTACTATACCTTTTACCTCCTGGCTATGTTTAGCCACCACTTACTAATCTCACCATGAAGTTCAGAACAAGTTTTCTGGCACTATACTTTGTGTGGCTAAATGCACTTGGCCAAGAGAGATTGAATTTTGAAAATCTTACAGTAGAAGATGGCCTCTCGTACAGCCTAGTCTTCGAAATTCTTAAGGATAACCATGGGTTTATGTGGTTTGGAACTACCGATGGACTGAACAAATTTGATGGCCACACTTTTACCGTGTATCAGAACATACCTGGAGATAGTACGAGCCTTCCTGATAATAGCGTGTGGGCATTGTTTGAGGATTCAAATGGCAATTTATTGGTGGGGACTGATGGAGGAGGGCTCTCGTTGTATGACAGACATACGGACACCTTCACCACCTTCCAAAATGATCCTGAAAATCCTAACAGCTTGCCGCACAATTCGGTAAACGTAATTACAGAAGATACCGAGGGAACTGTTTGGATAGGGACCTACGGGGGAGGGCTCTCCAGAATGGTGGCCCATGGTGAATTCGAAAATTTCGGTTTTGATGAGACTAATGCTGGATCGTTAAGTAGCGATTTTGTTCATGATCTATTTGTAGATCATTTGGGAAGAATTTGGATTGGCACAAGGCAAGGACTCAATCTTTATAATTCAAATACAACCGACTTCTCGAGAATTTATGCAGACCAAAGCGAAGAATCCCTAAACAATGACAATGTACTGTCGATTGCTGAAGATGAACGTGGAATTCTTTGGCTAGGAACTTGGGGCGGAGGCGTGCACTCCTTCGATTCAAAGTCAGGAGAGATCCGTCAGTATACTTTCCAGGGAGAGAGTTCGAATCGAGTAGCCTTTGTGTTCGTGGACAGTTTTAATACGATATGGGCTGGGTTTCTGGGAGAGGGACTTGTCTCCTTGGATCGTGAAACTGGGGAATTGCAATTACATGCGAATGATGTTCTGAATGCGGCGAGTCTGGTAAATGATAATGTATGGTTCATTTATGAGGATAACCTTAAGAATCTTTGGATAGGAAGCGAAGACGGGATATCTAAACTTGAACTCCATAAAAAGCCAATCAGCCGCTTTGGCATTGCGCAGTTTATGCCAGAATTTGGGAATACCGTACTTACTGACTTCGATGAGGGCTTGGAGGGGGAAATTTTCTTTTCAACAGAAGAAGAGGTTGGAGTCATGATCGAATCAGGCGGTGATGTTCTTTTGAAGAAGCTGATAGAAGTAGCTGGAATCTGGTCAATTTTGGTAGATGGAGAATACATTTGGGTTTCGTCGAGCGGTTCCGGTCTTTATAAGTACCAAAGAAAAGGACTCAGCTATCAGTTAGAAAAGAAGTACTCGGAAGTCCGAAAAACAAGCCTGGAGAACCCCACGTATTTACTAAAAGATAAAGAGGGAGTCATCTGGTTAGGAACAGATGGGAGCGGACTACTCAGCTACACACCAAACACTGAAGATTTTGAAATTTACCCTTTGTCTCAACCAGGAGCCGCCGACGCCCCTTTTATACTCAATGTCTTTGAGGATGATGAGAACACCTTATGGATTGGGACTTACGGTGAAGGTCTGATCAAATTTGATAAAAGCTCAGGCCAATACGAAACATTCACTTCAGATAGCAAAAAGGGAGCAATTAGCAACAATACGGTCTTGAGCGTGATGCAGGACAACGAAGGTGTGATTTGGATTGGTACTGATGGTGGAGGACTAAACAAACTCGATCAGACCACTGGAACAACTTCTATCAAAACCACCCAAGACGGTCTCCCAAGTAACATCATTTTAGGAATCATCGAGGATGATGACGAGAATCTCTGGCTGAGTACCAACGAGGGAATTTCGAAATATGATAAGTCAGCTAATACTTTTGATAACTATGATATATCTGACGGGTTGGTTTCAAAAGGCTTCAATGCTGATGCTCACTTCAAGGACAATGCGGGTAAGTTTTATTTTGGTAGTGGAAACGGATTCAATGTTTTCCATCCCGATAGCATACGTCCTTCATCCTTCATTCCTCCTGTGTTTTTTGTTGACTTTAAAGTTTTGAATAAGCCCGTTGGTTTGTCGGATGGTCCACTGTCTCGACATATTAATTTCGCTGAATCAATTACGCTATCGCACAAGGAGAATTTCTTTTCACTAGGCTTTGCGGCATTGGATTTTACCGCTCCATCCAAAAATTTGTATGCCTACAAATTGGATGGATTTAATGCTGATTGGATACATACAGATGCCTCGGATCGCCAAGCTACTTTCACCAACTTAGATCATGGAGAATATACGTTGCTGGTAAAAGCTTCAAATAGTGATGGTGTATGGGGAAATAACGTGGCTTCTCTGCAAATCAACATACAGCCACCACCTTGGAAAACGTGGTGGGCATATGGGCTTTACGTAGCGTCATTTCTCTTTATCGTAGGATTCGTTTTTCGAACATTCATTGTACGAGAGCGATTAAAAGCCAATCTAGAAGTGGAGCGAATTGAACGGAAGAAAATTGAGGAACTTGACGAGTTGAAGTCGAGATTCTTTGCTGGTATTTCTCATGAATTTAGGACACCACTCACACTGATTTCGGCTCCCGTGAGCCAACTTTTAAAAAAGTACAGTAAAGATGGAGAGACCAACTGGTCTTTGAAACTGGTAAGAAGAAATGCGAACCGATTGCTTCTATTAATTAATCAACTCCTTGACTTGTCAAAATTAGAGGCAGGAAAACTGAAACTAAAGGTCAGCAAAAGTGATGTGATACCGTGGATGAAGGTTGTGATTGCATCATTCGAGTCGCTTTCCGAAAGCAAGAAAATTACGTTCAAAGTCACTCTTCCAGGGAATCCTATCATGATGTTTTTCGACAAGGAGAAACTAGAGCAGGTACTTGTGAACTTGCTTTCCAATGCATTCAAATTTTCAGAAACAGTGGTTGGACTCAAGGTGACCCAGGAAAATAGCACATTGCTAATTGAGGTGTCGAACGATGGAAAAAAGATTACTGCAACCGATCAGGAGAGGATTTTCGATCGATTTTATCAGATTGACGAGGAGAAGGCAAGCGTTGAGGGGACAGGGATTGGCCTAGCACTTGTGAAAGAATTGACCGAGCTCCATCACGGGAGAGTTGAAGTGAGAAGTGATGAGACAAGAACAGCTTTTCTAATCAATTTGCCAACTACCGACATCACTTATGATCAAGATGATAGAGTCTCAGTAGAAGAAACAGAGGTGTCAAAAGCAGCCAGACAACAAGATGAGTATGATGAGCAGTCAAGTGAAATTGGTGGCGATCAAGATGATCGCTCAGGAATACTAATTGTCGAGGATAACAAGGATCTCCGATCGTACATGGCACAGCAGCTTAGTGACGAATACCAGGTTGTTGAAGCGGTTGACGGTAGACACGGTCTGGAACTCGCCCTTGCGGAAATACCCGACTTGATTATAACAGATGTAATGATGCCCGAGATTGATGGAATCGAGTTGCTTAAGTCTGTTAGAGCAGATCATAAAACGAACCACATTCCCATCATAATGCTTACCGCAAAAGCCGATAAAGAGACAAAACTGGAGGGAATTGGAGAAGGTGCTGATCACTACTTGAACAAACCCTTCGATATGGACGAATTGATGGTGAGAGTAAAGAGTCTTCTTAATCAGAGAAAAAGAATTCGAAACCACCATTACAGCGAGTTTTTGTCCAGTCCGAAGGCTGAGGATATAACATCGATGGATGATCAGTTTCTG
>JBDWQX010000227.1:0-6717 GCA_039986395.1 Cyclobacteriaceae bacterium
TATTTTTCCACCCGCCTTTCAAAAAGTATTGATTAGGGTTAATTCGAGTAGTGATTTAGCTAGTTCTATTTCGAAGATATCGGATCAATGGAAAGAGGTCTTGCCAAATTATCCGTTTGATTTTCAGTTCATCGATCAAAAATTCAACTCACTTTATTCTTCTGAGGAGCAATTTTCAGCTGTCTTTTCAATTTTTACTGCAGTAGCCATATCAATTACCTGCCTGGGGCTATTTATTACCGTGGTATTTGATATTAGAAAAAGGCTTAAAGAAATAGGAGTGCGCAGGATACTCGGCGGCTCTATTGGTGATGTTATGATCATATTGAGTAAGAAATTTCTCACTATGATTTTTGTCTGCATCTTGATATGTGTCCCATTGTCTTACATAATACTTCAACAATGGCTCTTAAATTTTGCTTACTCCGTTGATATTGAATGGTGGGTCTATTTAGTAACGTTCCTCTCCATGTTACTAATCTTTTTACTAACTACTGGTTTAAATGTGATCAAAGCTGCCAGGGTGAATCCTGTCGAGGTGCTGAGGGATGAGTAGTACTATTTTTTTAAGTTGATTAGTTAGACTGATACTATTTTGAAAAAAGGGGAAGAAGGAAGACTCCTTCCCCACATAAAACACTATTTGATTTTCTTGTAGATGCCTTGATTCATCATCTTCCATTCTTTAGAGTCAGGTTGCCATACATACGCTTTGTTTTCGAATGATTCTTCATCTATCAGCCTAAAACGATCTCTCATCTGTTGCAAATCGCTGGCTTGGTTCATTCTTGCAACCATTGCGTTTGCCCTGCTTCCGTTCTTTGCGTCAAACTCTAGCAACGTGCCAAAGCCGGTCCCTCCCGTCGCACTAAATATGTAATGAAATATGCGTTTTTGTCTTGGATCAAATCCGTAGTACCCCTGCATTGTTTGTATTGTATTACCATCATCCTCATTTACTTGTATGATTTTAAGACCGCAAATTGTTTTTGTTCGATCAAACCACTCATACTCTATCAAAAAATGCAAGTTTCTATCATCGCGTGATTTGAAACTCTTTCCTTTCCATGTTCCAATAAAGGAGTCGAACATGCGCATATCTTCTGGGCTGGCATCCTGCCCAACGACCTCCAGGCCATCTGGAGTAGGAAATTGACCGAGGGCATCTGTGCTGCTCATACATCCTGCTGAAATGAGGATTACATTCAATGCAATCGCATTTATCATATTTTCTTTCATAATTAATTAAGTTTTTGAATTTGTCAAAAGCCGAATTAACTAGAATTCTAATGATGGAGGGTACTTCCCTAGTGGATGGTGCTTTTATAAGAGACTAATTTTTTGAAATGACATTTGCGAAAAAAGAGTCTATCGTTCTCAGTTGGACTAGATTGAAACTCTGGTAACATCTTTGTCCTCATTATACTTAAAGTGCCCTGACGAGAGGAATTGTTTGATTACGTTGCGTTAATCAAAAATGATTTCAGAGAGATCCTTATTCAATTGACCAGAGGAAGCAAATTCATAGTTGCTTAGAATAATCAAGCAGACATTTGATTCCGGGAATCGCATAATGTTGCTACTAAAACCATTTATTCCACCAGTGTGGGTAGTGGCGATCTCACCAGAAATTTCACGAATTCCCCAACCATAGGCATATGAGTTTAGAAATGGAGTGAACATTCTTTTTTTCGTTTTTTCGAGAAGCAACCTATTTGTGCGCAGTGCTCTATCCCACGTGTATAGATCTTCAATCGTGGACACGATGGAACCGCCACCTACTGGTATACCCATGTAGATGTACTCTGCATTTTGCAGGTTCCTTCCTTTTCTACTGTAACCCGTTGCTCTAAATGGCATGATTAACATATTATCGTCGCACTTCGTGCTAGTCATTCCAAGGGGGAGAAAAATATTTGCCTTCATAAAATCTTTGTAGGACAATCCACTTGATATCTCAATCACCTTAGCGAGAAGTACATAGCCGGAATTACTGTATTTGAAAGTTGTTCCAGGCTCGAACTCGAATGGAAGTTTTTTGAAGGTGTCAATGACTTGATCTATTGATAGAATCTCTTTGTTTGATTTTAGAATTCCTGGGTTCGTGACACTTACGATCCCTGCTGTGTGAGTTAGTAGATTATGGATTGAAATTTTATCCCCATTGGGAAAGTCGGGTAAATATTTAGATAGAAAATCATCTACAGAGAGTAGACCCCTTTGCTCTAGCAATAGAATTGCAGCAGCTGTGAATTGCTTTGTGAGTGATCCAATTCGAAAGACAGTCTTTGAATTGTTTTTCACCTGCCATTCGAGGTTTGCGTATGCATAGGACTTAGAAAAAATGATCTCTTCCTTGACTGATACCAGAACATTACCACTGAACAAACCTTGTTCAACTTTACTTTCCAGGTAATCGTTAATTCTCTTCTTAATATTATGGTCTTGTGCCTTTGGGTTGAAGCATAAACTTATCAGTATGAGGCAAAACAAATTCTTAGCAAAGATCTTGTTCATTTAAGCTTGTTTTAAAATTCAGCTGTACTTTACTATTTTCAAGTAGTCGTTAATAATAACCTCGTTTCAATGTGAATTTGGAACCTACCACTTGGGTGAACCGCAATTATTTGCCTTCAGGTAATAAATTTGGAGACCGCAATAGAGAGTTTTTTTAGAGCAAGTAGAAAGTAATGATGCGTAGTTTGATAGAAGTAGATTTTTGGTTCATAATCTTCTCATTCACCTTCCTACAGGGTCTACTTTTATCAATTTCCTTTCTAACCCAAAAACAAAATAAGATTCCTTCCAAAATTTTTGGAGCGCTACTTTTTATCATATCACTGATATTGGCAGAGACAATTGTCAGACATACAAATCTTTATTTGCGCTTCCCGCACATGATAGGTGTGGGATTTGTAGCATATTATTTAATTGGGCCGTTGTATTATTTCTACTTCAAAACAACGCTCCAAGCACCAAAATGGTCAAATCTATTAAGTTTAGCTCCGGTAATCTTACCCATTTGGAGAAGAGGTTCCTTTTATTTTAGTTCAGGAAGCGACAAAATCAGCAGTTATGAGGTGGCTTTTATCAAAGGGAAATTTGGAATCACCTTAGCACCGGAATTTTTCAATGTGTCTGTCAATATATTTTTTATTATACTGGCAATACGGCTGATCAAGAAGTTCGAGCAGCAAAATACATCTCAATACAATTGGAAATGGGCCAAGATCCTAAGCTACTCCTTTATTGTTTTTTGGCTGCTCTACTTGCAAGCAATAGTCATCCTTAGTTTTGGAGATATATATTCTATTACAGTTGGGTATGCAAGGAATTTAGGACTGGCTGTAATCATAATTATCATCTCTTATCACCTGATTTATACATCTGAAGCTTTCAAATTTCTTGATCTGGGTAGCCTGAAAAAATACAAAAAATCAAAAATGAGGCAGGAGGAACTCGACTCCTACGCCATCAAAATAAATAGCCTATTAGCAGATCAAAAACCATACTTGGACAATGAATTTAATCAGGCACGTCTTGCAGAGAGTTTAGGCATCACATCCAACAAAGTTTCGCAAATTCTAACCGAGCAGATGCAAACCAATTTTTATGACTTGATCAATAAATTAAGGACAGAAGAAATGCAATCAATGCTATTGAATCCGGAGTACAAGAATCTAACAATCATGGGAATCGGTTTTAGCGCAGGCTTTAATAGCAAGACCAGCATGACCAGGAACTTCAAGAAAATTACAGGCCAAACCCCTTCAGAATTTTTGAAAGGACATTCCTAATTATACTTAGTTCTTTCCGAATAAAAATTTATGTGACGGCCGTCTCGAAACTATTTCAAACTATCGTTGAATTTTTGACTTTTAATCTTTACTCAATTGTCCGTATTAACCACCCTCCAGGCTTCATCACCTTCAAATTTCAGGTTGGTCACAGTAGTAAAATGCTCATTATCTTGAAGTGTTGCTATGTCTTCGATTGATACTTTTTTGCCATGCCACCATAGATCGTCTTGATTACTTTATCGCTGACCACCTCGACATAACCTCTTGCTGCTCTCCCGTCACGACTCATTCCCACGTAGCGTATTTTAAGCTACTGAGAATCCCAATTCATTAATGTGTTGGTTTTTGTGTTGTAGGAAACAAGGATTTTAGTGACTTATTTATGGCAGTCAGATGTTAAAAATTAATAAACCCGATCCCATTCCATTTCACAAAAGTATTCAGTAAAAAATTCGATTTTTCTTGGATTTGTAATTAGTCAACCATAAATTGGTCGACCAATTACATAGTAAATGGAAATACTTAACAATTTTTCTCAGATAGTCGTCGAAACCCCAGTTGACAAAATCATCCGGCAAATCCGTGATTTGATTACTTCAGGACAGCTAAAGGCCGGAGACAGGTTACCATCGGAAAGAAAGTTGTGCGAGAAATTAGGAGTAGGAAGAACCCATCTTCGGGATGCGCTTCGAAAATTGGAATTCTATGGGATATTGAAAACGCAACCACAAAGCGGAACTGTTGTTGCTGGTATGGGAATTTCTGCATTAGAAGGACTTATTACGGACATGCTTGGACTTCAGGGAAACGATTTCAAGTCGTTGGTGGAGACAAGAGTAATTTTGGAAACCAACTGTGCTCAATTAGCTGCGGAGAACCGGACAGAGCATGATTTGTTTGAAATTGAGAATGCGTTGATCGCCCATAGAGATCGACTGGTAGAAGATGATCATGCCGTGGAGGAAGATCTGCTTTTTCATCTCAAAATAGCAGAAGCCAGCAAGAATTCGGTGCTTCATTCATTGATGCTCATTATCACCCCGGACATTATGAAATACTTTAAAAAGCACAATGTCTGCGGAGACGGTAGATCTGGCGCAGCAGTCGAACATCACCAGAGAATTCTTGAACATATTAGGAACCAAGAGTCTGAAAAGGTAGGCAATTCAATCAGAGAGCACCTACTAGATATCAGTGAATATGTAAAAACATTAAAAGTGGACATGCCAACGAATGGCAGCAGTTCAATAACTACTTAATAGCAATTAACCCAAATGAGTGAATGTAAAAAAGAATAGAAAAAAAATGGACTAGCCTAGGGCTAATCCACTATCAAGACCAGGAACGGTAACACATCAATATCAATTTGGCAATCGGTATTATCACGCGTTATTAGACTCCCTTTTTTGACTCAGTAAAGATAGCAGGTTTGTTTCTAGAGCCAAAAGGATGGGATTCTTTGTTCCACTAATACCTATCAAATTTATTTTTCAAAAAAAAACTAAAAAAATGAAAGACATTTTACAAATGTTAAAAAGGCAGAGCATACAATGCTTTGCAATGATTTTCATGTTTGCAATGTTCCTTCTAAGTGCTCCACTAAATGCTCAAGACAAAACAGTCAGTGGTACTGTGGTCGATGAAAATGGTGGAGGGCTTCCGGGAGTAACCGTACTGGTTCAAGGGACATCAAACGGAACAGTTACAGATGTTAACGGTGCATACACACTTTCTGTGCCTTCTGGTGCAGTACTCGTAGTATCCTACATCGGTTTCACAACTGAGACCATATCTATAGGTGATAGAACACAGATTGATGTGAGTCTTGCAGTCGACGTATCACAGCTGGACGAAGTTGTTGTAATAGGGTACGGTACCCGAAAAAAGTCACACAATACAGGTGCAATTGCACAAATAGAAGGCTCTGATGTAGCAGCAATTCAAGCTGTTCGAGTGGATGATGCCTTGGCAGGAAAATTGGCAGGTGTTTTGATTCAAAATCAAAGTGGAGAGCCAGGTGCCGACCCAAGAATTCAGGTAAGGGCGTCTTCATCCGTTAACGGTAACGCAAGTCCGCTGATTGTTGTTGATGGGTATCCAATTTCGGGAAGTTTAGCTACGGTAAATCCAAACGATATCGAAAGTTTGGAAGTATTAAAAGATGCTGCCTCTGCAGCCATTTATGGATCAAGAGGTGCCAATGGCGTGATACTAGTGACAACCAAAAAAGGAAGATCAGGGAAAGCTAGTTTCAGTTATAATGCTTACACGAGTGTCTCCAGCAAGTACAGGGACAATATACTAACGACTGGACCAAAATGGGCTGATCAAATAGATGCCAGTATAGCCAATGGTACTTTTAATGTCTCAGAAGTGGATCAAAACTTACTGAACCTTAGGAGAGATTTTTTTAGAAATTCACCGGATGTACAGCCAGTAGAAGATTGGCTTTTTCAAACGGGGAATACTCAAAGCCATGACCTCAACTTTCGTGGAGGATCAGATGATATAAACGTCTTTGCATCTATTGGTTTTATAGATACGGAAGGCATTGCAAGAGCGCAAACCTTCGAAAGGTATAACGGGCGTTTGAATGTTGATGCTAAGTTGGGCGAAAAGTTCAAGGCAGGATTAAACCTAAATGGAAGTGTATCTGACAGATCTATAGTTCCTCATGATATGAGAGATTTACTGAGATCGGCAAGTATTCACCCTATTATTCATACAGAAGCATCGATTGCTTTCGTTCAACAATTGGATGCTCAGATGCAGGGTTTGGGACTTAATCCAACTGACAATGGTTTTGGCGGAGGGAGCGCTGATAGCGCAACCCCTATGAATGCTAGTATCTATACACTGGAACCTGGTGACTATGCACATGACTGGCACTATGGAGGAAGAACTGGCCTTTGGAGAG
>JBDWQX010000228.1:0-13445 GCA_039986395.1 Cyclobacteriaceae bacterium
ATGACCTCATTACCTGCTAAGACGATGGGCATTGACAGAAGAGGACTGCTTGAGGTCGGAAACTTTGCTGATATGATTGTCTTCGATCCACGGAACGTCAAGGAAAATGCTACCTATTTGGATCCGTATCAAACAGCCACAGGATTTGATGAGGTCATGCTCAATGGAATTCAGGTAGTTGTAGCGACTGCTGTTGTGGACGAGCGATCTGGGGGAAGGCTGCTGAGGCAGTAATCCTCGAGGCGACCTTGCCTCACTTCTTCGTAAACTTGATCTTTTTCAGTAGCATTTTCATTCGCTTGCTCGGAAGAAAAGACATCCGCAGACTTTCAATGTCTCTAACAGTTACCTTGTCTGGATGATCCTTTCCGGAGCTTGATACATGAACACTGAATGTGCCAAACTCATCTAGCCGGGGGTTATATCCTTCTTGCAAAAACTGAGGAATAACCTGAATAAGGGACTCCACGACTGCCTTTATGTCTGCATGATGCAGGGTGGAGCGACTGGCTATGCGGTCGCATATCATATTAAGGTCGGCAATGGATCTATCTGTGAGGTTGGGGTAGTAGCGAGGTGGCCTTTGACCTGCCATACCAGCAGGTCGTTTAGACACAACAGTGTATTTAATTGACATATTGCTTGGCTTTGATTTGGAATTACTTGATTAACCAAATTTATGAAAGGTATCAAAATTTGTAGTAATACGTATTATAATCTTATTTAATAGGTATTAAAAAGTAAAAAGATACGTATTTTATACTACCAACCTCACTCCGTTCTCAAGGCCTTCACAGGATTTGATACTGCTGCCTTTACCGCTTGAAAGCTGATGGTAAACAAAACCAGCCCGACGGTAAGGACACTTGCAATGATAAAACTCATCGGAGAGATACTGATCCGATACGAAAAATCCGCTAGCCAATCATTGCCAAGCCAGACGGTGATGGGAATAGCAATTGCCATGGAGACAACCGCTAACAATACAAATTGTCGCGACATCAATAGGACGATGCTTGGAACAGACGCTCCCAGCACTTTTCGAATGCCCACTTCCTTCATCATTCGTGAGGCGATAAACAGGATCAATCCATAAGAGCCTAAACAAGAGATGAGTATTGCCAATGTAGCAAAGTACCCCACAATGGTTCCTAACTGTTCTTGCTGATTGTATCCCTGCTGAAGCGATTCATCAAGAAACGTAGGTTCAAAGGTCTCCTCCTCAAAAAATTCATTCCACGTTTTCTCCACGCTTGCTAATGTCTCTGGGATGTTTTCATTTGCAACTTTGATAGAAAATACACCAAATTGCGCCACGGAAATTTCAAGTAACAGTGTTCCCATCGGCTGTGTTAGCGATAGGAAATTAAAGTCTTTTACCACTCCGATTATTTTCCCCTCTTTTCCCTCAACATTAACAACCTTCCCGAGTGCTTCTTCTGCGCTACCAAACTCAAATTCACGCGCTCCAAATTCATTGATCATAAATGCATTTTGATGGTCGGTTCCGTATTCTTGTGAGAATCCTCTACCAGTCAATACTTCAATTTCGTAGGTCTCAATGAAATCGTAATCAATGGCGTAGACAGGAGCAATGATATTGTCCTGTGCTGTAAAACCTTCAGGCACCACATTTCGATTAACCATTCCAAAGCCAGGAGCATTGGCTGAAACCGTACTTCCCAAGACGCCAGGAATAGCCTCAATTGCATCTTCAAATGAATTCATTTTCTGTCTTTTCTGACCATC
This sequence comes from Cyclobacteriaceae bacterium, assembly GCA_039986395.1. Classification (GTDB taxonomy): domain Bacteria; phylum Bacteroidota; class Bacteroidia; order Cytophagales; family Cyclobacteriaceae; genus Ekhidna. The sequence continues at coordinate 1,750 of JBDWQX010000228.1, forward strand.
AACGCCACCGAAGATATTGTTGAAATTCTGGCTTTGAATTGGCACATTAACAATGTGATCCTTCTTAAAGCCTAACGGACGATTTCGCATCATATCTAATTGGTCGAACACGATCAAGGTGCTGGAAATCAGAATTACTGAAATGCCAAATTGGACGATGATCAGCACTTTTCTAAACGCTAACCCGCCTTGCCGACTTTTTGATATTTCGCCCTTAAGACTGTTGAGCGGGGCAATGCGGGTAACAAAAAAAGATGGGTATAGTCCAGCCATGAAACCAGCAACAATGAACAGTAGAATAAGACCGATCAATATCTGCGGGGTATACAAAACACTGATTGGCAGTTCCTTATCGGTTAGTACGTTCATTTGAGGAAGTAGCAGGCTCGCGATGCCCAGAGCAAGGACAGTAGCAATTGCTGTAGTTAGAAATGACTCTCCAAGAAACTGGGCAATTAGGCTTGATTTTCCGGAACCTAGTACTTTCCGCATTCCAATTTCTTTGGTTCGTTGAAGCGAACGTGCGGTGGATAAATTAATGAAATTGATGCATGCAATGATCAAAGTAAGTACACCAACGGCTATGAAAATGTAGATGAACCTCATACTTCCGCTAGGTTCAGACTGTGCTTGAATTTCACTGTTTAGATGAATGTCGGAAAGTGGCTGTAGTTTGAAAGCAGGATCCTTATTCATGTTCGCTGGAATCTTCTCTGAGATGAAATCAGGAAAACGTGCATCCACACTTGCTGCTGACTGACCTTCTTTCAGTAGTACGTATGTTGGAGAGTGAGAAACGATCCAATTAATCTTGAAGTTGTTTCGTACGTTCTCTCGCAAACCTTCTGGCTCCAGGTCATACATATTGTCGTAGGGTAGGAGCATATCGAAATGTGTGTGGGAATTGACTGGAAAATCCTTGATGACCGCAGTGACCTTGAACGATTTGTCTCCTTCCAACACCAGCTGCCTCCCAATCGCATTTGACGATCCAAAGTACTTCGTGGCAATTTCCTCACTTAGAATAGCAGTAAAAGGTTCTTCCAGTGCTTGATCAACGGTGCCACTCACTAATTCTGTACTGAAGATGTCGAAAAAGGAAGCATCAGCAAAGTTGACGTTTGATTCTTCGAAGCGGTTGATAGCTCCCTCGTTTTCATTGGGAACTTGAATGCTTACGCTTCGCGAAAAAAGTCGCGAGGTGGTCTCGACTTCTGGAAAATAGGACGCAATGTGTTCCGACATAACAGGAGGAATACGGGCCAGGTGGAAGTTTTGAATATCGTACTGCACACGATAAATTCGATCACCTTTCTCGTGCGACTTGTCGTAGCTAAACTCATCAATGACAAATGTGAAAATGAGCAGACAAGAAGTTAGGCCTCCCGTGAGGCCTAAGATGTTGATAAGGCTGAAGGTTTTGTGCTTTGTAAGATTTCGTACAGCAGAAAGAAAGTAGTTCTTGAGCATGGTTTTTCGCGTTCTTTAATGAAAGAAAACGAAAACGATCGATATTACAATGTCACAATTTGATGAGTGGCGGCTGACTTGCTTTAAACCTTGAATGCATGGTTACATCCTTTTTACTTTGCCGCTTCCTGAAGCATTACTGTTCACTCGCTCTGGGTTTCCGTTGTAGTACACACTCCCGCTCCCAGAAATTTTAGCTCTAACTTCTTCGGTAGCATATACATAGCAGTTTCCCGATCCGCTAATAGAAGCCTCAAAAATTCTAGATTTCATATCCTCCGCCTTCACTTTACCAGATCCGCTAATTGATGCTTCCGTTTTGTCTGCGGTACCATCCAACCTGATGCTACCAGATCCTGAAATACGAATATCTACCTCGGAACTGTTCAGGTCCAATTCCATATCTCCTGAACCGCTCACAGAAAGTCTAAGGTCATCCGTACTTAGCTGATTTTCACTGCTAATGGAGCCAGACCCACTGACAGTAAGTCGTTCGATGTCCTTCATGGTGATGTAAACATCTAGCTCAGAGTCTCTAAAACCATCTCTCCAGTTCCAGTTTCGGTCCTTTCGAATGGTCAGTCGATCTCCACTGAGGTCAAATTCCAATTTGTCAAATATTTCGTCGCTGCATTCTACTTCTACTTTTTCTTCTGACCCTTGTGTCAAATAGACATTGCCAGAGACGGCAAAGGAGAACTCAGAAAAATTGGAAACATCAATTGTCCTTCTCTGAGCGGAGACATTAATGGATATTGCTGTGAGGATGAGTAGTGTGCTTAGTGCTTTCATGTTTACATCGTTTAGGTAATAGACTACGTTAAGCGACTAAGGTTGCTTGGCAACAATATTTTTTTTGAAATTTACTGCCAGACTTGCCAATTGCTGAATTACTTCCTCTTTTGAAAGGCCTACTTTTTTGGGCACATTGAATGAATGATCAGCAGCTTCGATTTCTACAAGCACTCCTTGTTTAAGCTCTCCTACAACTTCGTGCATCAATGTAATGTTTGCAAGTTTGTCTTTCGTCCCCTGAAGAAACAACTGAGGAACCTCAATTTTACCCAAGTGATCAGCTCGATCTTTTGAATCTTTTCCAGGAGCATGCAACGGAAATCCTAAATAGAAAATCCCTTTCACGTAATCAATCTGTTTATCAGCCAACAGATGGGAAGCCATTCTGCCACCATAAGATTTTCCAGAAAGGAAGATTGGAAGTGTGGGGTATGTATGGTGTACGTGTTTGATCACATGTTCCCACGTTTCGATGTTCTTCTTTGGTGACCCGGGTGACTTGCGCCCTTCTTCCATGTATGGAAAATTGAATCTAACGACATGAAAACCCATTGAGGCAATGTCGTTTGAAATAGTAATCATAAATGGGTGATGCATTCCGGCGCCCGCTCCATGCCCAATGATCGCTACGCCTAAAGGATTGGAAGCTTCATGAAACTCCACTGTTGTTGATCCAAGATTTTCATTGAGGGAAAGCTCCATGGTTACTTCGTTTTTAGATATCAAAGATTGCACAATTTTTTGTTTTGGAAAATTCCGATATCCCTTATGGAATTTTTCGATTTGTGGTCATATGTATTCACGCCTACAAAGCGAGTAATTTGCTAAACCCTCGCCACCCTTTGCTGGTTGATAGTATCTAACGCAATTAACAAACGGAACTCAACGCAACACATTATGAAGAAGAAAGCTGGATTTCTCATGGTCGTATTTCTCTGTACATCTTTTGCTTCTGTCCACGCACAAACAAATGAGAAACTGGAGTTGTTTTTCAAACTCAGCGACTATTTTCTTAAACGCCACGTTTACAAAGGACTTGTAAATTATGAGTATTCCTCAAAGAACTCAGGGGAAATTGATTTACTGCACCAAACGATCAAAGAGGTTGATCTTACTGGTGCAACGCCGGAGGAGAAGAAGGCATTTTATGTGAATGCGTACAATATTTTGGTTATCTATCAAGTGACCACATCCTATCCGTTGGCAAGACCGCTGGACAAGGAAGGATTCTTTGATGGCACCACGTACAATGTAGCTGGTGAAATGCTCAATTTGAATGAGTTGGAATCGGGAAGGATGCTTAGAGTATACGAAGATCCACGATTCCATTTCGTCTTGGCATGTGGAGCGATCAGCTGCCCTCCACTTCATAATCTGGCCTACATGCCAAATGGCATTGAAGAACTGATGGAAGAACGAACTCGTCTGGCACTTAACAATGATGACTTCATTTACCTAGACAAGGCTTCCAAAAGTGTTAAGGTGTCTAAAATCTTTGAGTGGTACAAGGAAGACTTTGGAGGTACTGCGAAATCAACGATTGACTTTATCAATAAATACCGGGAAGAGAAGATCCCAAGCGATTACAGCCTTGAAACGTATGAATACGATTGGACCTTAAACGAGCGTACTTAATTTAGCAAGTCAATATTTGTAAACCTTCCTCATCCCTTGATTAGCTTAATTTAGTCAGATGAAACTTACGGTACTAGGCTGCGGTGATGCCTTTGGAAATGGAGGTCGTTACAACACATCATTTCTGTTGACAGAGAAGAAGGAACATGTTTTGATCGACTGCGGTGCTTCCAGTTTGATTAGATTGAAACAGGAGTCTATTGAGCTTGAAGCTATTTCCATGATCGTCATCAGCCATTTTCATGGTGATCACTTTGGAGGGCTTCCATTTTTCCTAATTAGTAGTCTGTTTGAAAATCGGCGTGAAGCTCCTTTGTCAATCGTTGGCCCTCCTGGTGTTGAGTCAAGAATTTATGCCCTGCAGGAGGCTATGTACGCTGGTACTGGAGATTTGCTTGGTGAGCTTGATATCCAATACCATGAGTACGGGAATGACTGGCTGGATATTACTGATAAGAGAGTAATGGGGAAACCAGTGGAGCACAGTGAGCTGTCCATTCCTCACGGAATTCGATTGGAGTGGAGAGGAAAGACTTTTGCGTTTTCAGGCGACACCTCCTGGACAGACAATTTGATTCCCCTGAGTAGAAATTCGGATTTGTTTATTTGCGATTGCAATTTCTTACATGAACAAGCCTTTGGCCATTTGTGCTACGACGAGATTGTAGCCAGACAGGAAGAGTTGAAGTGCGACAATATTTGGCTTTCTCACATGGGAAATAGTATGTTGAACTTCGAAGGCTCAGTTTTGAACGGATTGAAGGATGGGATGAAAATTGATTTTTGACTATGAGATCTCTCATTTGGTTTCTCCCTGCATTTTTTGTTTTTCTAGGAATATTTCTCCTTTCAACAGTACTTTCAATTCCTGTACAGATTGAGGGGGTGGGATACACCGACAAGTTATCGCATCTGTTTGCGTACTTTGTTTTGATAGTCACGCTCCTGTTTGCTTTCTATAAGAACGGAATGTTGGGTACGACAAGCTGGTTCATTTTGATCAGTGCATGTTCTTTGTATGGAATAGCACTTGAGTTTGCGCAGTATTCCCTATTTCCTAATCGGTACTTTGAATGGATGGACGCACTAGCAAACGTCTCTGGAGCCCTTTTAGGAAGTTTGCTCTTCAAATTGATGAGTTATGTCAAGAAGAAATAAACTCAGCTACTACGTCATCTATAAACCCTACAAAATTCTAAGTCAGTTTTCGGATGAAAATGGGAACCCAGGTTTGGGTACGCTCTATGATTTACCTAAAGATGTATATCCTGTTGGAAGGCTTGATCTGGATAGCGAAGGATTACTTATTTTGACTAATGATAAAGCGCTGAATAACAAGCTATTAAATCCTACGAATAACCATGAAAGAACGTACTGGGTTGAAGTGGAAGGAGTGCCTGATAGCAGCTCTATGGATCGGTTTTCGCAAGGCCTGGAAATAAACTTGAAAGGCAAGAAACACCAGACAAAAAAATCTAAAATTAGGTTGATCAAACCTGAGGTAACCGATCGAGATCCCCCAGTTAATTACAAGAAGCATCCGGTTCGATCGTGGGTAGAGGTGACCCTAACAGAGGGTAAAAACCGTCAAGTTAGAAAAATGACAGCAGCAATTGGACATCCGACCCTCAGGCTAATCCGAGTTGCGATTGAAGACTTAGAACTTTCCCCTTTGAGGAGTGGAGAAATCAAGCAGGTAGGCAAGAATGTACTTTATGAAAAACTAGACCTTCTTTAGTTTCCAATCCAGAGAATACTTTCCAGAACCAAGTAGATAAATGGCGATGAAGCCAACAAGGTATAGTAGAGGGAATTCTTGTCGGCGCCATGGATCTTCCCAGTGTATCATGAAGATAGCGACCAGCATTACGATGGCAGGAGGGATCGCAGCCAGCCGAGATTTAAAGCCTACTATAAGGAAAATTGAACAGAAAAATTCAGCAAAAACTGCAAAGATTAACGAAGGTAGTTGCCCCAGTCCAAACGGATCTGCGAATCCAGTTTCTCCGGAAATGAGGTTCATAAATTTCCCATAGCCATGAGTTAGCATCATGGAGCCAAGGGAAACACGTAAGATCAGGGATGTTAGAGAAATGTCTTTCTTCATTGGTTATACTTTTTTAAGTCGAGCCATTTTTCGGGCTCGACGGTACACTTTAGGGTAATTGAGTAGAATCTTGACGGTATCGAACAGTCTGCCAAACGCCGAGAGATTTTGCTCGTCAGCCTTGCTCACAGGAGGTGATTCGAAGAACTTGATTAGTTTTTTCAAACTGTTGTCCAGTAATGTCACATAAAGAAATGCAGACATGGCCCAGATAAAAATGAGATTGAAGGTAAAGGTGGAAATCTCCCAGCTACCTATGATTTTGTATGGTGCATAGAAATGCGCCCGCCCCATATGTGAATATGGTCGCATCATGATTGGATCTTTCTTTTGAATAAGTTGATCACTTCCTCGGTACACCATGTCGAGGTGTGCTGTATTCATTAATAGATCTTCCAGAAATTCATTGTTGTACTTCTTTTCTAAGGAGATAAACTCCTCTCTTCCAATGGTTTCGATTAGCTTTCTATAGATGGAGTCCTTCACCTCCGTAGATAAGATGTATTCTCTGGCAAAGTGACTTTTGATATTTTGTAGGTAAGCATCCAGCCTTCGTCCCATTGCCACTGAGTATCGCTCAGGAGTAATACTTACTGCGTTTGAGAAAGCCCGAAGTTGATGCACGTTAGTCAGTCTATCGATTTCTGTCTGTAAAATTCTAAAGCTCTGTGGTGAGCTATTCCATCTAGTTGAATCGTTCATCAATTGCCGATTGATGGACATCAACTCAGGAATCAAAAAGGATCTTTGAACGGAGTTCTTGCTTATTTCTTGATTGATTTCAAAGAAGTGTTTTTCGTAATCGTTGTAGCTAAACTGCGCAACAGCAAGTGCTTCGTAAGCCCATCGTGAGGCCATCATATCACCCACGATTGGTACATTCTTTTGGTTGCTGATGGTGTGATGTAATTCATCAAATTTTATCATCGCGCCACCTAAGAGCAACTGAGGTACCAAAATGAAAGGAATCAAAATGTAGATTGTGATGACGGAATTTAGGGCTGATGAAATGTTCAAGCCAACCATATTTGCAAAGCACGAAGTGGAGAACAACACCAACCAGTAGTAAAAAGTCATCCCATGGATTTCCAAAATGAAATTACCAATCATCACGAAACTGAGACTCTGTATTGCGGAGAGGATGAAGAGGTAGAACATCTTTGAATTCAAGTAGCTAAACCTAGAAAGGTTTAGAAAGGACTCTCGCTCCAGTATTTGTCGGTCCTTGTATATTTCCTGTGCACTGACTGTCAAACCAGTGAACAGTGCGACGACTACTGACATGAATAGATATACTGGGAGGTTTATGTTTTCTGAGAAAGCGTACTCACCTTCTGGAGAATACTTCGAGAAATAACCCAAAATGAAAGCGAGGAGCGGAGCCTCAAATAGGTTTATGATAACATATTGCCTGTTGGAAATTTTTGAAAGAAGATTGCGCTTACTGAAAATTTTGAACTGATTCCAAAGGTCGGGAATGTTGAAATTGGTAGGAGGGAGTGTCGTCTCGTACCTTAGCTTATTTACTTTTGGAAGAATATTTTCCTGATATTTCGAATACCAAACGTGCGGTTGAACCCTTCTCTTCCTGGTTGTAGATCCATCATCATTGATTTCTCGCGCCTCGATTATCTGTAGTATCTGATCTGGAATTACATTGCCACATCTTGGACATTCACTTTCTGCAGCATTTACCTGCGTACTCATGGTTTTGAAGTAGACCACGGCATCTACTGGATTTCCATCGTAAATCGGATACCCGCCTTTGTCAAGAATCCAGAGTTTATCTAGCAATTTGAAAATGTCTGATGACGGTTGATGAAGAATAGCCACTACCAATTTGCCCCTTCGTGCCAGATCTTTCAAGAGAAGCATCATCTTCTCGGAATCATTTGAAGAAAGACCAGAAGTTGGCTCATCTACAAAAAGAACGGACGGCTCACGCATCAACTCCAAGGCAATATTCAGTCGCTTTCTTTGCCCACCACTGATCGTCTTGTTCAAAGGATCGCCTACTTTCAAGTCTCTGATTTCTTGTAGGTCAAGGTCGTCCAGGACTTTGTCAACTGTTTTGTCGAGCAACTCCTGTGAAAAGTCACTAAAACAAATCCGAGCATTAAAAAAAAGGTTCTGGTACACAGTAAGCTCCTCAAACAATAGATCATCTTGAGGCACATACCCGATTACACCTTCCATGGAAGCTTTTTCAAGCGGAAATCCATTGATATGAACACGTCCATCAGTCGGGACAATCTTACCATTCAGTAGGTTCATCAGCGTTGATTTGCCCGTGCCGCTACCACCCATGATTCCAATAAGACGTCCAGAATCTTCAGAGAATGTGAAGGATTTTAGTCCGTTGTTGCTGTTCTTGAACTTGAATTCCAGATCATCGCCAGCGATCACAACTCTGGCACTGGATTTTTCTTGTATGAACTGACGGGTGATCTCCGTCTCGTAAATGGAATTGATATTTGGGCCTTTGATAATTGCTCCAGGCCTTAAAATATAGGCTTTGGCTGGAATTATCTTTGTCCCCTCCAGATAAAGGTTAAGCGGACCATCGTACCGAAATACATAACTGTCGACACTCTTCAAGTATAGCACCGACAATTTGCCAAAAAGATTTTCTATGAAGAGGTGACGTGGTTCATTCTGGTCAACTTTCTTTTTACGAATGATCCAAGCAACATCTTCTGGCCACTCCGTCTGCTTATTGTCGATATACAGTAAACTGTTTTTGCTAACCTCTCTAAAATCAGGATGAATGATGAATGATTTTAAATTCTTAACGTCATCTTGGTTAAGGTTAAAATTCAAGGCCACAAGCGAAGCAAACTCCTCTTCCTTTTCAGCAACCTGTTCATCAGCATTGATTAACTCCATCAGTTGCATAAATACGATCAAGCGTTCGGACTGTAGTAGCTCTTTATTTAACTGATTGCAAATCTTCGCTATCTGCAAAATGCTCGTACTGTCAACATTTACTTCAGAACCCTTTGAAGGAACCGCAGTGTTCTTGTAGAAATTCAAGTAATCATAGAAGAGATTGATGTATTCCGCAGTAAGGGAATCGTTATTGAAATTATTCTGCAGGTAGGGTTTGATGACCAGTTCGCCGGAATCTACAACACCTGTATCCTCCTTTGCACTTTCGATAATTGCAAAGAGGTGGACAAGTGCATTGATGATGGATTCGGTCATACTGGCTTACAAAAAAAGCCTCAATCTCGATATCTCCCAGATTGAGGCTCTAAAAATATGTTTTAAGTTTTTATTTAGCTAACAATATGATCTCTCATTGATTTCACACTATTGGCTACATCTGAGAATTGACCCTCCGTCATACTGGTATCCTCACCTAATTGATCAAATACAAGGTTAATGTATCGCAAGTCGGGAAGTACTCTAGACACATTTGTATCATCTTGAAACTTCTCCATGAGTTCAACCAACTTGATAACCTGTAGTTTTTGATTGGCCAATACTTTCATCAACTCTGCTTTGTTTTCACTCATTTTCACAAGTTCGCAGGTGATATGTAAACCTTCAATCACACTTCCAGCGATGACAAGAATTGAAGTTTTCTCTTCACCGTTTTGATTTAGATAATTGTAGGTATCGTAAAAAGACTCAGTTACGATGAAAATCAGCGAATCGATGTTCTCAAGATTGCCTTCAATTCTCTCCGCCATTTTACTGTTGAAGGCAGAAGTGATATTTAGATCATCTATCATTTTTCGCAAAACCTCCAAGTAGTCGATGGTTTCCTGCGTCTTGTCAAAAGTGGCAGCATAGCTCAAATCAGCCCCATAAACACCAAGGTTTGCAGCTTTTTGCCATGTGGTAACGTATTGATCTGCTTTTGCGGGATCGTTAACAATTTCAGCATTGAAGGTGGTGTTAGCGTCATCTAACATTCGTGTCACCTCAAACGAAGTTGGCATTGGATAGGTAAATTCCTTTTCCACGAACTCCTCAATCTCCTGCTTCTTTTCAGCGTTTGCATCCTCTTTGGTGCCTCCACCACAGGATACAAGGAACGCAGCAACGATTGCTAACGACAAGAAATTCAATAAGTGCTTTTTCATAGTTTTTTAATATTCTAACAATTCAAATTCAAGGATAACTTAATATTTACTCTTCTTCAATTTTACCAGCGAGTTTATCATATTTTTCTCTTTGCACTCCAGATCTAGATTTTTGCCTGTATCACACCTTTCATTGGTAATAAAGCTGCTTCTTAAGAAAAATCTCTGCAACAGCAATGTCTGAAGCTTTTTCCACAGCAAGTGGATCGCCACGAAACATGACAAATGCTTTTGCAAAGGTAGCAAGGGATGCGATTAACCTGCAAGTGACTGCTTCAAATTAAAAGCCTGACAGAACTTTGACAGGATCTGAACTGTGAACCATTCGCTGTGTGCTAGTAATCTTCGTGAGCCGCAACAAGAGGTTTTGAGACCTTGTTTCATCTGTTAATCCGAACATTTATGTCGTCGATCGAATAACCTTTGATTTCATTTCGATTGGAATCCAAATGAATATCTTTGAAATTGGATAAAGTCCAATTAAATCACTAAATACTAACATCGTGGAAGCCACACTCATCAAAAGAAGGATCTTACCAGTCCTGCTACTTACTTTCGTCTCGTTTTTTGGTTTTTCGCAGCAGCATTCTGCGGGAGTAAACATTGATAGCCCCAATCCGAATGCCGTTTTGCATTTGGTATCACCCTTTAATGATCAAGGGCTTCTTGTGCCGAAGCTTACCAGTGCTCAAAGGACAACTTTAGGTACAACACTCGCAGCCAAAAATGATGCCGCAGCTGATAATGGCATTATGGTCTATGACCAAGATGAAGATAACTTTTACTTCTGGGTGACAGGGGTGGGTTGGGTAAAAATGGCTGTCGACCAGACGTTAGCTAATGTGCTAGCAAATGGCGCAGATGCGAATGGTGTTGTAATTACAGGGGCAGGTGACCCTACCAATCCACAAGATGTTGCAACCAAAAATTATGTGGATACACAAGCTGGTGTAACAGTTGATGGTACAACAATAAATGGAGACGGAGTCATTACTCCCTTATCTGTAAACATTGGAACAAATCCGGGTGATATCCTTCAGTTGGGTGCTGGTAGTCAGCTCCCAGCAGTGGACGGTAGCCTGCTGACAGGGATTACTGCAGCAATCGGAGCCAACTCTGTCAATAGCAGTAGTATAACCGATGGATCAATCGTAAATGCTGATGTAAATGTGGCAGCAGCAATAGCTGGAACCAAGATCAATCCAAGCTTTGGAGCACAGAATATTGTGACTACTGGAAACATTACAGGGACGAATCTGGCAGGGGACGGCAGTGCGATCACCAATATCTCTGCTGTAAATTTTTCAGGAGCCCTAGCTGGCGATGTTAGTGGCACCCAAGGTGCAACAGTGGTAGATAATGTTGGTGGTTCAACCGCAGCAAATATCAACACAGCAACGACTACAGTGATAGGAGCGACGAGTCTTGATTTAGACGACACGGATGATCTTACGACAGCAGATGTTGGAACAGGAGTTGGTCAGGTTCTTCAGTTTGGAGTAGCAGCTACCTTACCTGCCCTGGATGGAAGTGCGTTAACTGGTATTACAACGACAAATTTTTCGGGAGCCCTAGCTGGCGATGTTAGTGGCACTCAA
>JBDWQX010000229.1:0-17375 GCA_039986395.1 Cyclobacteriaceae bacterium
AGGTAGCAGCTTCTTTTTGATTCTTGAATTGAAGCACTTTTCCACCAATGGACAGCTCAAATTTTGTTACGATAGCGGTCACTTCTGCTCCTGCTCTTAGCTCTGGGAAAATAGCGGACTGACTACCTCCCAGTTCAAGGAATCCTGTGAGATTCTTTGAAAATTTAGGATAGTATTCTGCATTGAAACTGGTTCCATTTTGATTGAACATTCGTCCATAAGTAGCAGATACGTTTAAAGAGCTTCTGGAGATTCGTTGATACCTCACCGTCCCCAAAATCCATGGATCGAAAGCTTCTGTGAAATGAGCGTATGATGAAGAGACTCCAACCTGCTGGTGATGTTTCATTTTCATTTCATTCCCCAATTCTTCTACCTGCGGACTATTCTGATCGAGCGTAGCCAGCAAGGCTGATGCTTCTGTGTATCTCTCAAGATTCGTGAGAGCAATCAGCTTCTTGAGTTTGAAGTCCTGATCGTCCGGGAAAATAGATGTCGCCGTTTCTGTTGAATTCAATAAGTCTTCCCAATCTTCGCTCCACCAATTTTGGGTAACCTGAAGTTGAAATCCTTCATGGTCATTGGGGAAGTCTACTAGTAAATCTTCAATCAGTATTTTTCCAGCTAAATAATCACCATCCCACAAGTGTACTCTTATTTGATAGCTTCGAAGGTCGTGATCTCCTGGATATCGCGCTATGCCCGTAGACAAAACACCTAGCGCTTGTGCATATTCTTTTTCAGAAGCATGCGTTTTGGCACGATCTAGATAGGATCCCGATCCCTGTCCAAAGACGAAAACTCCAACTGCAATAAAAAGGATTGTGAGAAGCTTTTTCATATTACTTTGATTTTGCCAGTTTTACCTGTTTTTCGTTAAACCCTGTTCGGGTCATTTCGCCCCAGCTTTTCACTCCTTTAATTACATCAATGTTTCCTTTGACAGAGGCCCAAACAATCTTTGGGTGGTAAATAATAGGCTCTAGGAGGGCTGCAACTAAGAGTGCCAGTTGCTCTTTAATTTTTTCGTATTTGAAAAATGATATTTCCTCGGCGTAAAGTGTGAAGGAGGAGATGAAGATGGCGAAGTTGTAGAACATGACCATCAAGACGATAAAGTAAACCCAAGATACTGAACCTGTGAGAAGCAAAACGACGAAATACAGCAATCCTAAGAATTCTAATAGCGGAGCCATCCACTCAAAAAAGAACCAAAATGGATAGCTAAAAAGCCCTGCTATTTTGTACTTGGGGTTGAAGAACATATAGGCATGTGTTCGCAATACCTCGAAGGTTCCCCTCGCCCATCTGTTTCTTTGTTTCATAAGTATTTTGTTCGTTGAAGGCCCCTCAGTCCAACAAAGAGGATCAGGGATGAGCGCGACTCTGAATTTTCTCTTTGCTTGGGTCATCATACTTCGCATTCGAACTACCAACTCCATATCTTCTCCAACCGTATCCGTGCTGTATCCGCCTGCTTTGAGTATCAGGTTCCTATCAAACATTCCAAAGGCTCCCGAGATCAGTAGCAGTCCGTTTAGTTTGGCCCATGCCATTCTGCTAAGGAGGAATGCTCTCAAATATTCCAACACCTGAAATCGTGCTAGTTGATTTGTTGGCAGGTTTACCTTCACCAGCTTTCCATGTTCTACTTCGCAGGAGTTAGCGATACGGATTACCCCACCTGATGCAATGACCGTTGAGTCTTCCATAAAAGGCTTAACCATACGTTGCAGTGAGTCGTTTTCAAGAATGCAGTCGACATCAATGCAGGCTACCAATCGGCTTGAGGAAACATTGATTCCGGCATTGAGCGCATCTGCTTTTCCGCCATTTTGCTTATTTACGAAAGTCAATTTCTTGAAAGCTCGATTGCTCGATTTGTACGTTGAGATAATTTGCTGGGTCTTTACCTGCTGATTGCCAAAGAAAGGGACTTCAACCAAATCAAACGCTTGAACAACCTTGTCAATTGTATCGTCCTTGCTACCATCGTTTACTACTATTACATCGTAATTATTGTATTCGAGTGAAAGCATGGATTTAATATTCTCAACGATTGTCATTCCTTCATTATAAGCTGGAGCAATAAGTGAAACCGAAGGTGCCATTGGAGAGCTGATCAGGTCGTTGAATCTGGCCAGCGAGCTGCGTTTCATATACCGTTTGATAGAGGTGAAAGAGACTCCAGAGAGGATAAAATAGCATAGCGTTAGAATAACGGAGAAGCAGAGGACAAATACCTCAACCATTTCTGAAAAGAGAAGCCAAGTATTCATGATATCAGTTCGTTTGTAAAGTGTAAAAACATCTCTTCTTGTTCGGTATTGAAGAATTTGAATTCAAGGTCAAGTTTGATTGCTGCGTTCACCGCTTCCATCCTTACTTCGACTCTTGGGTGTTCCATAAATTTCCAAATAAGGTGGCGGCAACTTTTATCATCAAGTTGACCTAAGAACTTTAAGCATTCTACGATTTCATCTGTATTTTTTGACATCTGCAGAAGTCTTCGTACTGAATCTCGTGCCTGAAATGCTTCAAGTTGACTTAGCGCGTGCACAATACTTACTCGCAGTGAAGGGGTGCAGTTGGTAAGTAATTTGATTAGCTGAGGTACAAGTTCGAAGTAGTTGAACCTCACAGTCATATTGATGCTAAAAGCCACAACAGATTGTTGTTTATGACTGTAGTATTTCGAGAAATCAGGAAGTTGATCTTTTGTCTTGTTTCTTAACCGATTGTAGATGGACATCTGTTCCCACTCGCTCAATTCTTCGCTTATCTGGTCAAGGAAACTCAAAGGATTTGGGGCAAGAGTAGTCAAGCCCATTCTGGCGGCTGTTCTTAAATCGTGATTTTTTGAGTCAAGGAATCGGTAAAATTCAGAGAAGATTTCCTTTTGTTCCATTCGCTCCAACTCATGAATTCCCTCCGCTTTAATATTCCATTTCATACTCTTCAATTTTCTAAGACTATGGGATTTCAAGTCAAGATCTCGGTATACTTTAAGCATGGTCTTACCTGCATCCCCACTAACGTTAGCCTTCTGCTTTATCAGTTCTTCTAATATCCACTGGGCTATTGTATTGGATTTGTACCTGAGCGCTCGTAGTATTTCTATGCTTTTTGAGTAGTCTGCTTGAGACCCCTCTTGTGTAACTGATTGGATTGCGATGAAAGCGAGATTCTTCTGTATGTAAGGCCAGTATCTTTCTCTTAGCGTATTTTTCCTTTTCCTCGAAGTTTTACTAAAAACAATTAACGACAGGAAAAATACAGAGACGCAGAATAGTGATGCGGCTAAGCCAAGTACGAAAATTACTTTAGAGTCCTGCTGAAATATCCAATCTGTAACAATCTGTATCATGCGGCCGCTAGTAATCTTTTCACTCTCATAGAAAGCTCGCCTGGGCTGAAGGGCTTTGTAAGGAAATCAGTAACTCCCATATCAAATGCTTCCAAAACAGTTGCTTCGAGGCCCTCAGCTGAAAGAATGATAAAACTTGTGTCTTTGTTTCGATGTTCACGAACATGCTCGAGCAGTTGCATTCCTGAAATGAAAGGCATGTGTATGTCAGAGATAATCAGATCAAAGTCATATTTTTCTATGGCCTGCATGGCTTCTTTGCCATTGCTTACCTTCATGATCTGACCAAGTTTATCTTTTCCTAATTTGAATTTGATCATGCTGCTTAGCACTTCATCATCTTCACATATTAATATCTTGTTTTCCATAATTTTATATTTTAAAGTCCAGCGAATTCTTTTGTTTTGGCTCCCGCCAAAATGGTATGTAATATTTCAATTTTTTCATCGACTAGCCGTAAAACTTCAAGAAGTCCTGGTTCGTCGATTCGTTCTCTTTTCCAGCCTGTTTTGAGGTCGTTCAGTGCTTTCATTAGATCCTCTTGCCCTATGATTTCTATTGTAGGTTTTACCATGTGTACTAGATCGCCCAGGGCTTCTTTATCTCGTTCGATCAATGCCTGCGGAATTTGTGATCTAATTTTCACGAGGTTAAGTATGATATTTTCAGTAAACTCTGCTAAAAAGTCCTCGTCGCCTTCAGTATAAGCATTCAAGCTCTGAGTAATTTCATCTTGACGAGTATCAGCAAAAACCTTATCCGCATCTTCTCCACTTGTTTCGTCGACCATCGGTTGGTCCAGTTCGAGTACCACATTGGCGTGTTTGATTAGCATGCTGTAGAGTTTTTTAGGCTCAAAGGGCTTGCTCAGAAAATCATCAAACTCTAGTACAGATCCGTTTTTTCTGATATCGAGTATGGTGGAGGCTGTCAACGCAATGATCGGGACGTTATGAAAGTAGTCTCCTTCCATGGTTCGTATTCGTTTTGCGCATGTGTACCCGTCCATTACAGGCATTCTGATATCCAGCAGAACCAGATCAAAGGACTGACTTTTGATGTGATCCAGTGCTTCAAGTCCATTTGAGGCAACCTGAAGAGTTACACCCCATTTTTCGAGAAAACTCTTGGCGATGAACTGATTTGCCGTATTGTCTTCTACAAGTAGGACATGAATGTCAAGTTGTTTGTTTTCCTTTGATTCTACCGCTGAGGCAACTTTACTTTCATCTCCTTTTTCCAACTTAATTGTGAAACTGAATTTAGATCCAAATCCTTCCTGACTGTTAAGTTCAAGTTCAGATCCCATCATTCTAACCAGGTTTTGACAAATTGGCAAGCCTAGACCTGTACCACCATGCTGATGCGTCAGGTGACTTGTTACCTGCTTGAAACTTTCAAACACAGTATCCAGTTTTTCAGTTGGAATGCCAATGCCAGTGTCTTGAATTTCAAAGTGAACATTGTCCTCTTCGCACTGCTCAATTTTTACCTGCACAAATCCTTTTTCAGTGAATTTTAATGCGTTGTTTACGAGGTTGTTAAGTACCTGACCTAGTCTTACCGAATCTCCTTTTACAACATTGGGAATGCTCTCATCGCATTCAAGGATAAGGTCAATCCCTTTTTCACTAGCAAGTGGTCTCCATGAGTTCACAAGACTTTCAGTAAGTGTTCCAATTTCAAAATCACCACTTTCAAGATGAATATTGCCTGATTCAATTTTGCTGAAATCCAGAACATTATTAATGAGTGATAGCAGGTTGTTGCTACTGAATTTGAGAAGTTGAAATTTTTCGTCTTTAGCTAACTCCTCGTTCTCTTCCATGAGAAGGTTAGCTGTACCAATAATAGCATTCAGTGGAGTTCTTATTTCATGACTCATACTCGATAAGAAATCCTCTTTGATCTTGCTTGATTTTTCAGCCTGTTCGTATGCTTTTTGAAGTTCTGCCTCGTGTTTAATCACATGAGTGATATCGTTTGCGTAGACGATGATTCCTCCAACCGATCCGTCAGTTGTGTTACTCCATGGTGTTGCCACCCACTGG
Source organism: Cyclobacteriaceae bacterium (assembly GCA_039986395.1). Taxonomy (GTDB): domain Bacteria; phylum Bacteroidota; class Bacteroidia; order Cytophagales; family Cyclobacteriaceae; genus Ekhidna. Next base: position 5,419 of record JBDWQX010000229.1, read on the forward strand.
ATCCATCGTTCATCACCATCTTCGGAGACTACCAGGTCATTTTCTTTACCTACCGTTTCTCCTCTCATTATTTTTTCTTTGATTGAGTCTAAAAGCTCTGTTTGCTCTGGTAACTTCCCATCACTATTTAGCCCGATTATTTGTTCGTTAATATGCTGATTGATATTCCACTTTTCACTAAACGCCAAGTACTTAAAATCTTTGCTAAACATCGCGATGGCAGCAGGAGAAGAAAAGACCATCATGTTTAAGATATTCTTTTCTGCGAGGATCTGCTCCTCACTTTCTTTTAGCATAAGCCTAGTTCGTACCAGCTCGGTTACATCTTTTGCTATCACATATGCCTTGCTTACTCTACCATTGGTAAAGATGTAATCTACGCTTTGGCCAAGCCAGATCGTGTTACCTTCCTTGTCTTCAATTGGGAACTCATGGTAAATGGAGCTTTTGCCTTCCTTGATTTGATTGATATAATGTGCCTTCACCTTCTCACGAGTATCATCTTGAATCAAGTCCCAGCAATTCATAGTCTGAAGTTTTTCCAGAGAATACCCCGTCTTTGTAATGGTAGATTTATTTGCGAACAGAAACTTACCCTTCTCATCCAACTCATAAATCATATCTCTACTGGACTCAATCAAGGTCTCATATCTGACTTTCGTTCTGTGCATAATCAGCATGTCTGATACTTGACTTGCAAATAGTTCAAGACCATTTTTTTGCTTGTCAGTCAGTTTCCTGGGTTCCGTGTCGAGGACACAGATTGTGCCTAGTGCATGTCCTTCCGCATCTAATAATGGGACACCAGCGTAGAAAGCAGCTCCCTGCTCAGCTACCTGTTGAGAATGTTTAAATCTCCGATCCGTTTCAGCATCAGTAACTTCAAATAGTGCATTCTCTTCAATCGCAAGCGCGCAAAACGAATTATTCTTTGGAAGTACTTTCTGTTCAAGTCCAAAACTGGATTTAACCCAAAGTCGGTCATCATCTACAAAGGTTATTAATGCCACAGGGGTCTCACATAGATTTGCGGCAAACGCAGTAATGTTGTCGTACATCGCGTCAGATTCGGTATCAAGGATTTGACAGCTATAAAGAGCCGCCAATCTTTCTTGTTCCTTCTTTGTGATATCTGATGTTTTCATTTTTCTAGTAATTAAGTGCTGACTGTTAATTTTTGAAATAGCGCTTCATCTCACAACTTCCCACCGCTTCATGTTCTAATTCGATGGTAAAACTAGAGGTAGGCCGTAACGGATTTGTACGTAAAAAACGTATTGTTCAAAATGCGTAAATCCCCCTCCAAAGGGCTGCAAGCCACATTTAGCTTTGAGGTATCAAATTTTAAAAATTATGAAAATGAAAAAGTTAGTATGTAAGGCGTCGGGATTTTTGGCGCTGATTGTAATTGCTTCATCATGTGCACCAGACGACGCTCAGGTTTCAAGAGACATTGAAATCAATAATGATGCTGCCGCTCTTAGTACGCGAATGATGGAGAAGAATGAAGCGATCACGATCGTTTCTAGCAACGCTGGTAAAAAGGCAAAGGACATTGAGTTAACATTAAAGGCAGAATTGGAGCCACCTGCTGTCAACGGAGATCTTCTTCAAGCTACCTCCATAAGTAGAGATGGAAATAACCTTGTGGTTAGCTACAACTTTGCAGGTGATACCTATTATGGTGGCATTGATCTAATTGACTCCAAAGTGCAACTTAAGTCGGAGATTCAATTCAACGATGCAGATGTTAACGACATCACAATATTAGGGGATGAAGTGTATTTCGCAGGTGGGACTTCGAGTCTCGAAAGCCCCGCATTTGTTGAAAAAGTTTCAATAAAAAAAGGAGTATTTACCTTAGATGGAAACACACGTATAAATATTGGAAGCTATACTGCCAACAGTATCACCAATTCAGAATCAGAGATTTACGTAACGTCTGGTAATGATGACACCACGGGCGGGGGAGTCTATCAACTCTCAAGAGATCTCACTCAGCAAAACTACCAGAGTATCAAGGATGCTCGATGGGTAGTGGAAAAGGACGGTGTAGTATTTTGTCTTAGCGGAAACCCATCAAATGTCAACTTCTTCAATGAAGGTCTTTCAACAAAAGGAAATTTTACACATAATGCATTTTCAAATGCAGAGTCTAAAATGACAATGGATGTTGATGATAATCTGATTTTTATAGCTGGAGGTGCGGAAGGACTTCTGGTATATGATCTTGATGGTAACCTCGTTTTGCAACACACCTTTGATGACAACTCGATCACTAATGCGGTGACCGCCGATGATGGAAACATTTTTATCAGTAACGGTGAAGGAGGAGTGCATGTGGCTTCTTATGATGATGGTGAAGTTGATATCATTGGGAAGCTTCAATTGGATTCCAAGGAGTCGGTAAATCACATATTACTGAAGGGCAACAAGCTCTATGTGGCTTCAGGTCTTGGTGGAGTGAAGATGATCGAGGTAAAATAACTTTTCCACGTAGCTAGTTATTTAGACGAGCTGTAAAGGCTCGTCTTTCCTATTTCAACAGATCTACAATTTTTACGTTAAGTTTAATTTGTAATATTTTTCAAACAACTGTGCAATGACTGTAAAAAAGGTTCTTTTGGTGGATGATCATTCCATGATCCGAGATGCGCTCAAGCACTACCTAAAAGACGAACCCAACTACTCTGTAAGTTTTGAAGCAGAAAATGGAAAGCAAGCACTTGAAATTCTGTCACAAAACGAGGTAGATGTGATTATAGCAGATATCAATATGCCAGTAATGAATGGTATGGAACTCATGGAAAATGTCACACTGAGTTTTCCTGCGATACCAGTCCTGGTTATTTCCATGTTAGATGACGAACGAGCCATGCAAAAAATGATTGCACTTGGTGCAAAAGGATATGTGATGAAAAATACACGGCAACAGGAACTCGTGAAAGCACTGGATAATCTAACTGCTGGCAAGCAATATTTTTCACTTGAAGTTTCTCAAAAAATAAGAGCACTGATTGAACGACGAAAAAAACTATCTCTATACCCTGAAGATCAAAAACTCTCATCTGTTGAAATAGAGGTGCTAAGAATGATGATTCAGTACGCAAACGAGAATGAAATTACTCGTGTACTAAATCAAACTCCAAAAACGCTGGATTTAATTCAGAAAAGTATCTATCGCAAGACGAGTTGCACTGGCATTCCAGGACTCACCGTCTACGCAGCGGAGCATGGTCTTCTCTGATTCTCAATACGGAATCTTAAGGGAATCCCCTCCCTTATCTAAGCGTTTCACTCAAAGAAAACAATACCCAAATCCCTCTCACATATGGCAGTTGATATTTTCAACTTTGTTCTTATTAAGAAAAGAACAATGCTATGAGAAAAAACAACACTATGAGAACACAACTGTTTACTCCCTCTATCCACCAGAAAAGTCAGGATAGTTTGCTTGGACTCTCTCAACCGAGGGAACGACTAATATTGCGCTATATGCAAAAAAAGAATATGCTTCTAGCAATGGGAAGATCAGTCAGCCTTGATGTCCGACCTGCGTACCAGCAAATATTTTATCAGGTCAAAAGACACTTTATGCTATCCAATCAGCTCACGTGTTACTTCTACTACACAGTTATCAATGCAACTACCACTAAGCTGCTTTTTAGTCTTTTCAGATTGCTGAACACGGCTTCCAAACAAGGTAACCAAGTAACAATATTCTGGATGATTGAAGACGGTGATCAGGAATTAAGAGAGATCGGCACCGACTTTAAGGAAGTATTTAGCCTTGATTTTAAGATCAATGTGAAATGAGTGATTCTCAGACTCCGCAAACTTCGAAAACCAAAGTCATCAAAATTTTACGAATTGCAAACTGGGGATTAGTTGCTTCAGTATTTATCTGGATGCTTAAGGAACTAGCACTAAATTTTAAATTATGAATCTAGCCAAAGTAAAGACCCTTAAAGTAGATGTCCGCTCTTCAATTGTCGAATATCTGGAATACGATTGTCCAAAGTACATTCTGAAGGTAAGGTTCAAGAAAGGAAAAAGTAGAAGAAGGGTTCATTTTCATTCAGAAATTACACCTGCCCACTTTCAAAATATTCTTGACTCCAGGTCAATTGGCCGAGCAATTTTAAACTTGGTGGATATCTCAGGAAAGTATCAATAGAGCTGATCACACCTTTCCTTGTCAAGTACTATTTTCTGCTCTATCAAGTCGGTAGGGCACTTTCCAAAAAAAATACGTAAAACACGTAGATACCATAAAAATTATATCTGGTACATTTAATATAACGTTATTACAGCTCACAACCAGCTAAATGTTAAGTTGTAGTAATATTCTCACCCCAATAAAAGAGGAACCGTATGGTGAAAAAAAGAATACTTTTTTCGTTGGGGAGTCAATGGCTTATTCTGAAATTCCATTCAGAATACTTCGGCTTATTTGTGAAAGTAGAGATTATTCTATATGGCGGAATGCCAGTAAATGTAATCTTACAACCAAAGATTTACTTTCTACCGAAACATACTCTTCGTTCGTCGAATATTGAAAATCAAAACCATTAGTTACCAGTATGATTACAAAACATATTTATGGACTTGTTTGTTAACTAAAAATTAAAATGATATATAACGTCTAAAATCACTAAGCTCGCCAAAGCCAGCCACTACCTATGGAAAAGAATTTACTCACGATCTTAAGTATAGTTTTACTATGCTGCTCTTGTAATCCTTCAAAAACCACTGAACTTATAGACACAGAGTCTGTAGTTGTGTGTGTTTCTGGGATGGCAACAGAGGAAGCATCAAAATCAGGAACAACAGTCTCCAGTTATTTCTCAAATTTACTTACTACTGAGTACTGGCCGGCTAGATGGACGTGCGGTCAGTGGACAGAAACTGAGGGCTGGATGTATATCGCATCAGATGCTGCTATTTTTCTCTCATACCTCTCAATTCCAATTATGCTACTCTTCTACATTAGGAGAAGAAAATTGGATCTTAAGCTTAAAGCCATTGTTGCACTTTTTGGAGCTTTTATCCTGCTCTGTGGTTTTACCCACTTAATAGATGTTGTCATTTTTTGGGAGCCGGTCTATCGTCTGAGTGGATTCGTTAAACTTCTGACGGGGGTTGTTTCGCTTGGCACTGCTTGCGTTCTTGGATTGGTTATACCTCAGGCGCTTAAGTTCAAAAGCCCTGATGAGGTGAAAATTTCCGAAGAAAAACTAAGTCATCTCAAGGATCTTTTGCACGAAATGTCAGACATAACAATGCTAGGAAGTTGGGAGGTCGATATCAAATCAAATAAAGCTTCTTGGAGTGATATGGTTTATGACATCCATGAAGTTGAGCGTGGCATTGAAATCAAGGTTGAAGATGGTATTAACTACTACCATCCAGATCATCGTGAAATCATTTCGAAAGCAGTCAAAGATGCTATAGCTAAAAATGAAGGATGGGATCTTGAGCTTATAATCATTACGAAAAGCAATAAAGAGAAGTGGGTGAGAGCCATTGGGCAACCCGTAGTAGTAAAAGGAAAATTAAAAAAACTGAGAGGGCTTTTTCAAGACATAGATCAGAAAAAGAGAAATGAATTGAAACTGGAAGAAACTAGCAAAAACCTAGAGCAACTCGTAGAAGATAGAACTTCTGAGCTTCGAAAGGCCAATCAAGAATTGGAGTCTTTTTCCTATTCAGTTTCTCATGATCTACGAGCTCCTTTAAGAGCAATCAATGGTTTTGCGGAAGCGCTGAACCAGGACTGCAAGGATCAACTAGACGACCAAGCATCGCAATTCTTAGAGAGAATTACTGCCAATAGCACGAAAATGGGACAGCTGATCGATGACTTATTAGAGTTCAGTCGAATGAACCGGAAAGAAACCAACTTTCGTGAAATTGATCTACAGTCGATGATCACCAAGACTGTAAAAGAGATTTTCCCCGACGCCTCAAAAAGTATTAAGATTAATAAGCTTCCCACTATTGTGGGTGACAAGGAAATGCTGGAGCAGGTGTTTACCAATCTTCTATCAAATGCGGTTAAGTATAGCTCGAAAGTGGCAAAGCCTGCAATCACTGTTTCAGCTGAGGAAAACCTTAACCACCATATCCTAACTGTCGCTGACAATGGTGTCGGATTTGACATGCAATATGCCGATAAACTTTTCGGAGTCTTTGAGCGATTACACCGAGATTCAGAATTTGAGGGTACAGGAGTAGGACTCGCTCTTTGCCAAAAAATAATCAACGCACACCAAGGGGAAATTTGGGCAGAGAGCAAGTTAGGTGAGGGCTCCTCTTTCCACCTGAAACTGAAAAAAACTAGCTAATGAATATAACCAGCGAAGTACAAATTGTTCTTATAGAAGATAGTGACGACGATGCAGCACTCACCATGCGAGCAATAAAAAGTTCAAATCTCGTCAACGATATTGTCTGGCTGAAAGACGGTGAGGAAGCAATTAATTACTTAAAAAGTGAGAACGAGGCAGGTGAAGCGAAACCGAAATTGATTCTTCTTGATTTGAAACTGCCAAAAATAAATGGCATTGAAGTGCTAGAGCGAATAAAGCAGGACGAAGACCTAAAGAAAATGCCGGTTGTTGTAATGACATCCTCAAAAGAAAGTAAAGACCTTGATAGGTGCTACTCGCTGGGAGTGAACAGTTATGTAGTAAAGCCTATCGATTTTTCCCGATTTATGGACGTGACTAAGAAAGTCAGTCTGTATTGGGTGTTGATTAACCAAATCCCAAAAGACTAAAGAATGATATAGAGAATTTTTCAACCAATAATTAAGAAACCGCTAATGACAACCTGGAAAGAAAAAGTGTTGATACTCCATCTGGAAGACAATCCAGATGACAGTGAATTACTACGTCTTGCTCTGAACCGATCAAAACTGGATTATGAACTCACAGCTGTAACCTCAAAGAAAGAATTTGAAAAGCTATCCTATAGAGAATTTGATATAATTATCTCAGATTACAACCTTCAGGATTACAACGGGCTTTCTGCGATTAAATGGGTTAGGAAGAATAACCCCTTAATTCCAATAATCCTACTCTCGGGTACTGTAGGAGAAGAATTGGCTGTAGATCTTCTACGAGCTGGAGCAAATGATTTTGTGCTAAAATCCAGCCTTAAAAAGATTATAATTGGCATTGAAAGAGCTCTGGCAGAGAGCAAAATGGCTCTTGAAAAGCAGCTGTTCCAAAAAGAATTGATTGACACAAATCTAATTCTGGACACAATTTTCGACAGCTTTGAAGACATTATTTTTCTCAAAAATGAGGACAGTAGATACGTAAAAGTAAATCGAGCCTTTTGCGAATTTCTTGAACTCAGCGAGGAAGACATTCTCGGAAAAACAGAACTTGAGATTTTCCCCAAGTCAATAAGTACGATTGGCCAGGAGAAAGACGAGCTAATCATGTTAACGGGAAAGCCGCTCTCGTATGAGCTAGATCACAAAGATTCTAGGGGCAGACGCACAATTTTGGAAGTACTGAAAACCCCACTCAAAGATCGTGGCATTGTCACTGGCATTATTGGCGAATGTCGCAATATTACAAAACAACGACTTCTGCTTGAAAAGGCAGAAAAAGCAAAGCTGATCCTCAATCAGGCAGAAAAATTGACTTCCTCGGGAAGCTTTGAATATGATGCAGATCAGGATGTCTTGATTTGCTCCAGCAACTTTCAGACAATGATGAATCTGCAAATTGAAGGGAGTATGATTTCCTTTCGAAAACTGGCTCACTTAGTGAAAGAGGAGGATAGAACGCTGTTTATTGAAGGTTTAAATAATGCCATTGAAACACAGGTTGAGTACTTTCAAGAACATCGATTCAACATCGAAAATGAGCATGGAGATGTTTCGCATTTTCAAGTCTCCCTAAAACCCGATTTCAAGGACGAAGGTAGAAGGAAATTCTATGGTACCATTGTCGATACCACTGCGGAATATGTAAATCATAGGCAGATGTTAGAGAAGCAAGAAGAAGATAGAAAAGAGATTGCAAGAGAACTTCATGATAATCTGGGACAGAAGCTCAATGCTATTTCCATGTTTGTAAGCAAGACGTCAGACAACCTCCCAGATAATAAGGATCTACTTAAGGTCAAGGAAATTGTTCACGAATCGATCGATGACCTTGGCTTCCTGCTTAATAATATTTCTGTGAAACAGGTTGAGGAGCACAGCCTGGACTATGCTATTAGTAAATTGGTAGGCTATCTCCCAGAATCTATGGTGATGAAGAGCGACAATGACTTGCATGAGGAGTATCTATCTGATTTTGTCAAAGGGCAACTCTATCGAATCATCCAAGAGGTGCTGAACAATACGGTGAAGTATAGTGAAGCATCTGAGATTCAAATGCAGCTTAAGCAAGAAGGAAGCATTCTCAGTCTCGCTATTGAGGACAATGGAAAAGGCTTTGATACCAGCAGAGTTGGAGGAAATGGGTTGCAAAACATTACTCATCGTGTCAGAAAAAGCAATGGACTCATAAATATAGAATCCTCTAAAGGAAAAGGAACTCGAGTAAATGTAAGAATGCCAATTAATTAACCAACGACGCTATGAAAACGATACTTGTTGTGGATGATCATCAGATCATTCGAGATGGAATCCGCTTCTATTTTGAAGAGGATCAGGAATTTGTGATACAGGATGAGGCCGAAAATGGTCTGCAAGCACTAGAATTTCTGAAAGACAATACCTATGATATTGTACTCACAGATATTAACATGCCCGAAATGGATGGAGTTGAATTGATGAAAAGTATCAAGGAGAATCATGAGGATCAAAAAGTTCTGGTTTTGTCGATGTTCAATGAAGCAGCATATATCAACAAGATGATTGCATTAGGGGCCAATGGATACGTACTTAAAAAATCAAATAAATCTGAATTGGTAGATGCTATTCGAACTGTACTATCTGGTGAAGATCATTACTCAGAAGAAGTTTACAAAACAATTGTCGGCAACATAGCAGGCAGAAAACCGAAGCAAAGACTTTCCCTAGAATCTGACCTCACCGAACGGGAGAAAGAAGTTTTGCTACTAATCACGGAAGAATGCTCCAACCAGGAGATCGCTGATCAGCTGTTTATCAGCATCCGCACAGTAGAAACGCACAAAAGAAACTTACTAGAAAAAACCGGGTGCAAAAATATTGCAGGGCTGGTGATGTATGCCGTCGAACGAAATCTGGTCTAGTGTAGACTAGTAACGGAAATTGGAAAAACAACAATTATTAAAGTTTCTGATTCTCCTATGTTCAGGCATTTGTCTGATACTAGGTCTCTTAGTCATTCTGGGCTGGTTTATTGGAAATGAGTCGTGGGTGCAAGTACATCCCTCCTTTGCTCCAATGCAATTCAACACAGCACTGGGGTTTTGCATTTTTGGAACCTCAACAATCCTGATTCTACTGGATAAAAAGCGTGCTGCATCAACTTTGGCAATTATTGGCGGGCTTCTGGGACTCCTCACTCTAGCAGAATATGTATTCAAGATGAATCTCGGAATAGATGAGCTCTTTATGGAGGCATACATCACAGTCAAGACTTCCAATCCTGGTCGGATGGCTCCTAATACTGCACTGTGTTTTTTTCTTTCAGGAATCACATCTGTTCTTCTCTTAAAAGGAATAAAGTTAATTCAGCTTGCAGGTGTTCTCAGTACGTTGGTATTCACATTAGGAGTGATTGCTTTTGAGGGCTATCTGGTCAATATTGAAGCTACATATGGCTGGGCCAACTTTACTCGAATGGCCATTCACACTGCATTTGGCTTCATCGTTTTGAGTTTAGGAATTACGTTGCTTAGCTGGTTCAAAGTGAGGCAGTACAATTCAGTCAACACTAAAAGAATAAAAACCTGGTTCGAAGGATATGCCATCTCTATACTTCTGGCTTTGTTTGTGATCGATGTTGGGCTTCCTCTGGGAGTTGCTGCCGGTACGCTATACGTTCCGCTAGTTCTTTTTGGCTGGTATATTTCAAATATAAGAGCGATTGCAATCTTGGCTGTGGCCGCGACAGTTTTCACTTGGTTAGGTTTTGTTTTCTCTCCCTCAGGATCCAGTCTGTGGGTGGTGATTGTAAATCGATCTATCTCAGTGATCGCTATCTGGGTCACTGCGTACCAACTATTTCACAACAAACGTAAAAAATTAGCTCTCGAACTTTCAGAAGAGGTGCTTCAGGCTGAAGAAAGATTCAAGCGAGTAGTTGAGTTTGCACCTAACTCGATCATTTTGGTTGACAAGGAAGGAACCATCTCAATGGTAAACAGGGAGACCGAAAGACTCTTTGGCTATGACAGAAAAGAACTGATTGGGAATAAACAGGATATATTAATTGCTAAAGACCTAGAAGATCAGAAAGTTGGGGAATTTTTTGGATCCTCCTCTGTCGATGACATGGAAGGAAGGGATTTCATTGCTCTTAGAAAAGACGGCACAAAAGTGCAAGTGGAAATAGGACTGAATCCCATCACCATCAATGGCGCCCAAATGGCCTTAGCAACATTCATAGACGTCACCGAACGAAGGGAACAGGACAAAACCATAAGGAAGCAGATGGCCGAACTAAAATTGAAAAACAAGGAACTCGAACAACTTGCTTATATAGCCTCCCACGATTTGCAGGAGCCACTGCGAACCGTTTCAAATTATGTTCAGGTCATTGAGGAAGATTTCAGCCGACAACTCACTCCTGAAATGGTTAAATATTTTGGAAGTATAAATCGGGCGATCAAGCGGATGAGTGGTCTTGTCCGAGCACTGCTTGATTTTTCAAGACTGGGAAAGGATCGTAAACTGGAAAAAACGGATTGTAACTCCTTGGTCAAAAATGTGGTAGCTGATTTGGACAACCTGATAAAGGAAACAAAAACTTCGATTCATGTCGATAAAATGCCAAAACTCTTGACCTATAAGGTAGAGTTGAGACAGTTGTTTCAAAACCTCATTTCTAACGCCATAAAATTTAGAAAAGAAGAGGCTCCCTCTCAAATTTTCATCGGATGTGAGGAAACTGAGGAGAGTTGGAGATTTTCTATAAAAGATAACGGCATTGGTATTGACCAATTAAACTTTGTGCGCATTTTTCACATTTTTCAAAGACTTCACAAAAACGGAAAATTTGAGGGAAATGGAATTGGATTAGCCAATTGTAAAAAAATTGCGGAGCTGCATGGTGGGGATATCTGGGTCGAGTCCGAGGAAGAAAAAGGAAGTGTTTTTTATTTCACAATAGCAAACTTGAGTTTACAATGAGTAAAAAAATTAACTGTATTATGCTGATCGATGATAATGAAGATGACAACTTCATTCACGAGCGAGCAATCAAAAAGAACGACAGTGCTAATATCGTGATTGCCATGCAATCGGGCAGGGAAGCACTTGATTATTTGAAAGGGAAGGAATCACATCCTGAGTCTCATCCTGATTTGATATTTCTGGACATCAATATGCCTGAAATGAGTGGATGGGATTTCCTTAAACTGTACAACACACTTGATGCAGAACTTCAGAGCAAAGTGGTAGTAGTAATGTTGACCACATCTGATAATCCGGACGATCAAACAAAAAGTGGCGAGTTTGATGCTTTGTCTGACTACAAAACAAAGCCGCTAACGGCACAAATGCTTGACGAGGTTATTGACGCGCACTTTTAATACAAGCTTAAGCCATATTTTGGCGTACGTATTTCACTGAAAAAACTGATATCCGAAAATCACGCTCACTTTGCTTCCTGGGGTTTCTCAACTTTGACTTATAATAAAAACAAAGAAATGAGATCAAGACGATTCTATACGATATTAAGAATGGCTGCACTAGGTGTAGCCATCAGTCGCCGCCTGTTCACAAAGCCAAACCGAGGAGTAAGTACTCTAAAGTACGACAACGAAGTTCTTGGCATTTG
>JBDWQX010000230.1:0-15581 GCA_039986395.1 Cyclobacteriaceae bacterium
GTTAGATACACCCAATACGAGGCATCGGATAGGTAGCGCATGCGTGCTGAGTAAGTGCTCATGTATCGAATAAACAATCCAGTGATTCCAAATATGAACAACCAGGTGACTACAGCATAAAGCAACCCTGTTGGGACATCGTCAATATAAGATGACCACACGAACATAGCAGAATACAGGACAGTAGCAGTGATCGCAAGAATCCAATCATATTTCATAATGGAAACAAGCAGGTCCTTGGATTTGAAAAGCAACCAACCAACCAGATAAAAACTCAGAAAAAATAGAAATGCATCAAATTCTGGTTCAAAAGACAATGGTGTGGGGACGCTATAGTCCCATTGATACACCATTAGTAGGAAGGTAATAACGGTGAAGATTACAATAGCCAATGCCCTCCTATGAAACACCCAGCGAAAGGATCCTTGGATGCGTTTGGTCAAAAAGGGAACACGTCGCAACAGTAGTGCCAGTAGAAATGTGAAAAGGCTCAGTAAAATTAGGTAGTACAGGAACCACAAGTGGTAGGTCACCTCGGGAAGCAAAGTGAGCGTTGTCGAGATTCCTGTAAGGGTTATCCCAAAAGATCTCAATGTGAAATCCAAGGCAGAAATTATCACTGGGTGTAAGACAAGGAGAAAGGCTGCAAAAGGTAAGACGATTCTTGAAATTCTATTCTTGATCATTGCCATCGGGGATCTCTCGTAGAAGAGCATCGCTCCAAAGAAGCCTGCCACAAGAAAGAACACTGGCATTCTAAAAACATGAATGATCGCGCTAATGAAGTTTTGCAACACGTGTGTATCATTCGGATCGATCGGCCATATACTGCTGGACCCGACATTGTACGTCTCTGACGAGTGAAGCACCACGCCAAGGAGCATCATGATGGCTCGAAGGGAGTCCAACGAATGGATGCGTTTCGTCTTTTCAATTGAATTGGTCATTTATGAAGTTATTTGAGACCAAAAGAAAAGCAAACAAGGAGATGGGGAAAATATAAGTGGCTCAGTATGTGTGAACTGCTACAAATTCACTACCCAAGTGCTAGCGATCCTTGGATGTTAACTCAATGTATGGCTTGGTCTCCCTGAGCACATGAAAGGAAGAATCCGCTTGTAGTGCTTTACCATTCTCAAAACCAGACTTGATCAATTTCTCAAGATACCTGGTGGCCATCGGTATATCATTATTCATTGCGTAGAGCTTGCACTTCATCCAGTTTTCCCAACGATCATTTTGGACCATCGATGACCAAATCTCAATTGCAACATAGGCTTGATTGTAGTTTTTGGCCATCAAAGCTTGAATAGAATACTCATAAGCCGAGCCACTAATAAAGTTGGCCATGCGGTCGTACATTTCTGCTCTGTTTGGATGCTTTTTTTCATTTTGGTCCACCTTTCGTTTATAAGATAACCCAGCGTTGATGATCCAATTTAATGGACTATTTAAATTCCTATTCGGCCGAAGCTTAAAGGATAGGTTCAACGAATCTTGGTATTGCTGACGAAGCTTTTCCTCCAGCTCAATGGTCTTGATCAATTGCTTTTCCTTCTTCGCTAATAACGACTTGTCTACCTGTAGGTCGAGCAACTCCACGGCAAAGTCTGATTCGAAATACTTTTTTACTCTAACAGCATCCAGTACCGATACTGAGTCAGAAATTTTTTGCAAGTAATTGTCAATGAATGGTTGGCTTACAATTCCTCCCGCCAAATTTTGACTGAGCTTCTTCATCATCCAGATGAGTCCCATCTCATAGTCGTTGATCGGAGCCCACTGGTGCGGACGGTTATATACTAAGCGTATATTATCTACCCCTCCTTCCGTCAGTCCTTGCTCACCTCTATAATGTTCCACATAGTTGAAGTCCCGATTTCCGACCAATCCTACGTACGGTATTTGATGGGCACCTTGTAGTTTATGCTGCGAATACATTGGCCCTACTGCTCCAATCCCAATAACTCCTCGAACTGCAGTAAACTGCGTGGCTACAGCCATAGAGACTCGGGAACCACCAGAAAAGCCCGAGGCAATAACCATCTCTTGGTTCACTTTGAATCTTGAAAAGACATCCTTAATAATAGCATCTGCTGCATCTAGAGATGACAGTGCCGAAGCAAAATTTCTCGAATTATTTGAGCAAGTCAGAATGAATTCATACTTGTCCGCAAGGTCACGATAAAGGTTCAACGGAAATGTAGACCGTGCGAGAGGCTCGAAAAAGAAGATGACCGGATACTCTTTTTCCTCATCGTAATTGGCAGGGAGATACAGGGCATAGGACTGGTCCGGCACTGAGGTCTGAACCGTATCTACAATTTCTGCAATGGGCCACGATTGAGACAGCGATACTTTGGCTGTACAAATAAGGAGTATAGAGAATAGATTTTTCATTCTAGCTACTACACTAACAGACCAATTCAAAAATCCCTTATGTGCGTGCTGTCAGATTACGGTCTTACTCTTTTGGGAGCGAACATAAACACCCATGTCATAGAAGCTGATTCCAGCTTCATCAAGCTTATTGGAAAGCGATTCATATACCTTTAAATGATCTGAAAGCTCAAGAGAGTCCTGTGCAACTAGTTTTTGGAAATGAACATATTCAACGGCGAGTTCATTCAATTTTGTGGCGGTATTCATAAGGGTAACTTTTGATTTAAAAAAATACAAAAACTACCATAGCTGTTGACACCACTAAATACGCAACATTTGGTCAATTTATTATCAGCTGATAATAAATTTTCGACCAATCACTTGCCATGATGCATAGGCTTTACTATATAAACGAGTAAAACAAACATCATAAAACAGACAATTGAACCCTTACAGCAAATTTTAGCACCATCTAGGCCACTTGATTTCTAAGCCACTTTCTAAATTCAGCAGCCCTAGTCCTGCTTACAGTCACTTTTGAAGGATAGCCATCACCCTCTGATAGGTTCACCCTGATTTTACCATACTCAATTGACACCATGGTTTCGATGATGCCGTGACTCAAAATCATTTGGCGATTGGCTCTAAAGAACTGATCTGTGGACAGTTTAGTTGCTAGTTTATCCAATGACTGTGAGTACGGTAAGCATCTTCCCTCCTTAGTAACAATAACGACCAAACCAGATTGACCAATGGCACAACTAATATTTTCCTGACTGACAAAGTGTTGCGATTTACCAATCGACACTTGAATAGGCTTCTGAGCGCTCTTTGCAAAACTTTCCTCCGTTCTAGAAGCATTTCGCCAATTGTTGTAGAAGTAAATCCCAGTATCAATTAATGTGAAAAAGAACACGAGCGAAACCACGCTAATATTGATAACCATTAAGTCGCCAAAAGCATAAAAGCCTCCGTAGAAAAAATAGGTAATGGAGATCACCATGATGTTCAAAGTGATGATAATAAAGAGCAAATGAAGAGTGGCTTGAATTATAAGCCGTCTCCAAACTCCGTCGGTCCATGGGAATCGATCGTCTAAACCGCTGGTAACAAGCCTTGTACCACTGAGAAGTACAATCGAGGCGATGATTGCATTGATATACTCTTCAAGACTGAATGACACCAGCGGCCGCTGATACTTGTAATCCAGAATGAGATTGATCAAGAGATTGCAACTTATCCCCAAAGTCACAATGCTAATCCATTTCCATCTGATATTTTTCCTCATGAAAGAAACGATGGAAAGCTGAGCTTGAATAATTTTAGAGAAGAGACTACTGGAATTTAGACTTATCATTTGAATTCAAGGACACTGAGGTTTGACTAAGGTTTCTGCATCAAGGTTCGCATAATTTGAAAACCTTGACAGCTAACAAATCCTCTAAAATCTTAACTTTAAAAATAAACGTAGTACCTGTGAATAAACAATCTATTCCGATATGAACCTCGTAAGCATCCAGGGAAGGTATGCTCCAGGAATGCAGTTTAAAGGAGACGAGTTGCATGTTTGTCATCAATTGATGCGTGGCTTGTCTAATTCTGAATATTTGGTTGTAAACTCTCCGTACAGAACTGACATTCTTTACAATAGCATGCACGAAAAGAATCATTCTATTATCAGGTTATGGTGTCTGCACAAAGGCAGAGACTTTGAGGGCACACTTCAGAAATTTTTCAGGGCTACAGGATCCCTGGAAAGCCTCCAGCATTATTTCAGCAGACTTTTACTTCTGCAAAGAATTTCTGCATGGTATGATCCATATCGGAAGGAATTGGATCGTACGCTTTCTGCTAGTACGGGAGAACTGCCTGCTATGATCAGTGAGTGCCTCAATGCATTTGTTGCAAAGGGACTATTTGATCAAACCTTGAGAAAAGCTGATGATGATCTGAAAGAATCTGAATACGCAGACACCTTGAGTATTGTATCCGACGTTCTAGCTAAGTATAATGCCAACTAACAAAGTCTTCGGCATCATTTCCAATCAATTTCTACGACGGATTGCTTTTCCAAAAACTTCCGAGGAACCACTTTTTGAATAGCGTCTTTCAACGTATTTAGCATTGATTCTTTAATGAAGCTGCTATGCACAGCGATACTCACTTCTCTCACGGGCTCAGGACTACTAAACCTTCTTATATACACCGAGTTTAGTTCATCAATCACTGAAAGCTCTGGAACCAATGTATAACCAACTCCTTTCTGCACTAAATTTTTAAGAGCCTCAATGGAACCGCTTTGGTACTCAAAACCTATAGACGAACCATACTTTGCTTGCTTGCAAATAGAAAGAGCTTGCTCCCTAAAACAATGTCCCTCATCTAAGACCAAAACATCGCTTGGGTCCAGGTCTTCGGCCAGCATCAATTTTTCGCTCAAGAACCGGTGATTTTCTGGAAGGTAAAGAAGAAATGGCTCGTAGAAAACAGGCATTTCTCGTATGAATGACTCGTCTAATGGTGTAACAAGAAGACCTATGTCAATGAGTCCGTTTTCCAACTGTGAAATAATTTGACCCGTTTGTAACTCCTGGATTTTCAAATGAACCTTGGGGTTTTCTTTCATAAAGAGCGTTAGAAAATGAGGAAGCAAATACGGAGCTAGCGTTGGTATAATACCCACGGTGAATTCGCCTTCTATTGACTCTTTTTCATGATTAACAAATTCCCTAAGTTGCTTGGACTCCCTTAGTATCTGTCGTGCTCGTAGAATCACCTCTTTGCCGATCTCAGTCGGTTGAAGTGGCTTCTTGTTGCGATCAAAAATCCGGACTCCTATCTCCTCTTCCAACTTCTTTACCTGCATAGTCAGGTTAGGTTGAGATACGAAGCAGTGCTCTGCAGCAGTTACATAATGTCTGTATTCATCCAGTGCGGAGATATATTCAAATTGCTGTAATGTCATATAATTTTTAGTTATACAAGTATAAAAACTATTGATTTGACTAATATCTAATATTTGATCAGCTTTATGGAATATTGAATTAAAAAATTAAAAATCAACTCTAACAGAAATGGGAAATAACGATACGAATGGATGCCCCTTCCACGGTGGTGAACTCAAGCATGGTGCTGGTACGGGTACATCAAATCTTGATTGGTGGCCAAACCAACTGAAATTGAATATTCTTCGGCAGCATTCAACACTCACGAATCCGATGGATGCTTCATTTAACTATGCAGAGGAGTTTAAGGCGCTCGATTTGGGTGCGGTGAAGAAGGATCTCGTTGAGCTGATGACAGACTCGCAAGACTGGTGGCCGGCCGATTATGGTCACTACGGCGGGCTCTTCATCCGAATGGCTTGGCACAGTGCTGGTACTTATCGTATTTCTGATGGTCGCGGCGGTGGAGGTACAGGAGCTCAGCGATTTGCTCCCCTCAATAGCTGGCCTGACAATGGAAATCTTGACAAAGCACGTCTCCTACTTTGGCCAATCAAGCAGAAATACGGAAAGAAAATTTCATGGGCTGATTTGATGATACTAGCGGGAAACTGTGCACTGGAATCCATGGGATTCGAAACCTTTGGCTTTGCTGGAGGACGCGAGGATGTTTGGCAACCGCTTGAAGATATTTATTGGGGTGCTGAAACTGAATGGTTGGGTGATAAACGGTACACAGGAGATCGAGAGCTTGAAAACCCCCTAGGTGCTGTCCAAATGGGACTTATCTATGTAAACCCAGAAGGCCCAAATGGGAATCCTGATCCCGTTGCTTCTGGAAGAGATATTCGCGAGACCTTTGGTCGAATGGCAATGAATGATGAAGAGACAGTTGCACTTGTCGCTGGTGGACATACTTTTGGTAAGGCGCACGGTGCTGCAGATCCTGGACAATATGTCGGACGTGAGCCTGCTGGTGCAACGATCGAGGACCAAAATTTGGGTTGGAAAAATTCGTATGGAACTGGTCATGGGGACGATACGATCACAAGTGGCATCGAAGGTGCATGGACGCCGAATCCAACAAGGTGGGACAACGAATACTTTGAGGTTTTGCTCGGTTACGATTGGGAATTGACCAAGAGTCCGGCAGGGGCAAATCAGTGGAGACCAACTGATGCATCGAATCCCAAGAAGGTGGCTGCAGCACATGATTCATCAAAATCTGAAGATCTAATGATGACGACAGCAGATATGGCACTCAAGATGGATCCGATCTACGCACCGATTTCAAAACGTTTCCATGATAACCCTGACGAGTTCGCGGATGCATTTGCACGTGCCTGGTTTAAACTTACTCACCGAGACATGGGGCCTCGCGCCTTGTATCTAGGATCTGAAGTTCCTTCAGAAGAATTGATCTGGCAAGATCCTATTCCTGAATCCGGCAACGATGTGCTGAGCGATCAAGATGTTGCTGATCTTAAAAGCAAAATACTAGCAGCAGGACTTTCAGTATCACAATTAGTATCTACAGCTTGGGCTTCTGCCTCAACCTTTAGAGGTTCTGACAAACGTGGTGGAGCCAATGGAGGTCGAATTCGTCTGTCTCCTCAGAAAGATTGGGAAGTCAACAATCCTGCCCAGTTGGCGACTGTGCTAAGTACACTTGAATCTATTCAGAAGGAGTTTAGCAAGGAAGTTTCTATGGCAGACCTTATTGTCCTGGCGGGATGTGCAGGTGTTGAACAAGCAGCTAAAAATGCAGGTCAAACGTTAACAGTTCCTTTTACTCCAGGACGTGCTGATGCATCCCAAGAACAGACGGATGTAGACTCATTCCAGGCGTTAAAACCTGGTGTTGATGGTTTCCGAAACTACTCGAAGACGAAATATGCAGCATCTGCTGAGGAAATGCTTGTAGATCGAGCGCAGCTCTTGACATTAACAGCTCCAGAGATGACCGTGTTGGTTGGTGGCTTACGTGTGCTAAATACAAACTATGACAATTCTCAACATGGTGTCTTTACCAATAAGCCAGAGTCGCTCACGAATGACTTCTTTGTGAACTTGCTTGATTTGAGTACGACCTGGAAAGGAACTTCTGAAGCACAAGATGATTTTGAAGGAAGAGATCGTGCAACTGGGGAAGTGAAATGGACTGGAACTAGAGTCGATCTTATCTTCGGTTCTAACTCAGAGCTTCGAGCTCTTGCTGAGGTTTACGCATGTGAAGATTCTCAAGGAAAATTCGTACAGGACTTTGTCGCTGCTTGGGACAAGGTTATGAATCTTGATCGTTTCGATCTGGGATAAATCAGCCGACAGATAACTTTAATTTAAAAGGTGGTTTGGAAACAAGTCACCTTTTTTATTGAACTCGTAGTGAATCGTCTTTGAACTCATTCTGAATTGACTTCTAACTCACCCTGAATTTGCAAAGCAAATTCTTCCTTCTCTTTTAAAGTATCTAAGTAGTTCATGCAATTACTAACTCACCCTGAACTGCCTTTGGCAATTCTTCCCCTCTCTTAAAAGAGAGGGGTTAGATTGAGTTTAAAGTACTTTTATCACAACCTTCCCTTTCACATGCCCTTTTCCAAAGTACTCAAAGGCATCTCGTGTTTCTTCAAGAGGAAATACGCTATCAATTATAGGCTTTACCTCATTCTTTGAATATAGATCAATCAAATGATCCAGCCCTTTGTTAGGCTGATGTCCCAGTATTCCCATTTTTTTGCTCCCAAACATTGAGATAAAAGGCGCTACGAACATTGACTGTAAGATCAATGATGATGCACCTCCAATCATGCGATAGTCTCCGCCAGGCTTCAGAACACGTTTGTAGTCGTAAATGGAATGATGTCCCACCACGTCCAGAATCAAATCGTAAGCAGCATCTCTTTCAGTGAAATCTTCTTCCGTGAAATCAATCACTTCATCTGCGCCTAAAGTTTGCATAAAGTCCAACTTTGAAGTCCGATCAACTGCTGTAATGTGTGCATCGTACAATTTCGCAAGTTGGATTGCAAACGTTCCGACTCCACCCCCTGCCCCATTGATTAGCACCTTTTCTCCAGGCTGAATGTCTCGGTAATCTCGAATGCCCTGCAACGCCATCACTCCTGCTTGAGGAATTGCCGCAGCTTCCATGAATGACATACCAGAAGGCTTATGGACAAAGGCTTTCTCCTTTGCGCAGACATACTCAGCAAACCCTCCCCAACCATATTGAGAAATGTCTGCAAAAACCTCATCGCCTGCTTTAAAAAGAGTGGCTCCATCGCCTACTGACTCAACGATACCGGCTACATCGCAGCCTATGATCTTCTTAATCGGTTTCTTGATTCCTCCTCCGGCAAGGCGTACGTAAAAAGGCGTTCCCTGCACAAGATCCCAGTCCCAAGAATTGATGGACGCTGCATGAACTTTGATACAAATCTCATTTTTCTTTGGTTGTGGCTTGGGAACTTCTTCCAGTTTCAGGTTGTCAACCGAACCATATTCGTAATACGTTATTGCTTTCATTGATTGATCATTTAATTTCAACTCACGATCAATAGAGCGCAAACGCACCAATTTTGATTACAAGATTACCCTTCTTTAGTCCTTTATCAACGTACTCGTGCGCTTCTGGTACCTTCTCTAAGGGGTAGCTTTTATCAATGATCGCTCTTATTTTACCCTCAACCATCAACTGTTTTATGTAATTCAAATCTTCTACGTTGTCGCCTGCGAATTTCCATCTCACCTTCTTGCTGCCCGTTTTGTTTGTCAACCAGGAACGGAACATATGGGAGGTTTTAGGATTTCCCAAAACAAGTCTACCACCTGCGTTTAGTGAATTAAGACATCTACTATATGAGATACCTCCAACAACATCGATAATTGCATCGTACTTCTCTCCAGACCCCGAAAAATCTTCTTCCATAAAATCAATCACCTTATCTGCGCCCGTTGATTTCAGCATATCAAGTTTGTCAGCACTGTCAACACACGTGACATGAATGCCTTCCAACTTGGCAAGTTGTAATGCATACGTTCCTATACTTCCCCCAGCTCCGTTGATCAGAAGTTTCTGGCCTTTCTTAACTGCTGCATTTCGAAGGAAATGAATACCATTTATTCCACCCGTCGTTATCGTCGCAGCTTCTTCAAAGCTCAACTCCTTCGGTTTGGTAGCCATGGGGAAGGAGGCTCTTTGACACCGATATTCAGCGTACGCACCAAAACGCATGCCCGTACCTCCGAAGACCTGATCACCTACTTTGAATGCAGTTACGTCCTTTCCTACCGCTTCAATTTCTCCCGAAAACTCCTGTCCAAGGGTTGGTCTATTGGGTTTGAATATTCCCAATATCAATCGTAGTGGTAGCCAGAACAGTGGATGAATATCAAATTTCCTCAATTCACAATCTCCCGCCGTTACCGTCGCAGCTTTTAGATGGATCAATACTTCATCATCCTTTGGAACTGGTTTCTCAAGCTCTCCAAATTTCAATAAGTCCGCTGCACCATACTGTGACCATATTATCCCTTTCATATTAGTCTGGTAATGATTCACAAGAAACACCTTGAGATTTAACAAAGGACACGAGCTCGCTTTCTCTGGCATCATCTAAAGTGACAATTTTCAGAACGCGATCAACGTCATGCATATCTACAGACCATCGCACAATACCTCGCAAGCCTCTTAGTGCTGAGGCGAGGATGCTTATTTCCAGGTGTGATTTAATGTCAGTTTTAAATACAAAAATTTTCATAGGTGGTTATTTTTTCTTTTTTGGTTTGTCATCGAAGGAGAACACCTCCTCAAGAGGTGTATTAAAAATACGTGCCATCCGAAACGCCAGCTCCAATGAAGGAGAGTACTTTCCTTTTTCAATAGCTACAATGGTTTGCCTTGTGACACCAACCTTCTCAGCTAGCTGTTGTTGCGTCATTTCATCGTTATGAAATCGTAGTGTGCGAATGTTATTACTTACTCTGTGCTCACCCATTAGATTCCTTTTTGATGAAAATAGAGCTGCGAGAGGTTGTCAAATACATCTGATAGCACACCAGCTACAATCATCACAACAAACATTGTTTGAAGTGGCCAACCCAGAGCGATTGCTCCCAAAGCGAGTAAGAATCCGAATCCAAAGGTGAAAAATGAATTTCTGGTAGACTTCAACGCAATCAACCTATCTCGTTCATCTTCAAAGCACGGCTGGTCTTCTTTGGTAACCAACCGATTGGTGATACTAAATATGATATGAACAATGATTTTACCAGCTATTGCAATTGGTATGACGAGCAACATTGTTTTGCCCCAAAACTGAAGCTCTTCATCAGCACTCATGACTATCTGACCATACTCCTGCTTGACAGTCCAGTAATAGGTTCCATAGATCAACAAAGTGCTAACAATGTTTAAAATGCTCTTCTTTTCGTGGTAGTACATCTTATTAACTTATTGTATAGTAGTTTTTACCTGTAGTAAAGTATTACGTACACAAAGTTAATAATGTTATACAATATGTAAAGTATTTTTTACATATTGTATAACAACATACTTACCTACTCCTCTCTGAGCGATTCAACTGGATCACTCAGTGAAGTTTTGATTGTCTGATATCCAATAGCAACTCCAACCACTACCAAGACTGCGAAAGTGGAAACCAGGTACATCCATGGGTTGAAGGATACCCGATCTATAAAATTTTGAAGCCAGTAATCTGTAGCGAGGTATGCTAATGGCCAGGAGACCAATGTAGCGATCACTATCAGTCTCATCACCTGACTTGATAGAAGTCGAATCAACGTTGCAGTGCTGGCTCCCAATACTTTGCGAATACCAATCTCCTTGCGGCGAATAGAAGCAGTGTAGGTAATCAAACCAATAAGCCCCATGCAAGCGATGAAAACGGAAAGTGTAGCAAACACAAACAGAATCTCTCCAGTTGAAGTCTCTGACCTGTATAAAGTCTCATATTCTTGGTCTAGAAAGAAGTATTGAAAAGGTTTACCATTGGAATGCCTAGCCCATGCGTCCTCAATGTACTCCACCGTTTCCCTTGCACTTTGAGCATTTACAATTTTTAGGCTTAGGTAATTGTCAACAATGTTGGGTGACAATTCCAGCGAAACCGACGCGACGCTTTTATGTAACGATTCTACATTGTAATCTTTAATTACCCCGATGATGGTAAGCGTACCACTCTTAAACGCTGAAGTTAGTTGTTTACCAATTGGATCTTCGAAACCAAAAGCTCTGGCTGCTGACTCGTTCAGCACCACTGCATTTGAATCTGATGCGAAATCTTTGGAAAAGAATCGTCCAGCGACCAAATCGAAGCCCATCAAATCTTTGTAGTCATAAGAAACCTGATTATTTAGGAAAAGGAATGTCTCAGGATCATCAACTCGTCTATATGATCGAATGTCATAATTTTTTCCAGGTATTGTTTCTGAATTGGCTACTGCGCTTATTCCAGGATTATCAAGTAGCTCCTTTTTCAGCGGTTCCAGATTTTTACTAACCCAGTCGGGTCGTTTTATGATCATCGTTTGTTCCTTATCAAATCCAAGGTTTTTGGAAAGCATGAAGTCTATCTGATTGTACACCACTAAGGTTCCAATTATGATAACAATGGAAGCTGTAAACTGTATCGTGACCAAAAGATTACGTAACCATCCCGTCTTACCAGCAGAACTGAATGTTCCTTTCAACACCTGTACGGGCTTATATCGAGAAAGAACAAATGAGGGATAGAACCCTGCCAACACCCCGATAAAAATGGAAAGTCCAGCCATAGATAACCACCCAGTGTATCCGGATGTCAAATCAAATGCGAGGTTTTTTCCGACCAGATCAATGAATGCAGGTTTGAATGAAAGTATCATTACCACACTCAAAATGGTGGCTAGAAAAGAAATAATAACTGATTCGAGAATGAACTGAGAAATGAGCGCTCGTTTCGTTGAACCTATTACTTTTCTTACTCCAACTTCTTTGGCTCTGGTGACCGAATGAGCTGTTGCAAGATTGACAAAATTGAATATTGCTATGAAGAGTATTGTGATTCCAATAATTCCATAGATGTAGATGTACGTAAGATTCCCTGTTGGTTCCAATTCATCTCTGGATATGGAACGAAGATGAATATCTGTAATTGGGGTAAGTTCGAATCCTACAGAGTTGCCTGCTTCTTCCCAGTCTTCAATAGCAAGGCCAGTATAATATTCAATTTCAGGTGCCATAAAATCATAGAAGATTGCCTTCATCTTAGCTTGAAAGTCCTGACGATCAGTAGAAGGATTTAGTACCACATAGGTGTGAACATTTGTACCAATCCATCTTGTGGTCTTGTTTGCACTTTTTGAGCTTAAGGAGCCAAGCATATCAAATTGGATGTGTGAATTCGCTGGCAGATTTTCTACAATTCCTGTGATGGTATAAAATATAGAATCCTCATCAACCGTTATTTGCTGACCGATTGGATCCATATCTCCAAAATACTTATTGGCATAGGATTCCGATAAGATCATTGACCTTGGCTCAGCAAGGGCAGTTTTCGGATTTCCGGAAGACAACTTGAAATCAAAGACGTCAAAGAACCATTCATCAGCGAATAGAATCCCCTCTTCATTGATCTTCCTATCTCCCTTCCCGATGAGCTGCTCATCTACTTCCAAAATACGTGTTGCACTTTCAACTTCTGGGAACCTGTCCAGCATTACACCTGCTAACGGAGCTGCAGTGGCTGCTGAGTTACTTGCTTGCCCTCTAATAATGGCTCTACTGCTGGCACGATAGGTATTTTCATGATTTTCATTAAACCGATCGTAGCTCAGTTCATTGATGATATAGAGTGAGATGAAGGCAAAGCTTGCGATACCAATCGCAAGGCCTGAAACATTAATCAGGAAATAACTTTTGTTCTTCAAAAGATTCCTTACGGTAGTAAAATAGAAGTTTCTAATCATAGCAAGACTTGAGTTTGAAAGACCTAATGTATTTTTCCAGGCATAGGGTTGGAAACATCGAACAACATCCCAGAAGTAAAGTATTCGAGCTTTTTTTAATCCTTTTTCTTCTACACGTTCGTGGAAGAATTCTTCGAGATCACCATGCAGTTCCTCGTACTTTTCAGGCTTGCAGTACCATTTAAAAAAGGCATGAGCAATTCTCGGAATAAGATTTTTTGCTTTCATAAGAAAATGGCTACTCCACTTTTAGTCCATCAACGGGATTGGCTTTGGATACTTTTCTTATTTGAGTCGAAATCACAAAAACCAACACAAGGACAAGAATAGTTGCTGAAATCGCAGCTCCTGTAAAACCAAACGGTCGAGGGTCAGGGAACATCATATCGATCATTGCTGTAATCATAAGGTGACCAAGTGGAGCCCCCAGTACAACTGCTGTAACCGAAAGGAGTACGTATTGACTGAAGACATTCTTAGCCAGATTTTTCAGATCCGCCCCAAGCGTTTTCCTAATGCTAAACTCTTTGATTCGTCCCGAGATGTTCAGCTTTACCAAGCCATACAAACCAAGACTTGCGAGCAATACAAATACAATCGCTACTGCGCGAGTAAACTTTTTCATTATCCCAAGTTCTTCATAGAAGCCGCCCCACACATCTTCCTGATATCCACCCTGAAACGGCGTTTCGGGAAATAACTCACTCCACTGCGTTTGAATGGATTCGTACGCACTTTGTTCGGCTCCATTTCTAACCTGCATTGTCAGGAATCGGTAGTCTTCCTGCTCTGCGGCGGTGAAGATTGTTGGCATGTTTTCGTAGTAGAAATTATTAAAATGAAAGTTCTTAGAGACACCCACAATGTCATATTGAATCGAATCTATTTTGACTTGCGCTCCGATGGGTTCACTTAAAGCCAGATTATCAACAAACAACTGATTCACTACGATAGACGTGCGATCACTTTCTCCCTGCTCTTCGAAGAAACGACCGTGCTTGAGCTCAATTCCCATCGTTTCAAAATAGGTTGAACCAACGGAAATTTCCTGTACTTCATACTGCCGATCTGGGAGGTGCACAATGGTTGTCGAACTGGACTTTCCGAGATGATCATTTGACCCCGCCAGTGAGATAACATCTGGATTTTGTTCTACAGATGCTTTCATTTGATCATAGACGGAGCGATCAGACACATGTACATAGAGCGTTTCTTTTTGCTTATATCCCCAATCTCGCTTTGCCTGGTAACCAGAGTTTTGAGCAAACATCACGGCGAAAGTGATACCGACACAGGCTAGCATCAACTGGACGGACAAGAAGACCTTAGTAAGGGCGTTCTTCGTCCCGAATTTGACCGTTCCTTTGAAGATCTTCACCACCTCAAACTTGGAAATATAAAAAGCAGGGTAAATCCCCGAAACGACTCCTGTAAACAGAAGTACCCCAAACAAGAAGAACCACATATTTCCATCCAGCAGGTTGAATTCCTCAGCTATATCGGCAAACGCTGTGAACCATGGCAGGAATACTGTGGCAGCGAGGAAGAATCCTAAGATTCCTGCAAGGAACGTAACGAACAGATTCTCAGCCAGAAACTGGACAATTACTAACCGCCTGTTTGCCCCAATTACCTTCCTCAATCCAATTTCCTTAAGACGCTTTGTTGATGAAACGATCGCGATATTGATGTAATTGAAGCATGCCAGAGCCAAAATGAATATTGCAACAACAGGTAAAGCAACGCGACCTTCCAGCGAACCATCGTACGAAATGTCCTCTCTGATTTCCCCAGAGCCCAGATGCAGGTCGTTAACGGTGATAAAATCAAAGGCTGTAATAGCCCAATCTTGCTCAACTTCATTTTGAAGTTTTCTGTACTTCTCCATCCCTTCCGCGATTACAGACAGGTTGGCAGCATCTTCAACTTGGATGAAAGTAGCGTTGACCATTCCTTTCCAATCGGTGAGATCAAAGGATGGGTTTGAAATACCGAGGTTGTCAAAATTTACGAGAAAATCAAACCCGATAATGTGCGCCTTCGGTAACTCTTCTGCCACTCCAGCAACCTTAAATGTCTTGATTCCCGTGTCATTGAAAATTGCCTTGATGTCCTTCCCTATTGGATTCTCGCTACCAAAGTACTTAACCGATGTTTGAGCGCTCAGGATTATGCTGTTAGGATCGGCAAGTGAAGACCAAGTGCCCCATTTCAAAGGGAAGGTAAACATCTCCAGAAATGCAGGATCAACATAGCGAATGCTCTCATGAAACACGTTGTCTC
>JBDWQX010000231.1:0-32393 GCA_039986395.1 Cyclobacteriaceae bacterium
TATTATTTGATCAACTAACCGCTTGGGCCCAGGACTTGAAAGCTAAGGGAATTCACGGCCCATTAGGGTTTACAGATTTGGATTTTGAAGGATCTCTGACTAGCGGATTTGATCAGTTGGCAACTCAGGCCACCATCTACAATGCTCCGTATTATGCTGACCACTACGAAGCCTTAGGATTAACTGGAGCTGCGGACTGGATCGAAGTCCGAGGACCCGTTACGGAAGTAGTGCCGGACAGAATAGACCGTATTGCGGACATCGTTAAGAAACGGTCAAACCTGACAGTCAAAAAATTCAAAAAGACAAAGGATATCATTCCCTATGCTTCAGGAGTATTTGATGTAATCAACGAATCATACAATGGACTATATGGGTACTATCCATTATCAGAGGAGCAAATTAAATATTACATAGACCTGTATTTTGGGTTTATCCGGAAGGAATACGTCTGTATTGTTGTAGATGAAGCAGATGAAGTTGCTGCCATTGCGTTGTGCATGCCATCACTTTCAAGGGGGTTCCAAAAAGCCAAGGGCCGCTTATTTCCATTCGGTTTCATTCACGTGTTGAAGGCCTTTAGGTCCAACGATCATGTTGACATGTTCCTGATCGGTGTGCGACCGAAATATCAAAAAGTCGGCGCCAATGCTCTCATTTTTCAAGAACTAAACCAAGCGTTCATTAATAAAGGAGTAAAGTTCGTTTCTACCGGACCAATGCTAGAGACTAACAAAGCAGTTCTGACTTTGTGGGATGAATTCCTTGCTGGTTTTGATGATGTCAGTATTCGAAGAAGATGCTACACAAAGCAACTAGAATA
This sequence comes from Cyclobacteriaceae bacterium, assembly GCA_039986395.1. Lineage (GTDB taxonomy): Bacteria > Bacteroidota > Bacteroidia > Cytophagales > Cyclobacteriaceae > Ekhidna. The sequence goes on from JBDWQX010000231.1 coordinate 824, forward strand.
TTCAAAATTACCTGAACCAAGACAGCTTAAGAATAGGTCTTTAGAAATTCACGAAGTAGTCACGAAAAAGGAATTGGTTGCTTTTATCAAGTTCCCTTTCTCTTTGTATAAAGACAACAAGTACTACGTTCCGCCTCTGATCGACTTTGAGATGAGTACGCTCAGAAAAGACAAAAATCCAGCCTTCGATCATGCCGAAGCAGCCTATTGGGTAGTGAAGAAAGAAGGAAAAATAGTTGGAAGAATTGCTGGAATTAAGATTGATCAGGAACTGGAAGAAAAATCCTTGATCCGCTTCGGATGGATTGATTTCATTGATGATATCGAAGTAACTAAAATGCTTTTCGATAAATTGTCCAAGTGGGGAAAAGGGTTTGGAGCAACTAAATTTCACGGTCCTCTTGGGTTTACTGATCTTGATTTTGAAGGAGCACTGACCACAGGATTCGATCAGCAACCTACGCAAGCAACAATTTATAATTACGCTTACTACATTGATCACTTCAAGGAATTAGGGTACGAGACTTCTGCAAGTTGGATTGAGTTTAGAGCCTTCGTACCCAAAGAAGTACCTCGACGAATTGCTCGATCAGCTCAATTGGTCGGCAAGAGATTCAATTTCACCTTGAAAAAATTCAAGAGGACAAAAGATATTTTGAAATATGCACCCGGAGTTTTCGAAATCCTTAACGAAAGCTATGCGCACTTGTATGCATATCACCCGCTGTCAGAAAAGCAAATTCAATATTACATAGATCAATACTTTGGGTTTATCCGTAAGGAGTACGTCGGCATAGTTGTGAATGAGAAGGACGAAGTAATTGCGATGGCACTTTGTATGCCTTCTCTGTCAACAGCCTTCCAGAAAGCGAAAGGCAGTTTATTTCCCTTTGGATTTATTCACGTGCTCAAGGCATTTTATTCCAATACTTATCTGGATCTGTTTCTGATAGGAGCACGACCAGACTATCAAAAATTGGGAGCCACCGCAGTGATATTCAATGAACTTACAGAAATGTTAATCAAAAAGAAGGTACGTTACGTGAGTACAGGACCTATGCTCCTGGAAAACAGAGCTGCGATCAATAATTGGGAATCCAACAAAGAAATTCTTGATGACGTTGACATCACCAGAAGCTGTTTCATTGGAGATATCAAATAATTTGATTGTTCACCTTCATCCAAACGACAGAACGAACCAGTTTTCAAATGTTATGTACCTTTTCATCTTTCCCAAATCGCTGCAACCTTTTGCCTTCCAAGAATGAGCCAAAGAAATTAGTATGAAATCAATATCCGAAATTATCTCTTCACTTCCATACAAGGCTCCTTTTCTCTTTGTAGATGATTTGTTGGAGATAGATCAAGAGAGTTGTACTGGTACATACAGCGTTCGCGAGAATGAGTACTTTTTTGAGGGACACTTTCCTGGCAATCCTGTAGTACCAGGGGTTATTCTTACAGAGATCATGGCCCAGATAGGATTAGTATGCTTTGGTATTTACCTAAAAGATTCTCCTAGCCCACTTTTACCTGCATTTACGAACGCGAATATCGATTTTCTTGTTAACGTCAAGCCAGGAGATGAATTGATCATTGTCTCAAAAAAAATATATTTTCGCTTCAATAAATTGAAATGCCACATAACTTGCAGCCTGAAAAGTGGGACAGTTGTGGCCAGAGGGGAATGTTCCGGGATGCTAATTAATCGGGAAATTGAAAAAACATAGAGTAGTCATTACAGGCATGGGCGTTGTAGCTTCGAACGCCATTGGAGTGCCGAGTTTTCTTGAAGCACTGAAGCAAGGAAAATCAGGTATTCAGCATTGGGAAGAGCTTGATAAATTAAATCTCAGAAGTCAAATTGGCGGAGCGCCAAGTCTGGACACCGTCGAGCTTACCGAATACCTCCCAAGACTCCTTGCGGCCAAACTAACTAACAAAGGAATAATCTATGCATGCCTAGCAGGAGTGGAGGCATGGAAGGATGCTGGACTCACGCCTTCAGATGAAAAAACTGATTTTAACTCAGGACTGATTGTTGGCTCGGGAGACCTGAGTTTTGATAGTTGGATTAACAGAGAAATGCCTGTCTATCCAATCGATCGTGGCGAAAGTAGGAAATTGGGTTCCAGAACTATTTCTGAGGGAATGAATAGTGGTGCTGCAGCGTACTTGAATTCAATTCTTGGCTTGGGTAGCCGAATCCAATCTAACTCTTCCGCATGTATAACTGGATCTGAAGCTACACTAATGGGCTACGAGTACTTGGCTGCTGGACGAGCAGATCGTATGCTTTGTGGTAGCACCGAAGGCGATGGTCGCTATATCTGGGCTGGTTTTGACGCGATGCGAGTTTTGTGCAGCGATTCAAACGAAAATCCAGCTTTTGGATCAAGACCAATGAGTGCTAGCTCATCTGGATTTGTGCCCTCTGGAGGGTCAGGAGCGCTGGTTTTGGAAACCCTGGAGAGTGCTCAAAAGAGAAATGCAAAAATTTATGCAGAAATTCTTGGGGGTCAAGTGAATTCCGGTGGACAAAGAGAAGGAGGAACTATGACCGCACCTAATTCTGACGCCGTGATAGCATGTATAAAGTCTGCTGTAAGCAACACTGGGATTAACCCAGAAGAGATTGATCTGATCAGTGGACACCTTACATCTACCAAGGGGGATCCAATAGAAATAAGAAATTGGTCCAATGCACTAGGGTTAAAGGGTGGAAGTTTTCCTCACGTGAATACTCCGAAATCGATGATCGGACATGCGATTGCGGGTGCTGGATCAATAGAACTGGTGGCTTGTGCATTACAAATTAAGAACGATTTTGTACACACAAACCTCAATTTAGATCAAGTCCATCCCGAAATTCTGGAGGTTATCGATGAGGATAGGATTCCAAAAAAATCCAAAGATCAGGAGGTTAACACCGTAATGAAAGCTAATTTTGGGTTTGGAGATTTAAATTGTGCACTGGTATTAAGGAAATTCAAAGAATAATGAACCGAGATAACGTAAAGGAAGAGTTGATGACAATAATCAAACCATTCGTACCGGATGGCGAGTCAATCGACCTTTCTGACAATCAAGATCTAATCAATGATCTGAAAATCAACTCTGCCCACATTGTTGATATCGTCCTGGATATTGAAGATAAATTCGACATCAACATAGAAGATGATGTAATCGGAGAAATGAATACAGTAGCTGATGCTGTGGACGTTGTAATGAAGAAGACTGCTTAGGTAGTCTCCTCAAAAGTCTCCATTAATTTCTTATCCCTTCTTTTTTGACTTATTGATATTGGAATAAGGGCTAATGTCCAAATTGTGCTCGTCCATAGAAAAAGGTCAAACCTCGACATCATAACGAAAACGATTGCTGCAGTTCTGTGTGTATTTGTTCCGCACACTAAGGCCCACCATGTAAATAGTGGTTTGTTTAGTGCTCGGTACTTACGATCGAACTCATTTTTCGAGTTAGCATCCATAGAATACTTCTGAGCTCTCTCTCTCCACTCAGGAGTTCTAGTTGTGTTTCGTAGCTGTTTTGCTGTGTAGTCTTTGTATACCACATGCAAAAACTTGTGGTACCATTTGTCTCCACCTGGCTCCACCATATCTGCCGACAGTGGAATATTGCCCGATGTTGTTTTTCCAACAAGCTGTAAGTACTCTGATTTGTAAAACTCATAAAGAGCTGACTTCAGACTTTGTGTCCAGCCAGCCGCAACTACCAATGCAAAAATCCACCATCCATAACTCTCGAGGAAATAGAGACTTCCACCCAGATAGGCTGCTACAAACACAAAATTATCAATCACACCATCAATGACGCGACCGAGATCGGTGGACTGTCCGGTCATTCTTGCAAGCTGACCATCCGAACTGTCGAGCACTCCGGCGAGTACAACCAAGAAACTTCCCAGTGCTACTATTCCCAGTGAATTTTGAAAATAAAAGAGTGCACCTCCAATTACTCCAAAAAACAAACTTGCAAGAGAAACATGTGTAGGTGTCACACCGTAAAACCTTCCAATTTTAGCAAAATAGAGACCAAAGAAACGACTGAAGTATATATCGAAGCGTTCTTCTACATCGATGAGTTTTATTGACCCGTAAACTTCTTCAAAGTGCTTTTTGAACATGAAATTTTGTCTTTTGCTATTCTAAATTGTTAATGGGGTCGGAGCACCGATTTGGACGTTATCCGGCAAAAAACTTCCAAAGCTTTCATTATCCCAGCGGAAGCATTCCAGGAAGCAGGTCCAATCGGGATCTCAATGGCTTTCTCTTTAGCAGGATTTAGAATTTCTTTTTTAAACATAGATACAAGAGAGAGGTCACGAGATTCTAATACTATTTCTTGCTCCCAATAGTAGCTTACGATATCGTAATTACTACTACCAAACAGTAACGTTTTATCGTCGATCAAAATCGCCTTCAAATGTGACATCCCAGGATACTCAAACATTTTAAAGTATCCCTTACCCAGTTCCGATAGTAGAATATTTTTGAAAATGCCTTTGTTGTTTTTCTCTGGCGAAATGATGGAAACATCTACACCATTAGTGGATGCGCCTTTGAGTACATTGAGAAGCGGATTTGATACATAAGGAGAAATAACTTCCACCGTTTTTTTTGCCGATTTGATGACTCCGAAAAGATCATCGTACAAATCTGCACTTTTCACACCATTGAAAAAGTAAATGGTAGAGTCCTGGAATTCTTCCGAGAGTGATTGATTTTCTCCTTTCCATGTTTTGTTGAAATCTCTCGAAATACTTTGACCAACATCTTCATTTTCAATGGCAATCATCATGTCGTGCCACTCGAAATTGTGATCGCTAAAATTGATTCCCCCCAGGTAACTAGTCCTGCCATCGACCACTACCATCTTCTTATGATTGCGAAGTGGATATCTCAACATCATGAATCCTAGTGGGTTTGTAAACATTACATTAATCCCATTTTCCTTGGCTCTGTTAAGGATTGTCTTAGTGTTAGAAACCTCTTCCCGAAAAGCTTTGTCTCGTAAATACTTCGGACTAATAATGAAAGAATCATTTATAACGGCATTTGAATAATTGTCAACCAGAAGTTTCTTCTCCTTTGCTGGTGATTGAAGCATGATGTCTATCAACTGCTCACCTGCGGCATCCCCTTCGAAGGTCATTGCCTGAACATAGACGCTATCCTTAGCTTCCAAAGCCCTTTTCCTAAAATCATCCATAAATGATTGGGCACCGATGAGAACTCTACTGGTCATACTGAATTTCGTCTAACACCAAGGCAAATGATCCCACGTTAAGGTTTACTTTAAACTTGAGAGGGATCTGTCGCTCGTCAGCTGAAACGATGACAGAACCCGCCTTTCCTTTAGCCATCAAGTCGCTTGGTGGAAAAATCAACTTAAATTCGGCTGTTGGTATTCTGTCGCCATCCATGTTAAACCGTCCCTTATCCTCTGGTTCTATGTAGAACTCATATAACTCGTTTGAAAAGAAGGTCCGGACTTCGATTCGATCGGTCGCATTTGCCAGGTCTCTGCTTCTCAAATACAAATAAGTGCTCAGAGCATCTCTGAAAGGAATTTCAGAAAATGCAAATTTATGAGACCTGTGTTTGTCAATGTCTTCGATGTACGCCTCAACACTTATTGAATCCCTGTATGAAAATTTGTCGTATCGGATATCAACCTTTCTTCCTTGTTTTATATCCCGGAAAGAATTTGTTGGTCTAAGATCGTTGACATTTATAAGGGATTCAAAGCACATATCCATTGGTTTGAGAAACCGAAACCAAGGAGATGAGGTTATATTTAATCTCACCATGAAGTGCGGAATACCTTGCTCGAAGTGAATTTCTGGATCTATCCACACCTCAGCTTCTCCAATGTCAAACCATCCAAAAAAAACAGAATAGGTCATTTTCTCTCCTTGTTTGAAAGGATATGATTTATTTTGAGCCTGCGTCTTGAATCCAGAATTCAAGAGGCACAAAAAAACGATGATCGTCAGTAACTGACGAGTTTTACTATATGAAGATTGCACAAGTTTGTCCATACGATTTTTCAAGACCTGGGGGTGTTAAATCTCACATCCTAAGCTTATCCAAATACCTTGCAAAAGTAGGTCATGAAGTCAAAATCATAGCCCCAAATATAAATTCAGAATATGTTGACGAGTCTAATGTTTTCTTCTTCGGCAAGAATCGTTCCCTAAATATAGGTGGAACGAAAATCGACCTGAATGTAGCGTTGGGTGAGGAGAAGAAAGCACTTAAGAAATTTCTGAAAGAAGAGCAGTTTGATATCATTCACTACCACACCATATGGAATCCTCTTCTTCCTTTTCAAGTACGGAGGTATGCCAAAGCGAAACACGTTGCTACATTCCATGATACTCCAAAAAATTTATTCATTGGCCGATGGATTATGCCATTGATGGCCCGATGGGTGTTTGCATTCTTGGGTGGAATCATTTCTGTCTCCACTACACAGTCGGGCTTCATCAGAAGGTTTTCTAAGCGAAAGATTCAGATCATCCCAAACGGAATTGATCTTGAGGAAATTCAAAATCAGCCAAAGGTCAGAAAGGATCCTTCCACCTTCCAGTTGCTTTTCCTTGGTCGCCTGGAACCTCGGAAGGGAGTCATGCATGCATTGCAAGCATTTCGGCAGTTGAAAATGACGTATCAAAACATGAAGTTGATTATTGCTGGAGATGGGGACGATCGAGAAATGGTAGAAGATTACATTGCTGAATACGATTTGCGAGATGTAGAATTGAAAGGATTCGTTGATGAAGAGACAAAATATGCTCTACTGCAAGAGTCTGACATTTATCTAGCACCAGCACTATATGGTGAAAGCTTTGGTATTGTGCTCTTGGAGGCAATGTCTATTGGAACACCAATGGCAGGTTATGCCAACGAAGGTTACAAAAATGTACTCACCGAAGACATGATGAAACATTTTTCACGTCCCGAAGATTTGGATGGCTTGGTGCAAAACATTGAAGGCTTACTTCTTTCTGAGAAAAGAGAAGAGCTTTCGATTAAAGGTCTGAAGGAGGTTAAAAAATACGATTGGAATACCGTGGCCTCTGAGATTGAAAAGCTGTATTTACACTAATTGAAGTATTCCTCTGCCTTTTCAATTACATAGTGCATATCCTCTGGATAGAGGTCACCGATAACAGCTACTCTGAATGTATTGATCTCTGGAATTACTCCTGGATAGATGGTGATACCATTTTCAAATAGAAAATCGTGAAATTTATTGAAGTCGAAAGATGAATCAATGTCCAGTGCAAGCAATATTTTTGATTGATCACGATCTTCCAAAAAAGGCTTGAAGCCAAGCTTTTTGAAGCCGTCAAAAAGTATTTGCCAATTCCCCTTGTAACGTTCCCACCTATTTTCTACGCCTTCTTCTAATGTCTCTTCTATGGCTTCTTTGAATGCGTAGCACGTTTGAACAGGTGGTGTAAATCGTAGCTGATTTTTCCTTTGAAGGTTTTCCCATTGCTTATACACGTCAAAGTAGAAAGCCTTACTATTCTTCTTCAGCTCCTCTGTGCGGTCTTTATGGAATATTACATACGAGAGACCTGCAAAACCATGTATACACTTGTTAGAGCTAGAAAATAGGTAATCAACTTCCAACTCTGATAAACTGATAGGATAGGCACCAAACGAGCTCATAGCATCAACAATAATTTTCACATCCTTGCTCTTGCACACCTTCGTAATTTCAGCCAGTGGATTCATCATTCCAGTGGATGTCTCATGATGAACTACGATTAAGTGTGTGTGCTTCCCTTCCTCAAGTGTTTCAGAAATGAGGCCTAGATCTAAGACGTCACCATACTCGAACAGGGTAGAACACTTGATTCCATATCCATCACAGATGGCCTTCATGCGAATCCCATATGCTCCATTGGTAAGTATGAGAACATGATCATCTTTTCCAAATGCCGATACCAAAGTAGCTTCCATTGCACCTGTTCCACTGGCACCAAAGAGTGCTACGTTATGTGTGTCCGTGCCCTTTCCAATTTTCAAGAGACCATCACATATGTCGATCATTACCTGACCAAATTCATTTTCTCGAGGACAAATATCTTCGACAATCTGAGCTTCCTTTACTCGCTTAGATGTTGTTCCAGGACCGGGATTTAGAAGTATTGTTTTAGAAATAGACTTGTGATGCTCAATGCTCATTTTTTCAAGTTTTGCATGTAAGACCGTTTGTTTTCTGCTGGAGTTGTGGTCGGTCGTCCTAAATCATCTCTTGACTCTTTAGACGTTCTGACCTCAAGCATCGTCGGCCCTTCCTCAGAGGCAAATTCTTGCCAGATTTGATTTAGTTGATCGTCACTTCCAACAAGGTGCGTTCTTTTGTAACCACATCCTTCAGCAATCTTTTGAAAATCGATTTCAAAACCTACGCTCGGTTGACCTCCCACCGATTCATGACACCCGTTGTTTACTACAACGTGCCGGTAGTTCGAAACATTTTGTGTTCCGATGATTGCGGCAGAGCCCATATGCATGATCATCGCACCGTCTCCATCCAAGCAATACACTTTTCGATCTGGACGAGACAAAGCAATTCCGAGGGCTATTTGAGAGGCATGTCCCATTCCACCAACAGTAAGAAAATCTTTCGAATGTCCGCGTCCTTGTTTCTCCCGAATCTCAAAGACTTCCCGCGAAGATTTTCCGGTGGTAGAAACTACTACATCCTTATCATCCATTTTACTTAGGATTATTTCTATCGCAGCCTCTCGATTCATGTAGTCGGAAGGCAAGTCCACATCATCTGAGCTGTACTTCCCAAAGGTTCCCTTTTTAACAAGGAGTGCATAAGGGCTGGATTGGCTATTCATCACCTTGAAAGCTTCAGCTACTTGTTGCTCAGCATTGACCTGATCATCAGACAAAATAACGTAAGGTATTTCCATGGCTTCCAACAAAGCTTCGGACACACGACCTTGCTTCACGTGCTGCGGCTCATCTTTTACCCCTGGCTCACCTCTCCAGCCTATCATCAAAAGCATCGGAATACCATAGACTTCCTTGTCCGCGAGTGATAATAGAGGATTCATGGTATTTCCAAAACCAGAGTTCTGCATGTATACAAGTGGTACTCCACCTGTCGCTAGATGATGCCCAATGCCAAGCCCAACTGAGGCGCCTTCGTTGGCGGCAATTATATCTTCGCCATCATCTGATATGCAGGCGCAAAAGTTCTTTAGCAAAGAGTCCGGCACTCCGGTAGTAAAAGTGATTCCTTGCGATTTTAGCGTATCAAGAAAGGTCTTTGGATCTAGCATTTAGTTAGGCAGAATGGTCAATATTTCTTTAATTGGCATACAGAATTCGTCTGCCTCCAAAGATCTTTTGTTTTCCAAAATAGTGAGAGCTGTCTTTTTCATTGCTGGAAATGCAGCTCTTAGTAGGTGATTGGCATAGATCACGACGTTGAAACCAGCTTCCACCAGTTCTTCTTCGGTGAAGTGATTGTAAGAGGATGGCACCGAAACGACAGGGACCTTGTATTCAAATTCCTGATAATGTTTCATAAACTCCATGATCTCGCTTCCATCCTTGTGGCGACTGTGGATCATGATTGCATCCGCACCTGCTTCAATGTATGCTTTGGCACGAGCTAGTGCATCCTCCATTCCCTGATCTGCTATGAGACTTTCTAGTCTGGCAATAATCATAAAATCGTCAGTCATCTGCGCTTTTTTCCCAGCATTGATTTTTTCGCAGAACCCTTCAATCGTATCCAACTCCTGCTTTACATCCGTTCCAAAAAGTGAATTTCTTTTCAAGCCAACCTTGTCTTCAATAATTACAGCGGAAATTCCGAGTCGATCCAGATTTTTAACGAGCAATGCAAAGTGCTCGGTAACTCCGCCAGTATCTCCATCCAGAATGATTGGCTTGGTAGTTACATCGAGAATATCTCCAATCGTCTGAAATCGAGATGTCCTATCAACATACTCCGTATCGGGTTTCCCTTTGGCTGTTGAGTCTGTAAGACTACTTACCCATAGTGCGTCAAATTCTCTGATTTCTCCCTCAGCTTCAAATGTGGTTTCTTCAACGATCAAACCTGAAATTCCATTGTGCGCCTCGAGCACCCTAACTATATCTTTTGATTCAATCAACCTTCTCAGTAATCTTCTGCGGATATCTGGAGTAGTCCCAACTTCTTTGAGTGCATTTCGAAGACCAGTTGATGAAATTCCAGATGTGTACTCTGGTTCCACTAACTCTCCACCCCATTCTTTGAGCAGGGTGATTACTTTCTCACGAATGTGCTTTTGTGGCCCCGTTTTCCAATCCGTTCCATGAACAACATAGTCAGGTTTTAGGCTTCGTAAATTTTCTTCATAGTCCAGTGTGTTTTGTGGAATTACCTCACTAACACCTTTGATATTTTCCAATATTTTCTTTCGCTCGTCATAAGACAAGAAAGGCATCCTGCTAAATTTACTAACTGCTTTATCGGAGAGTAATCCCACGGTAACCTCGCCCAAATCACGGGCAATTTCGATGATGTTTACGTGACCGTGATGTACCAGGTCTGTCCCCATTCCCACATATACTTTCTTCATTGGATATTATTCTTTTTGAATTCTTATAACTTTCGCGAAGTTACGCTGAATACGAGTAAAAAAGTTGCTTTATTGAATGGATATGACACAAACGATTGAAACTGCTGTAATACTGGCTGCAGGAAAAGGAACCCGACTACGACCCTACACACATGATATCCCTAAGGGGTTTATGAAGGTAGGTGCTGAATCACTCATTGAGCGATCGATAAGAGTTTTGAAAGGGCAGGGAATAAAAAATATCATCATCGGTACTGGACACCTGAGTGAGCACTACGAAAAGTTGGCAAAGGAGCAGGGCCTTCGTACTTTCAAAAATCCTGAATTTGATACTACCGGGAGCTTTCATACACTCAATTATGGAAAAGACTTAATTGATGGCGATTTTCTTCTTCTGGAATCCGATCTGCTGTATCATTCTGATGCAATCAGCAGTCTAATAAACAGTGATCATGAAAACATAATTCTCTGTAGTGACTTCACGCAATCAAATGATGAAGTGTACGTGGAGGCGGAAAGCGGTCTTCTCAAGAATTTGTCAAAGATTCGTGAAGATCTTTCTTCTGTCGATGCGGAATTGGTAGGTATTTGGAAAATCTCTAAGGCATTGTATCAAGTCCTACTGAATCATCACGAAGCAGCTGAAGACGCAACATCAAAAGATTATGAGATTGCCATCGCGAATTCTAAATATCCAGTTGATGTGTTGATATTGGATAATCTTGTTTGGTGCGAAATCGACAATGAAGAACACTTGAACAGGGCAAAAAATGAGATTCTGCCTAGGCTGGACTAGATATTAACTCTCTTTCCAAAAACCTGTCTCTGTATCCCTGCTGCCATTGCTTCCGACGTAGCCGTAAATGAATTCCAAGTATTCTTTGGTTTTGACTGGGACGTATCCTTTTATCCCAAACAAATCTATCTCCTGAAGTGGGTAGACCAGGGTTTTAGGAATTTCCTGACGTTCGTTGGGGAAATGAGACTTTTCATAGGATTTCAAAGTCTCTCCAAGGTCTTGATAAAAGTAAATGTCTACATCAAATCCTTTGTAGCTAAAATACATTTTTGGACCGAAGTGCTTTGGGGATGTGTCGTAAAGCTTAAGGCTTGCGGGTAGGTCTTTCAAATCTAAAATTGCCTGATAGGATTTTTCATGCATGGCAAAATCAACATCGATGTCATGAGGTATGATCCCCTTTTCTCGATGGTAACCCAGAAGCGTTCCAAAATCTAACCAAAACTCTTCTCCTGTTTTGATCAAAGTCTCAGCGGAAATCACATACAGTTCTTCTAAGATCTTGATTTTCTTTTTCTGGTATGAGCCGGGCCAAGTTGTCAGATATATATTTGCTACCCGTTTGAGGTATTGGATTGTTCTTAACATTCCTGCAAAAAGAATCAAAATTGAACTAATAATACTGCTTTGCCTTCCGCGAAAAATATAGGACCAGTAGATGTGGTATACACTTGGGTAAATGGAGATGACCCTGATTATCTGGATATTTACAATCAGCATGCCGAAAAACCAAAGGATGCAAATCCTGAACGGGTACGAGATGTGTATCAAACGCTGAAGTACAGTCTGCGTTCTGTCGAAAAGTTTGCTTCCTGGATCAGAACGATCTACATCGTGACTGCAAGACCTCAGGTGCCCGAGTGGCTGAACAGAAATCACCCAAAGGTCAAGGTTGTTCATCATGACGAAATTATCGATGAAGCCTACTTACCGACATTCAACTATAATACCATCGAGAGCTGTATTCACAAGTGTCCTAGTATCTCAGAATATTTTATTTACATGAACGACGATTTTCTTTTTGGAAACGAAGTTCATTTGTCCGATTTCATAGATGAGAATGGCAGATTGACAGTGTTCGGAACTCTTTTCGGAGAAAACCTCAAATTCAGAATCTACGAAAGGAAAAATGATGTGATCAGTCTTGGACTAGTCGAACACAACCCAATATTCTACAAGAAGTCCTTTGTCGAGGAGTTGCAAGAGTTGCATAAGGAGAAGTTCCACGAGACAAGAAATTCTAAGTTTCGGAGGAATGATAACGTCACAATGCAAAAGGTGTTCAAACAGTACATGTTATCGAATCGTAAGGAAGTCAGCAACCCAATCAGAGTGACTGATTTGAAGAAGATTCATACTTTTCACAAAGTCAAGAACAATCTCGCTACTCAGGAAAAAGCGATCGCCAAGCTCAAAAAAAAGAAGCCAAAATTCTATTGTTTAAATGACGATCAACGAGACAGTCCGAATCCCGATGTTGTTTCGTTTATCAAGAAATTCTTAGAAGAATCTTATCCTAAGAAGGCGATTTTCGAGAAAAATTAAATGGTAAGTCCATTCCTTTCTCCAGTAAAAAATTCGAAACCTCAATTCTTATGTTTGTTCTCCATCACACGGACAATGCGGTAGAGTTGTTGAGAGAGTGCATAAGGGTCACCTCAAAGCGAATCATCATCGGAGAAGATATTATGATGACTGAATGTGATCGGATATATGGCAACATACACCTGGGAACTTCACCTTGGTCAAGAAGCCACAATGGTTTTAAAACAGATATTGGATGGAGAAGTCTATTCACTAAGCTGAATCTAAAAATCGTGGAAACAGTAGAAATCCCTAGATCAGTTTATCCTGTCTATCCAGTATTAAGGAAAATTTATGTTTTAGAAATTGCCCATTGACTTCTGTGGGGAGTGCTGAAAACTTAATCAAGAAATTTCAGCATTCCCTCATCCACAATTTCATTGCAACCGTCGTTCTTCTCTCTGAATCCCTCCAAGCCAACAGGTCTTCCACCGGAGACGTTTTGACGACTCAAATATTCCTCTTCCGATTTGGTATAATAGTGATTGATTCGCCAATCTATCTCTTCTTGCTCTTCAAGCATCCGACCTCCTTTGTACCATTTGTAATGCCACCAATGGGCACTATAGGCAAATCGATTGCTGGATAAGAAATCACCGTTGGCCAAATCTTTATGATCAGAATAGTTGGCTTCTCTTAGTGTGTAGGCTTTGAGCAGTGGCTCGGTCGGTTTCGTTACGTGATTGTTATTCCCGAAGTTAATTCTAGGAATCTTTACCCCTTTGATTTTCTTAACATCCACCTTCTTCAACCAGTCGGTCAAATTCGTTCCATCTTTCAATGGATAAAGAAACTCATCCACATCTATTTTCATTAACCACTGAAATTCACTCCGGTAGGTTTTTGCAGCATGCGCAAAGCCCATGTGATTCTTGTTTCTTTGGTACCACTTCGTGGCTCCATCGTATTTGGTGCCATCCCATTGCGTCCATAGATGTCTCGTCACCTGACCTTTTTCTTCGTACGGCTTGAGGAGTTCCCTGGCTTCTTCTCCTCCGTCCTGATCATACAGGTAAAAGTGATCTACACCTACTTTGAGATGATAATCAAGCCATTCCTTTAAGTATGGGTTTTCATTCTTAAAGTTGGTGGCAAATGTTAAGAGGTGTTTTTTAGCCATTGGACCCATTTCTTTATTGTAATTCAAATTTATATAACCTAGTTCCATCAAAATCTTTCACCCGTTTTCTCAACACGAAAAATTTGAAAAAGGCCCATCCAAAAAACCCAGGTATTTTGTAAAATTTGATCTTAGTTGATATCTCAATAATTTTTGCAAAAGCAATGAGCAGGCTGTGTACTAGGGTCAAATTTTTGTTTGGGTTTAGAAGACTTTTAACCGTCTCACGATCAAAGTCCATCTTAGCAGAGTAAGAATCATTTCGGTATTCTCTATCGTGATAAATAATTGATTCCTTAAGTATTCCAATCTTCATTCCCTGATAAGTTACCCTATGACAATAATTGTTGTCCTCGGCATAGTGATGAAAAAGAGGATGGAAAACACCTACTTTTTGGATACAGGTTCTCGGTAGCATCCAAGCTGCGGCATTCACAAATGTCACTTCAATTGGCGATGTATGTATTTCAACATTAGCCTGATCAAAAGGTAGCGAAGTGAACTTGTTTCTTTGCGTGAATTTTTCGAAGTTTTTATCGAAAGCGTCACCCTTTCCATTCATGTGTATGGGCGACAATATTCCGTATTCTGGATTTTTGGTCAGCCCCTCGATTAGGAATTCTATAGCATCAGGCTCAACCCACGTATCTTGGTTTAGAAGGAAAAAGTAATCGTACCCTTGCTTTAAAGCCAACTTCATACCAATGTTGTTCGCTCCTCCAAACCCCAGGTTCTCATTGGTTTTAACAATCTGAGTAGACGTAGGCAATCGTTCAACAATGTCAAGTGTGTTGTCTGTTGAGCCATTGTCGATTATCAAAACGTCCGTTGGGAAAGAAGAAGAAGCAAGACTGGAAATACAGTTTTCAATCCATTTTGCTCCATTATAAGTGACTATAATCGTGCAGCATTTGCCTCTTCCACTATTTTCATCAACATGTGACGAATCCATTGTTCACTTGTTTGTTATGTAAGTTGTCTTTTTTTCAGCATTCCATAGCATTGAGCTCAAAAAATGATATTACGGTCTGCTTCTATTTCAGAATGCTCTTCAGCTCTGCGAAACCAATCAGATTCAACATCTTTTTTCTTTCCTTATCTAGAACATTATACTCATAAAAAGTATTAATCTCCTTTAGACTTGAACCAATCGAATGAGCTTTTGACAAAATGCCAACACCCCAATCAGAATCTATACAGCATGAATTGACCGCTGGATTTGCTCTCCATTTTAAAAAAGCCTTCCACGTTGTTCCATTCCAATGAGAGCCCGCAGGTGTGTCTATGTACTGATATGTTTCTCTCGCATGCCATTCGGATGGAGGATTACAATCATGTAACACAACAAATCCGTCACTTTTCAGGAATTTTAATGCATTCTCAATATCCTTATCAACTTGCTCGGCTAGATGCAATCCATCAATAAACAACACGTCAAATTTTGTGTCCCTGGTGAGGACATCTCCTTTGTCGAGGGCATCAAAAAACTCATCGCTTGTCATCTTAAAATCGACTGGATTTTCTTCGAACTCTATTCCAGGGTCGACGCTGTACTTTGTCGCCGCTTTGATATGCTCAAAATTATCGGCAGGATTGCGAACTCCAATTTCCAGATATGTTGCGTCTCGATTGAGAAAGGAAAGAAGGAAATTGATTATTTCAGTTCGAGAAGGAGACTTGGCTTTCTCCAGCTTAGTTTTCCGTTTCGATTTAGAATAAATGGTCTCGCTTGTTAACCGTTTCTTAGTAGGCCAGTGAGTTCTCAACTTTAGGACAGGAAAAATTCTTCTTAAAGCCTGCATTACAAATATTTCTTTTATACAGCGCAAAACTATGCATCAGTATTCATATTAGCCACCTCTGTATCCAATTCTCTGCGGCTTAGTTTATAGATGGATGGCCCAAAAATCAATTAGCTATTTTTGCAGCTTCCATCTTACGTATATATCATATTAAATCTGAATACATGAAATACTTAACCTTAGGACTTATCTTATTTGTCTCTGGCTGTGGATCACCTTCTAGTGAAAAGAGCTCCGAAGCAAAAAAACCCGATGCAGAAGAAGTTGCTCCAGACAATTCATCTGCTGACTACCTTTTGTCTTTTACTCAAATTGACAACAGCGTCAAGGTCTACATGGAAGACTCCTTGATTTTTACAAGTGGAACCATACACAGTAGTCCTGAAATTGACTTTGAGATTGATTTTACCCAGTTTGTCGAAGATGGTTCTGAAACTCTAAGAATAGAACTTTATAATGGAGTAGAACCATTTGATCAGCAAGTAGATCCTTTATGGGGAGTCCGATATGATTTAATCATCAAGGGCAATATTGTTGATTTTGTTCATGAGTTTGGTGACGATAATGCCATAGGCCTGGTTTACGAAAACAGCTACGTCATTAATGAATGGATCGATGTTGAGGAGTGAATTGATCTAAATTTCTAGTTCTTTCCCATTCTTCGGGGCTGATTTACATAGCTTCGCGGTTGAAATTTTTTCGCTATGGTTGTAATACGAATACTTATAAAATCATCGATGCCTCTTTTCATTGTCGCTCTCATTGCTAGCGTGTTGACAGGCCTTACTTCCACGATGGTGATAAGAAGTATTCACCAGGCAGTGGAGGCCACAGATTTTCAGCTTAAACCTTTCCTTCTTGAATTCGGCTTTTATTGGATTTCCTATGGTGTGCTTGCCATTCTTGCATCCTATGCTGTTTCCAGATTGATGCAGAGAATCATCCACCAACTAAGAGTGGATATGTCGAGAAAGATTATTCAGGCACCCTATGAAGAGATTGAAAACAACCAAGCAAAGCTGCTTCCAATCTTAACTGGTGACATTGATAAGATAGCGCAATACATTAGTACGCTTCCGGCAGTTACCACTGGCTTAGCTACCGTTATTGGTATTCTGGGATACATGGTTTGGTATTCGCCGCTGCTTTCACTTGCTACTATTTTCCTGTTCTTTCTGATTTTTGTTTTGACCAAAGTGGCGTTGCCCTTGATTCGAAAACATTCGTACGGTGCCAGAAGTCACCTTAACAACTTGTTTGTCCATTTTGAAGGATTGGTTTTAGGAATAAAAGAACTCACCTTAAACAGGAAGTTTTCCAAGTCTTTTGTTGATGATCACATAATTCCCACTAGTAAACTTCAAATGAGATATTACCTGAAAGAAAGTGTCGTCGGTTCAGTTTTTAATAAATCAACTGATTTGGTACTACTTCTTGGCATGGGAGCTCTCATCGTGATTATTTTCCAGACAGGATTCGTAACACTTGAATTTTTCGGTAAGTACTTAACACTAGTTCTCTTCACCATTGCACCACTATCTTCAGCTACAGGCTTTCTGAGGAGTCTCAAACACATTGAGGTTGCTTTCAATCACATTGAAAAAGTGGGAATTACGCTTGAACCCTCTTTTCCTCATGAAGAAGAAATCAGGAATGAGAGCTGGAATGACTCCATGCCTTTGATCAAGTTTGAAGGACTTGAGCATAGCTACTATCATGCCGATGAAGATGAGCATTTCAAACTTGGACCACTAAATTTTGAAGTAAAAAAGGGAGAGTCCATTTTTCTTGTTGGAGGAAACGGGAGTGGTAAAACCACGCTGGCTAAACTTATCTTGGGTTTGTACAAGCCAAAAGGTGGTCAAACGCTTTATAAGGGGATACCCACCACAACCGAGAATTTATCCTACTATAGATCTAGATTTTCGGCTGTCTTTACCGATTCTTACGTCTTCCAAGAGCTTGATCATATCTCACCCGAATTACTTGAAGAACAAGGTTCGCGTTTGATTGATATGCTGGAACTTTCAAAAAAGGTAAAGATTAAGGACAAGAGTTTTAATACAAAAAGATTGTCTGACGGTCAGAAAAAGAGGCTCTCTCTTATCAGTTCAATTCTTGAGGATAAAGAAATTTATTTGTTTGATGAGTGGGCAGCAAACCAGGATCCTTACTTTAAAGAAATCTTTTACAATAAGATTGTGAGTTATCTACAAGAAAAAGGGAAGACCTTAATTGTGATCACACATGATGATCGCTATTTTCATCTTGCTGATAGCGTCCTGAAGCTTCAGGATGGAAAGCTTGTTGATTATCAGAGCTAGTTTAGCACACAAGTAGACTACTTATCAAAGTCGTTGCTATTCCTGGCTGCTTGGTCCAATACTTCAAGAAACCGGTTAGACTGATACGCATTTCCATATGGTTTAATGAGATCGTCATTGGTGAGTGTCTCACTCTTACCAGCAAAGTAGTAATGTGAAAAAGCGTCAGCGATTGCTTGTGTGTTGTCGAATGAGATGGAAATTCCCGATTGAGTCTCTTCAATGATTTGGTTTACTTCATGATTATTCGAAATCGCTATTATCGGTTTCTGCGCAATCAAATAGTCATACAATTTTGCTGGAATCATCCACTTGTAATCGGGCGAAACTATTACTAAAAGGGCATCCCAAGATTTTAGAAGACATAAGGAATCTTTCACCTTTACCTCGCTGTTTACCTGAACATACGACTCAATGTTGGACTCTTGCAAGTTGATCCAGAATTGATCATCTACACTTCCATTGACGACCAGAACGACCTGATCTGGTGACAGCTTCTTTGACTCAACAAAATGGGCAAATGCTTCCAGAACTTTCTCTGAAGAAACAAAACTTCTAAAGGATCCAAAATAGCCGATCTGAAATCTTTCGTCGGATTCTTTGGTCTTTGAATCGAAGAGATTCTTATTGAACGCGTTTCTTATGAAAGTGAATTTATCGGATACTTCTTTTGGGTAAATATCCTTGTAGGCCTGCAGTGCATTTTTAGTATTGAAAACTACACGACTGCTTGTTTCAAAAAAGCGACGCTCATAATAATGAATGATTCTTCTAGTCAATTTGGGTCTTTGAAGCATTTTCTTACCAAAAACAGTCCAGGGATCACGCATGTCAACGACCCAGGGAATCCCACTTCTCTTACTCAAAAAGTGACCGACAAGCAGGCCAGACCATGGATCTGCATTTACCCAGATCACATCTGGTTTAAACTCTTTGATGATTTTTTTACCACTTTTCAACGCCCCGGGAACGTCCCATAAATACTGATCGAAAGGAGTATAAGAGATCTTTTTCTTTGGCGGCTTGGAATTAGTTGAAGATTCTCTCTTCGGCTTTTCTTTCTCGACTTTCTCCTTACTGTGATCTGGAGTGAAGATGAGTTTTACAAGGTACTTAACAAAGGGCCTCAAAAAACTCTCGAACCCATAAACCACCTTTAAACCCCTCGGCAAGGGAAGTGCCTGATTACTGTCGATAGATTTAAACGGCTTGCTAGCAAGAACAACGACCTCCCAACCGACCGAATTCTGAATACCATGGACGATGTTTACTGCACGTTTAGCCCCGATCACATTTGCTGGAGGGAAATAGGGTGATATCAGCAGTAGTCTTCTCTTTTCCATGTTCAAGCTGCAAAAAGAAACATGTTTGACCTATTTCCTTCACATTATTTTATAAAAGTCCCATTAATTTCTCCATACCCCCAACAACTTAATTTCGGAGAAACAAATCTACGTAACTCGTTGCTACGCAAATATCAAAAATACCGATTTGGTTGACAACAATCTACAAATTGGGTGTGAGTATCCTGCATAAGATTTTCGCAATCTATTGCGTCAATACAGTCCGTCCTCATATTGAAGTACACCACAAGATTTCAGACACCAACGCACTTAGCTTTTACGAATCTTTCCAATCGAGTTCAGGTTGTGGTTGAATTAGTTTTTTAAGGAAGCTAAAAATCCCATCAGTTTTTAGGGGTATCGCCTAAGCGGTTTTACATACATCTGATTTCAGATGTAAAAACACGCTGAAATTCTACCTGAACTTGATGATTGGAATTGATATAGTTGATTTAAAAGACCCCCTTTTTCGGGAAAGAACAAATCGTTCGCTTGATTTGATTTCAAGTGAAAATGATCAATACATTGACCATCCGAAACTTTTTTGGCTTTTATGGTCCGCTAAAGAGGCCGTTTTCAAAACCAAAAGAGAAATCAAATCATTTGCCCCAAGGGAAATTTCAATTGTTCTGAGAAAGGACGGTTCAAATATTAAGTTTGAGTCCGACGGAATTGAAGGGGAAATTTGGGTACATGAGGACAGTATTTTTTCTGTAGCTGGAGATAGCGAAGCGTTTGAATATTCGGTAGTAAATGAGAAAACCTCCAACTGGAGTGCTACTATTCGAAAGAAGATCACTAAGCATTTTTCTGAGCAAGGAATATCTGCTTCTGTCAGCAAAAGCGGGAGCTTACCAGTACTCAATGACCGATTACCAATATCGATCACTCATCATGGTGAATTTGCAGCCTTCGCCTATCCAAAATCTATTCTCGAAGCATAAGCTTACCAATCGTTAATAAAAATTATTTTTGCGGCATGCGCAAAAAGAATCTCATTGCTATTTTTCTAATCATCTCCACGATGATGCTATCCTCTTTTGCATTCTACGGGTATCAGATTGTTTATACACCAAATATTCTGATCGAGAAGGATGATCAACTTTTTGCCATTCCGAAAGGAAGCACCTTTAAGCAGGTAAGAGATCGTCTATATGACGAAGGATTTTTGAACGACGTTGTATCATTCAGTTTTTTATCCAAACTGAAAAGCTACGATGAAGAAGTCAAAGCTGGTATGTACTTGCTAAAAGGAGACATGACCAATATGCAGGCCATAAACTTGCTACGTTCAGGGGCCGAAACGCCAGTCAAGCTCACATTTTCGAATGGGCGTCTGCTCTCTCAGCTTCCAGAGATATTGACAAGAAATTTGGAAATCGACTCTGCAAACATGGCAGAGTTACTCCTGCACGACACCACAGCAGCCTACTACGGATTTAATGCACCGACTTTCGTCAGCATGTTTATACCTAACACCTATGAGGTATACTGGACATCTTCAGCCAAGGCTATTCTGGATAGAATGAAGCGTGAGTACGATCGGTTTTGGAATGAGGATAGAATTCAAAAAGCGGAGGCGTTAGGTATGTCAAAAGAAGAAGTGTCTACGCTCGCTTCAATCGTTCAAGGTGAAACAAACAAAATGGACGAAGCACCCACGATCGCAGGTGTTTATATCAATCGATTGAAAAGAAGAATCCCACTGCAAGCAGATCCTACGCTAGTTTTCGCGATTGGTGATTTTACCATTCGGAGAATTCTGAACAAGGACAAAGAGTTGGACTCACCTTACAATACGTACAAGAACTATGGGTTGCCTCCAGGTCCAATCAATATACCAACGATTCCAGCACTTGATGCGGTGTTGAATTGGGAGCAACACAAATACTTGTATTTCTGTGCCAAAGAAGATTTCTCAGGCTATCATGCTTTTGCCCGAACACTCAGGGAACACAACGTGAACGCTCGGAAATTTCAGCGAGCTTTGAATAGAGAAAGGATTTACAGATAATGTATAGTCATGAAGTTCAAATTCGCGTGCGCTACGCAGACACAGACCAAATGGGCTATGTGTATTACGGAAACTATGCAGCGTACTACGAGGTAGCAAGGGTTGAGTCATTCCGAAATCTGGGTTATGCCTACAAGAAGCTTGAAGAAGCTGGTGTAATGATGCCGGTGCTTGAATTGAAATGCAACTACATTCTCCCAGCTAAGTACGACGACTTGCTGACGATCAAGGTCACTATCCCAGACCATCCAAAGGTGAGAATCAAATACCTGTATGAAGTTCGGAATGAAGAAGGAACTCTGTTAAACCAAGGCGAAACGACGCTTGCGTTCGTAAACATGAAGTCGGGCCGACCTCTGAGAATGCCTGAAGTGATGGAAGAATTATTAAATCCATTTTTTGCCTGAACTCCGTTTGTGAGTTTACCGAATTCTGCTACTTTTGCGATCCGA
Organism: Cyclobacteriaceae bacterium; assembly: GCA_039986395.1. GTDB lineage: Bacteria > Bacteroidota > Bacteroidia > Cytophagales > Cyclobacteriaceae > Ekhidna. Next base: position 22,895 of record JBDWQX010000231.1, read on the forward strand.
TTTTCGCAACGACTATCAAACACAGAGGAGTGGCAGAGTGGTCGAATGCGGCGGTCTTGAAAACCGTTGTACCGCGAGGTACCGGGGGTTCGAATCCCTCCTCCTCTGCTTGTAATTAAGTAAAAACCGCTTTAATGGCGGTTTTTCTTGTTTATGGGTGTCAAACAGGGAATTTTCAATGGCATGAATCCATTAGCCATTTTGACTGATACTACTTTATAAATCTTATTTGAAGATTTAGTTTCATTTTCTGAACGCCATTTTCCTCATAGACTTTGCCGATATTATACCTTTTGGGATCAGGCGTTTCTAGCTTTGTATTATTAAATAAATAATCTTCAAAATTCTTCGTGAAGTAGAAATGATAACAAATTAATTCCCCGTTTTCTTTAATAATTAAGTAACCACCTGTTGCTTGATAATCTCTCTTCCAAACATCAGCCGCCCTCATCCCAAGGGCATAGTCTGTAAGAAATTTTTTCATCATCAATTCGTACATACTATCATTTATGTTCAAATCATAACCTATTGGATTACTGGCAGTAATTGTCGTAATGAAATTCTTCACGCTATTATCAGAAGGAACATTATTTTGATAGTATTGGAGTAAGACATTAGCTAATATTCGATCAAAATTATAATCAACTGTTTGTAGATTAGATTTGAAAATATCACTGTCTACTTTCTCAAATTCTAGTGCTGCACCATAGCCTGCGAGAAGGTCAAGTTTTGCGGAAAAATACCGTGTAGAATTTATGCTAAGTATTTCTTGAGGTGTTAATACTTTCTGCTTTACGTTAAAAGTAAAATTAGTTGCTCCACTCGCATTCAGGAGTGTTGAAGGTTGTCCAAGTTGCGATTTAATGCTGAATCCAAGTGATGGAGAAAGAAACGTGTTAGGATCAGAAACTTGAATGGTAATGTCATTCTTTAGCTTTGACTTAGCTTTTAGAGTTGAGATCGAAAATGACGAAAGGAACTTTTCAATCTCCTTTATTTCAAATGCCCCCTTACCTGTTGGAGCGTTACTTATTTTATCAAAACAAATTTTTGCGTTTTTAACAAAATCAGAAATGGGTATCTCTGCCAGAACTTTGCCTCTGGCAACAATTACCAATTTGTCATTGTAACTAAAATCTACTTGATCATTTCTTTCATGTCGAATAACTTTAATAATGGGATAGACGAGACTAGCAACCTTATTAAAGTTCTTATCACCGAGATATAAATTTCCATCAGCCAATAATTTCAAAAGCGCATAAGGCTCACTCCATTCACCTTTATTCCCAGTTAACATTATAGTTCTAAAAGTTTCTTAATTATTTCATTTGCTGTTGCCCGAATGGCTGGAACGGCAACAGAGTTCCCAAATTGCTTGTATGAAGATGCATCTGCCACTGGTATTAAAAAATTGTCTGGAAATCCTTGCAGTCTAGCCCATTCTCTTGGAGTCATTTTTCTAATCCCTTTACGATTCACTTCACCCTTTATATGGGTTACTGGCGTAAAGTCTTCTAATCTATGATCATAGACCAAATTTCGTTCTCTTCCCATACCTCCACAGACCACCGCATTTGCCGTACTATCGTCAGAGATGATTTCATACCCAAAACCATTTCCTTTGCTAGCATGGCGTTCCTTATGCCTTATAAGAGTGTTTAAGTATGTGTCAGAGAGATAATATTTTACAGAAACCACTTCTCCTTCCTTAATATCCTTGAAAGCTACTTTTTTCTTAGTCGGTTTGGGATAGTCGAAACTATTAATTCCTAAATCTGACCTGAAACCTACAATGAAAATCCTTTCCCTATTCTGAGGTACTCCAAACTCTTTGGCATTCAAGATTTTCGGATCAGGAACGTAATATCCCAAATCATTTCTTAGGACGTTTAAAATTGTAGTTAACGTCTTACCTCTGTCATGGTTAAGTAGCCCCTTTACATTTTCCAAAAAAAGAGCTTTGGGTTTTTTCCTTTTAATAATTTCCGCAACATCAAAAAATAACGTTCCTCTGGTATCCTCGAATCCTCCTCTTCTCCCTGCAATTGAAAAAGCTTGGCAAGGAAATCCAGCACACAAGACATCAAACCCATCTGGTATAAATCTCTTTGTTTCTTCCGTAGTTATGTCTCCAAATGGGACATCTCCAAAATTAGCTTGATAGGTTTTTTTTGCTTGCTCATCCCACTCACTGGTAAAGACACATTTGCCGCCCAGACTTTGCATTGCAATTCTGAATCCTCCTATTCCAGCAAAAAGATCAATAAACTTAAATTTAATTTTTTTCGGTTCTGGAAATGGGACTTCATTTTTAAAATCAAAAAGCATTTTCTGTAATGCTTCTTCGGCAACAAGTTGATTAATTTCTTCATTTGGAAACTTATACTCAAGGGCATGCTTAACATGCTTAACAGCTTCTTTTTTAAAAGATTGAGAAACTCCATTGTCGTGATTATGGAGATAGTGAGTTAATGCAGCTTTACCATAATCAGAAGCTTCTACCACTCTAACTCTAAAGGTTTCCCCACAAACCTCTTCAAGTGATATTTTTTCCTTCAGTTCCATACTTAAAAGAATATTTTTTAGTTGGCAAGTTATTCAATTTTGAAAGGATACTTTTTTCTAGTAACCTACTTTTAAGCAAACTCCTAAGGAGAACTGGATATTGTTTTTCGTCAAGTACGGCAGCCTTCCCTAAAATCGGGCAGTTTAAAAAATGAACAAAATCAGGTAACATTAAAGTTTCCAAAGTTAGGAACTTCATAGCTTCCTCTGCATCATGCCTTGAATGCAGATTGTAGTAGTTTTTTTTATTTGCTGGTCACATGTATTCTTAAAAGTTCTCAACGTTACTCCTCAAACACAGAGATGTAACTGAGATACTCTGTAATTTTATTTTATGTTTCAAGATGTATCTCCACTTGCGGAACGCATGCGCCCTTCCAAACTATCTGATTTGGTGGGACAGGAACACCTGATAGGTGAGCATGGTGTGTTGAAAAGAGCCATTAGCACTGGGCAAGTGCCTTCGATGATTTTGTGGGGGCCTCCAGGTACAGGCAAAACGACGATTGCAAATATCATTGCGAATGAGGTAAAGATGCCCTTTCATACGTTGAGTGCGATTAGTGCAGGAGTTAAAGACGTGAGGGAAGTCATACAGCAAGCTGGGGGAGGAAGAAAGTCCATTCTGTTTATTGATGAAATTCATCGCTTTAATAAGGCTCAGCAAGATGCACTGCTTGGGGCCGTGGAAAAAGGGACAATTACCTTGATTGGCGCTACTACGGAGAATCCAAGTTTTGAGGTAAACTCTGCACTCATTTCCAGGTCTCAGGTGTACACCTTAAATGCTTTAACAAAGGAAGATCTACTCGCAATCGTTCAGAAGGCCATTGAAGAGGATCATGATCTGAAAAAGGAGAAGGTTGAATTGAAGGAGACAGAAGCACTATTCAATTTGTCGGGCGGCGATGCCCGCAAGGTTTTGAACTTGCTGGAGCTGGTAGTCAAAGGCGATGATTCAAAGAAGAAGGTCATCACGAACGAAAAGGTTACGGAAGCTGCTCAGAGAAAAACGGTGCTCTATGACAAGAAGGGAGAAATGCACTACGACGTTATTTCCGCTTTTATAAAGTCGATTCGTGGGAGTGACCCGAATGCCGCGGTTTATTATCTAGCAAGAATGATTGAAGGTGGAGAGGATGTAAAATTCATTGCACGAAGGCTGGTGATACTGGCATCTGAAGATATTGGGAATGCCAACCCAACCGCACTTGTTCTTGCGACAAATGCTTTTCAAGCAGTCAATTTGATTGGCTACCCTGAAGCCCGGATCATTCTTTCTCAATGCGTGACGTACTTGGCTTCTTCACCAAAAAGCAACGCGTCTTATGTTGCCATAAAAAAGGCCCAGTCCATCGTGCAAGAAACTGGAGACTTAGCCATTCCCATGCCGATCCGTAATGCTCCAACGAAACTCATGAAAGAGCAAGGGTATGGAAAGGGATATCAATACGCCCACGATCACGATTTGAATTTTGTGAACATGGAGTTTTTACCTGACGAACTTCAGAACACCACATTGTATGATCCCGGGCAGAACCCAAGGGAAGAAGATCTTAGAAGGTTTCTAAAAGCTCGCTGGAAGGAAAAGTACGGCTACTAGAAAGTCGCAGCAATCCCAAACTTGATCACTAACAAGTCAGTGGTCGATGATCTTGGCAGCGCGTCAAAATCCAGATCGCCTTTTTGAAGATTTGCCGGATCATAGGCTGCCTCAGATCCGGTAAACTCGACATTCCATGACTCAGTGTCCGTGCCATCAAAATATTGAGCTCTTTGACCTCTGAAAAAGTTAGCTCGAAGGTCTATAAAAAGATTTCTATTCAGTTTCACTAAAAACCCTCCGCCGAATCCATAACTGAAGATAAAATCATCCAGTATCGTTTTGCGAACAATTACATTGTCATCGTCATCACTGTACCTTCCATCGTCTGATCGATCCAAAATCTTGGTATTTGTGGAAATGTATCGGAATCCGACCAATCCTTCTGCGTAGGGTTGAATATTATCCAACGGAGCAACAGCTCTTACAAACGCATGAGTAGCAAACAGGCTATTGGTGTTCACAATTTCAAGAGGAATATCCAGCGAGCCTAAAAGAGTGCCTCCCGAAGTTCGAATTTCTGCGACCAAATCCTCTCTTTGAGCATTTCGTCCGTAGACCATGTAATTGAAGTCCAGACCACCGTAGATGGGCACATCATCATCAAAAGGAAATGCGATGGACAAATCAAATCCGAAACCCACTGCATCGGTATTTTCTCGAAAGTCATTTTGTGGAACTCCAACTGAAAAGGCCAGACTTCCCATTTGAGCATGCGAAATAGTTACTGTTAGAAGAGCAAGGAGGGCTATATGTATTCTTTTCATTTGAGGTAGCATTAGTTTTAGTAGTGTTTTGTGTCGCATCTATTCAAAAGTCTTGCCAAACCAAAAATAGAGCCTTCTGAGCCATTTAGTGCAAGTCTTCCGAATCGAATTGGTACACTGAGGCAATGAAATTTATCTTTGACCCTTAATGGACCTATTTAAAATATACCAGCCTCACGCCAATCCAGTTCCTATTATCATCAGTGTTCCTCATGCCGGCACAAAATTTCCAGCAGAAATCGATTCGAAATTTACCAAACGGATGAGAAAGCATCTGGACGACACAGATTGGTATGTCCACCGACTGTACGCATTTGCTTCATCGCTAGGAATCACAGTAATCAAGGCTAATTTGAGTAGGTGGGTAATTGATCTCAACAGGGATCCTGAGAGTATCCCGTTGTACAATGATGGAAGGCTCATCACAAGCATAACACCAACCACGGACTTTTTTGGAAATCCTTTGTATCGATCTCCCGATCAAGAACCTGATTTAGGAGAGACACACAGGAGACTGGAGCAGTACTATTGGCCATATTACAAGCAAATAGAAGACCTCATTGCTGAAAGGAAGAAGCAGTTTGGTAAAGTGCTATTATGGGACGCACATTCCATTCGCCACCTTGTGAGTACCATTCAAAAAGAACCCTTCCCAGACATGATTTTAGGAGATAATGATGAACAAACGGCACATTCAAATTTGATTGCCTCAGCGTTAGCAGGACTGCAATCAGGGAAATTTGAAGTCAATCATAATAATCCATTTAAGGGCGGACATATTACACGTTATTTCGGAAGACCCGAAAATGGTGTGCATGCACTGCAGCTGGAAATGAATAAGATTTTATACATGGACGATAACGAGATTACTTACAATCAGGAAAGGGCTGCTGAAATGATTTTTGTACTTGAAAATACGATGAAGAAACTCATTAAAACTATCGATTCGCTATGAAGACTAAGACGTATTATCTCCGCGGACTTCTCCAAAGCACTGGGTGGCTTGAAAATGTCAGAGTTACCGTTGACACCAAAGGAAAAATCACAGAAATCGTACATGCGGTTCAAGCTGAAGAAGGAGACATCGTTTTTAGTGGCTTTGGGCTTCCAGGATTTCAAAATGCACATTCCCATGCCTTTCAGTATGCAATGGCCGGTTTAGCAGAGTCTCATGAAGGGTCAAAAAATCCCGATGATTTTTGGGGATGGAGGGAGGCGATGTACAAGTTGGCATTGGGAATGAATCCAGAACAGATGGAAGCTATCGCCACCATGCTTTATTCGGAAATGGCACGTCATGGGTATACTAATGTTGCCGAATTTCACTATGTTCATCATGCCAAAAATGGCAAGGAGTACGACAGCCTTGCAGAGATGGGAAAACGGCTGATTGCGGCTGCCCAGACCGCAGGCATAGGAATAACCTTAATTCCAATTTTTTACCAAAAAGGAAGCTTTGGACAAGAGCCAACAGATAAACAAAGGAGATTTATTTCTTCAAACGTTGATGAGTACCTTAAGCTTTTCGATGCGAGTGCAGCAGCCTGTGCCTTCTACGATGAGGCCAATGTCGCGGTAGGGATTCACTCTATGAGGGGAGTTGAACCAACAGATATCGCACTGGTTGCGTCTACTTTTCAGCAGGACTTGCCGTTTCATATTCATGTCTCCGAACAATTGAAGGAGATTGAAGACTCTGTGGCTTACTTAGGTAAGAGACCTGTGGAATGGCTGTTGGAGAATATGGAAGTGACTGAACGTTTTCACTTGGTCCACGCAACACACTTAAGCGAAGCGGAAACGGCGGGTATTGCCAGTAGCAAAGCCAATGTGGTTCTTTGTCCTAGCACGGAAGGAAATTTGGGTGATGGTATTTTCCCGTTAAGAGATTACCAGGAAGCAGGAGGGAAATGGAGTATCGGAACTGATAGCCATGTTGGGATCAATCCATTGGAAGAACTTAGGATACTAGATTACGGCCAGCGGCTAATTTCACATAAACGAAATACGTTCTTTTCTTCGAAGCAGCGTGATAGCGGAATGTTTGCCTTGGAGATGGCCACACTGTCGGGGAGAAAAGCCATGAACAACCAGTCCGCAGATTTTTTTGCTGAAGGGCAATCATTCAATGCGAGTATTCTTGATGCCTCATCTCCGCTCTTAGCTTCTTCTTCACTGGAGAACTTGACTAGTACGATCGTTTACTCAAGCGACGCATCTATGCAACTTGCCACGATTTCGCACGGAGATGTGGTGGTGAAGAATTATGAGCATATTTATGGAGAGGAGATCAGAACAAAGTTTGTTGAGGTGATTAGCAAGCTTAAAAATCGTTAAAGTTGATATTTTACATTTTTGAATCGAAAGGAATTAATCATAGTGGATAGGAAACTAAAATATCATGTACTTGCGTTCAATGCTTGTAATTCAATTACAATTATGTGGAACACATAACATACATTTGTTTTGTTCAATTCAGTTAATGACTCAGCCAAAATGAAAGAAGAGAAGGAAAAATACGCCGAATTCCTTAACTACGACCACAAAAAATCTGTTCGATTAGGACTGTACGCCTCACATTGGAATGAAGGAGATCATATTGTAATGTTCATTCCAGCTTTGAGGCTTTCTTCGTACGGGAAAACCCTCAAAGAAGCTGAGTACATGATGTGGGAAATTGTAGTAGAGGCTTTCTTTAACGATCTGTTTGATATGAAGAAAACAGATGCTTTGAATACGCTTTACAATCTAGGCTGGAAACAAAACAAAATCTTTAGCAAGAAGCTGAACCACTCAGAGGCTTATGTTGATGAATCGGGTATCCTACAGGAGTTTAACCTTCCGAAAGGGACGAAAATCCGCCAGGAGTTCGTAACTCAGGCTTAAGAGAAAGTCAGTCATTGAATCGTCCTGTTAAAACTAAACTGTGGATTAAATTTCTTAAGGAGAATAATTGCAGGTATGTTCGAACAAAAGCAAGCCATGAGCATTGGAAGAAACCAGGGTGTCGAACCATAACTTTTTGGGGAAGTCACAAGGAGATACCGTTCTTTCAAATAAGAAATGATCTGGCTTCTATGAATGTCAAAGTTCAGGAATTTGAAGAATGGCTTAAATCACAGTAATCCTTGGGCTCAGAATTGATTTTTTCGAAATTCGGAGGGGGAAGTTTCAGTTACCTTTTTGAAGGCAGCATTAAATGAGGATAGTGAGTTGAAACCACATTCATATGCTATAAATGCTATTTTATGATTGGAGTATGAGGGGTCTTCTAAAAACTCCGTTGCTTTGGTAATTCTATATCCATTCGTGAAATCCGTAAAGCTCTGATTCATACTTTCGCTGAAGAACCTGGACAGTAGATGCTTTGGAATAGTCGTTAGCTGAGAAAGTTCTGTCAAACTAAAGTCGCTGTCGAGATAGGGTTTTTGATCAATCATCACACCCTCAACCCGCTCTTTGTGCCGATTTATCTGATCTTGTGATAGGTTGATGTTCTTGTATTTCTTCTTGTCGCCAATAGGAGTGAAAATTTCCTGATTGGAGAACATCACAAAACTGATCAGATAGATAGCCGCTGAGTAGAAGATAGGTCCCGTAATGTACGGATTGAGACCAAAAACGTAATTTGTAAAGTAGGAGATACATAGTAGGACGATCCCCAAGTATAGATTTCGATACCATGGAAAGTAGATCTTCTTCTGTTTGAAGATTAGCCATAGCAGATACCCGCTCCAGACGAGATAGACAACTGTCAAATAGAGTAAAAACGAATACCCACCCGCATACCAGAAATTAGAAAGCGTAATTATTGGTGTCACAGCGATGAGCAGGATTGCTGGAAGTAAAATCAGAAAGACGTACAGCAACTTGACTCTTCTAAAAGTTTTTTGCAGGAAATACAGAACCAGTATTGGACCAATAAATCCGTGTGCAGCAAAGCCAACGTTTAGAAAGATACCATCATTGATGTCGAAAAAAAACCACCCAATTGATTTGATTAGACGTAGAGTGATGGCAAGAAGAAGAGCACCAAGAAGCAGTCTTTCCTCAACCTTTATATTCTTGGAGCTGAAAATGTATACCGATAGAAACAAGCTTTGGATCACTCCCGAACAACATACAATTAACCAAAATGTATCAATAGTCATACTGCGATGAAAACGCTAATTAATTAATAAACCTAACAGATTAATTAATACGGAAGGCATCGGCTATTTGATTTCGTAACTATCTTAACAATTCGCATCGAATAATGGACTCAATGAAAAATAGGCCTGGTATTTCGAAAAAGGAACGACCGCAGGTCGTACTCTCCTTTTCCTATTATTTCTGTTTAATGAGTAGTTACTTCATTCTGAGACCAGTCAGAGATGAAATGGGCATTCAGGCAGGGATTGAAAATATGCAATGGCTGTTTACGGGCACCTTCCTATCAATGCTTCTCTTGGTTCCTGTGTTTGGACTTCTTACAATGAAAATCCCAAGAAATAAGCTCATACCTGCTATTTACACTTTTTTCTCACTGAATATCCTTGCCTTTTATTTAGCCTTTCAGCTCGTT
>JBDWQX010000232.1:0-2008 GCA_039986395.1 Cyclobacteriaceae bacterium
GGAAATAATGGGTACAAAGAAATCGGCGGAGAGAATTAATTATACAATTTCTTTGTTAAGTAACAAATAAGCATCTCATGAGTAAGAAAAAAGAAAAAGCGAAAGTACATGAGGATCTTGATGGATTTGAACTTAAAGTTGACACTTTCGGAGAGATTAAATCAAATCTGCCAATTGACCAGCTCAACAAATTTTTGAACAAAAATGTTGAGGATAAAAAACTGAAAGATCGCGATGATCTAGATGTAAAGAAAGATTAAGTCTTTCCTCGCAAAAGGATATCTGATACCACATTGTTTGTTTTGGTTATTTTCGCCTCTAAAATCCAGAGATGACCAAAATTGGTATAATTAAGGAAGGAAAAATTCCTGTCGACAAGCGAGTGCCTGTTACACCTGAGCAAGCAAAGCACATCGCTCAGAATTTTGATGTAAACATCGTTGTTCAATCAAGTGATATCCGCTGCTTCCCTGACGAAGACTATCAAAATTTGGGTATTGAAGTCGTCGAATCGCTGGAAGACTGCGATATCATTCTAGGAGTAAAGGAAGTTCCAATCGAAAAGCTGATGCCAGCCAAAACTCATTTCTTCTTTTCACACACCATAAAGAAGCAGGATTACAATCAGGACCTAATACGTGCCATTCTTGATAAGAACATACGCCTCATTGATTGGGAGACATTAACCAACGAGACTGGCAACAGAGTTATCGCGTTCGGCAGGTGGGCAGGAATTGTAGGAGCCTACAATGGAATACTTTCTTATGGCAAGAGATATAACCTATTTGACATCAGGGCAGCTCACGAGTGCTTTGATTTGCATGACCTTAAAAAGGAGTTTTCCAAAATCCAGTTGCCTCCTATCAAAATTGCCATTACTGGGGGCGGAAGAGTTGCCAAAGGTGCTATGGAAGTTCTGAATGGAATTGGAATCAGAAAAGTGTCACCACATGACTATGTGCATGAGAGATTTAACGAACCAGTTTTTACTCAGCTCAATTCTCGAGATTACAACAAACGAATCGACGGGGAGGAATTCAACAAAAGCGAATTTCACAAGCATCCCGATCAATTTGAGGGTAGTTTTCTAAAGTTTGCAAAAGTCACAGATCTTCTGGTCGCCTCTGCCTTCTGGGACCCTGCAGCACCCGTTCTCTTTCAACGTGAAGATGCTACCAAAGATAATTTTCAAATTCGTGTTATCGCCGACATTACCTGCGATATCGAGGGTTCGATCCCATCTACTAAAAAGCCAAGCACGATAGATGACCCTGTCTATGACTATGATCCAAGTGCTGATGCAGTAGAACAAGCGTACTCGGATGAAGGCAACATCACTGTTATGGCAGTTGATAACTTGCCTTGCGAGCTTCCCAGAGATGCTTCCGAAAGTTTTGGAAACCAATTAATCGAAAATGTCCTACCTCATCTCCTTGGAGAGGATGAACTAAACATCATCAAAAATGCCACCATCACTGAAAACGGAATTTTAACAGATCGCTACAAGTACCTGCAGGATTACGTTGATGGAACATAAAAAAAGCCTTGCTACGAAATCGCAACAAGGCCATTATTAGGGACTGAAGTTTACTCAAAGTCTTCTAAGAGCTGATCAATTTCATTAATCACTGGCTCCAGGATTTCTTCTAATTTCTCTTTGGTTCCATCTGCATATTCTACATATGCAACATAATCTTCATACGTCTCGCCATCTTCGACAATTTCCTCAAAAATGAAAACAATGTCACCAGCTTTGTCTTCACCTACGAACAATGCCAGATCAATGTAATCATTTGGATCACCATCTTCTGAGTTATTCATTTGGTCATCGCTAACACTACCAACGATTTTCAATGTTCGATACGAAACGTCTCCCGAAATTGACTTAAGCTCCAATTTATCCTCTGAGTCAAATTCAACATCAACGTCAACACCAACTAGGTTTTCGCCGTTCAGAAGCAATGCAACGGCAAGTGAAGTTGTTGATACCTCAGAATCATCAAAAGTG
>JBDWQX010000233.1:0-5902 GCA_039986395.1 Cyclobacteriaceae bacterium
GTCGGATCTTGGAAACATGTTCATTTAAGGACTTCTGACGAGAGGAGAGGAGTTTCTCTTTGCTTATAAGCTCAGATTTTGCCTGCTCGATGGCTGACTCCTTTTCATTTGCCAGGGTATTTAGCGCTAACCTTTTATCGCTCTCTTCTTGAATTTCCTTTTGGATTCCATCGTGCGTTTCTTGCTGATTCGTCATTGCTTTTTTGGCGAAAGCAATGCTTGAATTCTTGTAGTCTTCTTTTACCTCGTAATACTTTTTTGCCTGAGTGGCTTGCCTTTCTAGCGATTTAAGGTTCTTGTCAATTTCGAAAAGCAAATCTTCAACTCGATCTAGATCGGCATCTGTATCGTCTAATTTTTTTAGTGTTTCCTTCTTTCGAATTTTGAACTTAGAGATACCAGCTGCTTCTTCGAACAGAGCCCTTCTAGAGTTATCCTTATCATTCAGCAGGTCATCAACCATCTTCAATTCGATAATTGCATAACTATTCGAGGCAATTCCAGTGTCTAGGAAAAGATTTGTAATGTCCTTGAGTCTGCAAGTCACTCCATTAAGCATGTACTCACTATCGCCAGATCTGTAGTAGCGACGAGTGATTGTAACCTGTGAATACTCAGTGGGAAGAAGATTTTTGGTGTTGTTAAACGTCAATGACACTTCTGCCATTTGTGTGGGTTTTCTGTTCTTGGTGCCATTGAAAATGACGCTCTCCATCTTGTCAGAACGAAGAACTCTGGTTTTTTGCTCTCCCAACACCCACCGAATCGAATCCACAACATTTGATTTCCCGCATCCGTTTGGACCAACAATTCCAGTAATCCCTTCGTCAAAGTTGATCACAACTCTGTCGGCAAAACTTTTAAATCCTTTAAGTTCTAACTTGGTTAACTGCATTAAATGTCAGTGAAACGGTATAAAAAGAAGGGGACAAAAATAGAAGATTCGTTGGGATGAACGAATGGATTTGAACATTAATTATGTCAGTGAATTAATTGAGCGATCAAGCAATGAAAACAAGTATTTTATTGAGCCTAGTTATTACTCATACACGGCTCAGATGCTTGGCCAGGTGTAAATGGAAATTTCAACTAAAGAGGCACAATCTGTCTTGTAGCTTGAAACCCCAAGAAGAATTGAGTGTTTGCTCTCCTAAACCGTAGCATGACATTATCCAATTTTGCTAGATAGATATTTGCCTCTATAAAAAGACCATCCAGGTCTTGAGCAACAATTCTTGAGTCGATTGTGTAGGAGAGTGGCTTTCCTACTTTCCTTTGATAGGTATTGAAACATAGCTTGGCATCCTCAATTTGTTCACTGTTTATTCCGTAATCAGCCATTTCCGCCACATGTCGCTCCAGCAATGCGATTACCTGCCGAACTTTCAGTTCAAATTTGTCGCTGGGCAATTTGATATAGTCTGAGTGGGTATTAGCGGACTGTTCAAATAGTTTTTTATCATCAATGTCTAACGCGTAGGTTTCCATTACATCGTCAAGCATATCCATTTTATCAGCTAATTGCATTTTCAATGTTCGTAGCTCACCATTCATCCTAGGTTCCTCTTTGGGAATGCTTGTGATTTGCCGAATGTTGGAAATGATGATGGAGAGATAATTCTTGTAATTTCCAATGATGGGAATCGAGCTCCAAAGATTTGAATGCCTATCTAGATATTCGTTTGTTGCTTCGTACATTTCGATTTGACTGGCTTGTGTTTGATTCATAGTGCTTCATTTTTCTCAAGGTTGAAAAGATATTTGAAGCCCTTAGTTTGTAGGCATTCTCAAGGTATACTTACGATCGACATTCTACTGAGGGGAATTTTAGAGTACTTGTAAAAGATCTTGTTTATGATTTCTTATCTTTTTTTTGAATAAGTCGTTGATATCGCTAGTTGCAGTTGTTTTAGATTTACAGACCAATAGTCAAATAGTGTTATGAACCTGAGATCACTAATTTTCTTCCTTGTTGTACTGATCGGAGTAGCAGCTAATGCTCAGCGGTGTAAGTTCATTGTTGACGAACAAGATCCAATTACTGATGATTTTATTCGGACAATAAAAACGCGAATCACGGGACCAATAAGCGGAGTCACTCCGTACTATTACTTTTACTACAGTAGAGTAGGAAGTACGTATACGTTCAAAGTTGAGGTTGCTGATTATGGTGTTTTTACGCATAGCATTCCGGCAAAAAGCGAATTGATTATCCGGTTGTCGGATGGTGCATTGATAAGGATCAATTCCTTGAACGAAGCATTACCAAAACCAATTAAAGATTATGGACAGGAGCTAACAGCATACGAAATTGAGTATGCACTTCCTGAGGAAGAAATGGCGAAGATCACCAAAGCTGGGATCACGTTCATTCGAGCTACGGATTTCAAGAATACGTTTAGCGATCAAAAAATCCCAACGCCAATCACCACTCAATCAATGGAGAACGCCGTGTGTGTGTTCAATGACTAAACAGTAGGCCTCTCTTCTAAAACTCTTTCAAGTATGCCGAATCTTCCATCTTTTGAAGATGGTACTGATCGATTTCCGAGACTGCCCTTTGATTTAGTTTTTGAAATAGATGATACTCCTCAGCTATTTTTTTCAAATCAGGATTCTTGGTAGCTAACAGGACATAGTAGAAGTGAATGAGCACTTCCTGCTCAGTAAAGTGAGATTTTAGAATGTTATAATAGAATCCAGGGTCTCCGCTTTTGCTTTTTATAAATAATAAGAGCGTTTTGTAATTCTCCAAGTAGTGCTGGAAGGTATTCTTGTATCCTTCATACACCGCAATGAAGCAATGTTCAAACGACTCATCCGAAGGTTTGCTTGTTCCAGCGTCAGACTTTCTTCGTTTTTTCAGCGTATTTGTCTCCTTCCGAAAATCATTGAACAAGCCATCAAAAGCATTGACTGACTTACGTGCAGATGCGTCTGTAGTATTTCGAATCTGATTCGCAGCATTCATATGAAAATTGAGGAGCTGAAAAAAGGTATTCTCAAATTGTTGGATTGCAATTGTGTTGGACTGAGACTCCATGATCTTTCGACTTTCATGCAATTCCATTCGCTGAAGTACCAACTCTCGTTTTTGATAGATCAATGCTAAAAAGAAGAGAATGACTCCTGCCAGGGCCCAAATAGACCCTACCGTACCACCAAGAAATTCCCCAGCCATACCTAAGAAGGTGGGATCATTCCAAATGTCGCCTTCGACCACTTTTAGTTTTTGAACAAAGAGGTAGGTTACGTACAAACCAAATCCAATAGCCAGTAAGGCACACACTGCAAGTGTGTTGGCAAATACGTCCCCGAAGTTGATTTTGATTTTCTTCACAGAATACAAGTTGATCTCTAAATTATGTAATTAATTGGAGTTAGCGATGGTTTTCTCAAAGACTTCCTTGTTGAGGAACAAAAGCGTCTTTTTTAAGAGTAATTGCGAATCAAGAAAGGCGTCAACCGAAGTACTCTTGCAAAGTAGTTGCTAATGCAATAGTTGTCATAACAAATATTATATTTGCCTGCAAATAGTTTCCAATGCCTATCTATCATAAACTTGGTTCGATCCCCACAAAGAGACACACCGTCTTCGAAAACCCGAAAGGGGGTATTTACTATGAGCAATTGTTTGGTACAATTGGTTTTGATGGGATGTCGTCTTTTCTGTACCAGATCAACAGACCGACTATGGTTGCCGAGATTAATGACCCAAAGGACGTGAGACCAGAAATAGCAGTTGAAAAGAATATCAAAGCACATTTACTTCAAGGCTTTACTATCAAACCTGCCGATGACTTTTTGGAAAGCAGGGAGCCAATGCTGGTCAATAGTGATATAGAGATTTCACTAGCTGCGCCAAAGCAGTCAATGACAGAATATTTTTATAAAAATGCTGATGCAGACGAGTTGATTTTTGTGCATCGAGGTACCGGAACGCTACGAACATTTTTAGGAAACATACCTTTTGAGTACGGAGATTATCTGGTAATTCCCCGCGGTATGATTTATCAAATTGAATTTGACTCCACAGATAACCGCTTGCTAGTTTCTGAATCGTATCAACCTATCTATACACCTAAGAGATACCGAAATTGGTTTGGCCAAATGCTTGAGCACTCGCCTTTTTGTGAACGAGACTATAAACTACCTGCGGACCTGGAGACGCATGATGAAAAAGGTGAATTTGTAATGAAAATCAAGAAGCAGGGTATGCTTCACGAACTGGTTTACAATACGCATCCGTTTGACGTGGTAGGATGGGACGGATACAATTTTCCGTATGGATTCTCCATACACAATTTCGAGCCGATAACAGGGAGGGTTCACCAACCACCACCTGTTCACCAGACATTTGAGACTTCTGCATTTGTGGTTTGTTCGTTCTGCCCTCGATTGTACGACTACCATCCAAAGTCGATACCAGCTCCGTACAATCACTCCAATATTGATTCGGATGAGATGCTATACTACGTGGATGGAGACTTCATGAGTCGCAACAACATTGAGCAAGGACATATTACACTGCATCCTTCAGGAATTCCACATGGACCAGCCCCTGGAGCATATGAACGAAGTATCGGTCAAACAGAGACGCAAGAATTAGCAGTTATGATCGATACGTTTAAGCCATTGATGATTACTAAAAACGCATTGAAAATCGATGATGGTAAGTATTACAAATCCTGGATCGCAGATTAGTCTGCATTATTTAAAAAATTAGAGTTTAGAAAAAATGAATACTGAATTAGATACCATTCCAAAAATCTTTGATGAAGCCGCAGATTTCATGCCACTCAATGGTACAGATTATCTGGAATTATATGTTGGCAACTCATTGCAAGCTGCTCATTATTACAAGACAGCATTTGGATTCCAATCGCTTGCCTATGCCGGACTGGCCACCGGTAAAAAGGATTGTGAATCATATGTTGTTGTACAAGACAAAATACGATTGGTCTTAACTTCTCCACTTCATTCAGGAAGCGCGATTGGAAAGCATATTGATGAGCATGGCGATGGAGTTAAGGTGGTTGCTATTTGGGTGGACGATGCTACTTATGCGTATGAGACCGCTACGAGTCGAGGAGCAAAGTCGTTCATGGAGCCAACCCGTGAAGAGGACAAAGATGGGAAAGTAGTCCGCTCAGGTATTTACACGTATGGTGAAACGGTACACGTATTCGTTGAACGAAAGAATTACAATGGCGTATTCCTTCCTGGATTTCAAAAATGGGAGTCCACGTACAATCCTAAGCCTTTGGGTTTGAAATATGTGGATCACATGGTGGGAAATGTGGAGCTGGGAAAAATGAATGATTGGGTAGACTTCTACAAGAATGTCATGGGCTTTGCGCAGATTGTTTCTTTTGATGATAAGGACATTTCTACAGAGTTCACTGCGCTGATGAGTAAAGTGATGAGTAATGGCAATGGAAGGATTAAGTTTCCAATTAATGAGCCAGCTGCAGGGAAGAAGAAATCGCAAGTCGAAGAATATCTTGATTTCTATGGTGCAGCTGGAGTGCAGCACATTGCGGTTGCTACGGACAACATCATTGAGACAGTTACTGCACTACGAACTCGTGGAGTTGAATTTCTCTATGTTCCAGATAACTACTATGAAAGTGTATTGGATCGAGTTGGGGAAATTGACGAAGATCTTGAGCCACTGAAAAAACTCAATATTCTCATTGACCGAGACGATGAAGGATACTTGCTACAAATTTTCACAAAACCAATCGAACCTCGACCGACAATGTTCTTTGAAATTATTCAAAGAAAGGGAGCTCAGTCATTTGGAAAAGGGAACTTTCAGGCTCTTTTTGAAGCAATCGAGAAGGAGCAAGAATTGAGAGGCACACTTTAATTAAATAGATATAAATAATTAGCATTTACG
>JBDWQX010000234.1:0-4516 GCA_039986395.1 Cyclobacteriaceae bacterium
GTAGTGATTTTGAAAATAACTAATACTAGTTCATATGAAACTAGTTAAGTACTGCGTCCCTCAGGGGGCGCATTTTTTTGTTCTATTAAGCAGTTGCATTGCGCTCTTATTAAGCTTGACGAGCTCAGCGCATGCAGTCGTACTTTCCGAATATTCGTTGCAGTACGAAAATAAGCAGTGGGTGCTGTCATTTGACCAGAAGACCAGCCAGTTACGTGATGCCATTTATGCCTCCAGACCTGATCTAAAAGGGATGAACTTAAATTCCGAAGTTTTTATGGATGCAACCGCAAACCATATCATTTCAAATCTTTCCATAACCTACGGAAGAGAGCAACTTGACATAGTGCCGCAGCACATGCATTATGGGGGACTCAGGTTTGAGTCTAGATTCATAGTCGAAGGGCTATCTGAAAATCCTGATAACCTAAACTTAAGTGTGGACGGGTTTGACGCACACGAACATTCAGTTGTGTTGTTTCGAGTTTCCATCGGAAAGGAAGGATATCTAAATTATTTCAATCAAAATCAGCATGTGGCAACATTTGATTTTGCCACTAAAAGTTATACGATGGAGGAGGTCAGCTCTGGTGGAGGAGGTAAACGCATCCTTTATGCTCTTTTACTTCTGGTGCTAGTAGGTGTAGCTTTCAGGTTATTTAATACAAGAAGGGTGAATTTCAGATAAAGGGGAATCGGTTGTTTACGTCTACAAAATCCCTGCTGTAAACGCTATCAAAGCCTCATAGATGCGTTTTAATCTATGAGGCTTACCAAAACGTTTAAATGAACTCAAAGCAGAGCATAACACACTGGGAATATGTTTTTTTAAACTCCAACGCTGAGCTGGCATTCGACTACCACGGTTGACAAAAGACAGCAACTACTCCTGGTCCTTGATCTGTCCCTCCACAAATTCTAAAATCAATTGAGCTTCTGCTAGAATTGCTTTTGCACTTAATGATTCGTCAATGTCTCGACGCCCCTTGTGTCTGTGGTAGCGTAACGACAGATCCTCGAAATAATAACGACTTTCCCAACTAGTAAGGCCTTTGAAGTTTTTCCAGAAACCTTTTTTTGAGGATTCCGCGAAATATTCAAACACCTGGTAGCTAAAAATGAGACTTCCGTTTTGAAAATACCATTCGCAGGAAAGCTGTCCTTCACTCGTAAAAGTGGTGGTGATGATTCGATTTACTTCAGAAGCCCGAGAGTGTGCTACGAAGCTTGTTCCTCCTTGTGCGCCTTCCTGAAAGAGCATCTTGCTCAAAAAAAAGAAGGTCTCATCCTTGTTACCGTAAATCTCCGCTGTTAGTGGTTTAATGGACTGCAGGATAGTTGAATCTCCGAATTCCAACTCCTGGCCATAGACCTTTAAAGTTAGGATAGTACTGAGTATCAAAATAGTTGCCTTCATACACTAGCAAAGAAACACAATAATTCCTCTCATATGATTGGTACTAGTCAGACTAAACCACTCAAAATTTCGCCAAAATTATTCGCTAAATTTAGGTTGTAACTAATCCCCTGATGTCATGAAAGAAGCAGACAAACTGGTTTCTACGATCTCTGTCATTCTTATTGCGTTAATTGTGCTTTGGGCGTTTTCAGATCAAAAGCCCGATGCAGATATACCTCAAAATGCAGTTAATGCTGATTTCTCCGTTGCGAATGTGAGATCTCATTTGAAGATTATTTCCAGCGAAGTGCATCACGTTGGAACAAAAGCTCACAAAGACGTTCAGAATTACCTTGTCTCGGAACTGGAGAAATTGGGATTATCCCCTGAAGTACAAACCCAAACTGTCTTCAATCAACGTTGGGGAGCTGGGACTACAGTTGAGAATATCATTGCAAGAATCGAAGGAACCGGGAATGGGAAGGCACTCATGCTACTTTCTCACTATGATTCTGCTACTCCTTTTTCTAAGGGCGCAGCAGACGACGGATCTGGAATTGCAACAATCCTTGAAGGACTGCGGGTTTTCTTGGGAAATGGGACTAAACAAGAGAACGACATCATCGTCTTGTTTTCAGATGCGGAAGAACTCGGACTTCTGGGAGCAAGAGCCTTCATCCGTCATCATGACTGGGTTAAGGATGTGGGTTTGATTCTAAATTTCGAAGCTCGCGGAAGCGGTGGCCCCAGCTTTATGCTGATGGAAACAAATGGCAAAAACAGTCGAATGCTCCAGGAATTTTTGAATGCAGATCCTTCATACCCAGCAACTAGTTCATTGTCCTACAGTGTTTACAAAATGCTACCAAACGATACAGACCTTACTCCTTTTAGGGAGGTTGCTGACATCAATGGCTTCAATTTCGCATATATCGATGACCATTTCGACTACCATACAGCTCAAGATGCTTTTGAGCGGGTAGACGTGGAGACACTTGCCCATCAGGGCGATTACCTGATGTCCACACTTACTTATTTCGCAAACAATGAGCTCACTAATCTAAGCAGCGATAGTGATCGAATTTTTGTCAATTTCCCTTTGATTAAAATGCTACATTATCCTTTTTCATGGAATACTCCACTTTTCATTGTTGGGCTCTTGCTTTTTGCCGGACTGTTGTTCCTTGGCCTAAAACGAGATGTGCTGAACGGAAAAAGCATAGGGATTGGCTTCCTTCCTTTTTTGATGGCACTTGTAGGTTGTTCCCTTCTGAGTTATGGTCTTTGGAAATTGATTCTAATCATTCATCCAGATTATAAGGATATTTTGCAAGGGTTCACCTACAATGGATATCAATACATTGCAGCATTCGCAGCCCTGAATATTTGGTTCACGCTGGTCATCTATGGTCGTTATGTTGATAAACTGTCGTCTCAGGATCTACTTGTGGCTCCAATTATTTTTTGGTTTATTGTTAACGCGGCTATGATTCTTTACTTGCCAGGAGCCTCATTCTTTATTATTCCGGTGTTCATGGCTATTGTCATAATGGGATTTTTGATTTTCAAAGATCTTAGAAGTCATGTGAAAATTGGTCTGTTCCTGTTTCTCTCGATTCCAATGCTCTACATGCTCTCTCCGTTGATTAAACTATTTCCTGTAGCCCTTGGCTTAGGCACACTTTTTATCAGTGCTGTATTTTTAGTACTGATGCTTGGACTGCTGGTTCCGGTAATTTCATTGCTGAGCATACGAAAGGTGACGAAGATTGGCGTTGGTTCAATTGCTGCTCTATTTTTCATTGTTGCTACAGTTAAAAGTGGCTATAGTATTGATAGTAAGAAGCCAACCAACATTAACTTTTACTACAATGCTGATAATGAAGTCTCCTACTGGGCAAGTCTTAATCAGAATCAGGATGAATACACCCGACAGTTTTTGGGTGATGATCCTCTTCGAGGAAGATTGCCAGAGGAATCAGGTGTGAGAAGCAGCAGAATTCGATATCATCAAAAAGCTGAAAATCGAGCTATACAGATGTCTGAGATTTTGATCAGTCAAGACACGATTGATGGAGATCAACGCACACTTGACTTTACTATCATTCCACAAAGGAAAATTCATAAGTACGAGTTTATTTCAAACAGTACTCAGAATTTTGATAGCTTCGAAATTAATAACGTTTCTATTGGAGATGGCGAGATCTCTCGCGGTCAAAATCAATTCATCATGCGATTCACCATGGCAAACACAGATACGCTGATGAACGTGTCTTGCACGATGCAAAAAGACATGGTTCCCGATTTTTACATGGTCGAAACTTCCTACGACTTGGGGACAAACCCTCTGTTTGATGTTGAAGCTAAACCTGAATACATGATGCCGTTTGCCTTTGTCACTGGCGATGCGGTAGTCGCGATTCAGACTCCAAAGTTTGATTTAATTGACTGATTTGGAAGTTGACTTTGATCATCGAGAATGAAAACAAGCCGATTCGATGGAACTAACTCGCATAACAATCTGGCAATTGGGCATAGAATGCTTGCAGGTGGACATAAGTAGAAAAACTCTTCGCTCCTTAAAAACGATAAATCCTGTCACTACTTAGCTCGCACACAAAGCCAGTCTTTCTTTTACTTCAAAAAATGTAAGATATACTTCAAGTTATTCAGGGGTAAAATCAAAGGGATATTGTTTGTTCTTGCTCTAGGTGATTTTTCCGTAACAATGAACAGGATTTAGCCGATGTCTAACAGACTATTAAATGCCGCCCAAGTAATGGTGCAAGCTGAAGTGAACAATTTTCTAATCATATGCCTGTTGTGTTTTTGTGTTTCACTAGAAATTCAAGCGCAAAACTCCATTGTGATCAGGAATGTAAACGTGGTGGATGTCCAAAATGGGAAAATTGAAAAAGGGAGATTTGTAGAGATTAAGGATGGGGTGATTCGAACCATATCGAAAAAGAACCTTCAAATAGAAGCTGATCTTGAGATTGATGGAACTGGCAAATATCTAGCTCCTGGCCTTGTTAATATGTATACGCATGTTAATGAAGACAACCTAATACTTTATTTAGCCAATGGTCAGACGACGATTAAGGACGCCCCAAGTCA
>JBDWQX010000235.1:0-1824 GCA_039986395.1 Cyclobacteriaceae bacterium
GGAAATGACGTATGATGCCAAGTGCCAAAATGGCGAATACTTCCTGAACTTAGAAAGCATGTTTTCTCAGCTTACTTCACAATACGAAGCGCAAGGAATGAAAGTAAGTGTAGACAATGGAATGTCTGTTATTCCAAACAATCTGGCCGTGGGAGATAAATTAGAAGATGTGACCATGACAATGAAAATGTCGTCAGCTGCGTTTAACATGAACATGATGATCACCGTATCCGACAGAACCGTAACAGGAAAAGAAACGATAACCACCCCGGCAGGAACTTTTGACTGTATGATATTATCGCAAAAGACAACAACAAAGATGGGTGAGATGATGACTGTCACTACAAGCTCTAAAGAATGGCTTTCAAAGGGAGTAGGAAGTGTTAGATCTGAGAATTATGATAAAAAAGGAAAACTAGAAGGATACACCTTACTCACAAAATTCAGTGAATAACGGTAAGATTAATCCCTACAAATGAAACAGCTTTTAAGTGTCGTAATGGTCTTGGTAGTTCTTGCCTCATGCAAAAACGGCAGCAACGAAAAAAATGATGATTCAAGTGAACCAGAATATCGGGAAGTAACAAACGAGGGATACTCACTAATTACACCAATCAAAAAAGCAGGTGCTGTCTTAGTCCTATTTGGGGGCTACCCCGAGAAAGCAGAAGATATCAAGCGCGAATTCAAAATACTTGCAGCTGCAAAAGAAAATGGTATAGGTGTTCTCTTCATGAATTACAGTCAAAAACTATGGCTGGAGCAGAGCGAGAAAGCACAACTTGCAGAGCAACTCAAAACAATTTTTGAAGAAAATGAGCTGCCTGTCGAAAACGTATACATAGGTGGTTTTTCAAGCGGCGGCATTGTCACACTCTTGATTGGTGATTTCATTACCGAGAATTCCAACTACGGCATTGTTCCAAAAGGCCTATTCATCGTTGACTCTCCCATCGATTTAGCTGAACTATACCTTGCTTCTGAAAAAAATTTGGAACGTAATTTCTCAGAACCTTCAGTCCAGGAAAGCACATGGTTGATAGAAACATTAGGGCAAAAATTTGGACATCCCAACGAGGATATTTCCAAGTATCAGGAATCTTCAGTGTTTACTTTGAGAACCAGGAGTATCCTCAACTTGCAAAACCTAAGGAATACAAAAATTCGGTTGTACACCGAACCAGACACGCTTTGGTGGAAACAAAATAGAATGGCCGACTATGAACAAATGAATGCCTACCATATTAAGAATCTTGCTGAAATTCTTGAAAAGCAGGGCTACAATAGTGTTGAGTATATTCCGACCGT
This sequence comes from Cyclobacteriaceae bacterium, assembly GCA_039986395.1. Lineage (GTDB taxonomy): Bacteria > Bacteroidota > Bacteroidia > Cytophagales > Cyclobacteriaceae > Ekhidna. Next base: position 1,309 of record JBDWQX010000235.1, read on the forward strand.
TAATAGAGGCTATCGAGCCAACGGCGAAAGACACCCGCATAGTTGGGCTATTGTTGATCAATCGGGTTTGGTGAATTGGATGCTAGAAAAATGAGAGCACAGTCGACCTCAATGATGTTCCTATCCACAAAAACTCAACGGTTTCCATTTCTGACTCGTATCAACTTTCCTTCCTCTTCATCCGTCAGAAGATAGAGCTGCCCTCGTGGAGACACAACTGCTTTTCTTAGTCGAACGCGATCATTGATAAACAGCTCTTCCACTCCAACGACGGTCTCATCGGAAATAATCATCCTCCACAAACTTCCTTTGCTTAATCCTGGTACAATCAGGTTTCCATTCCATTGAGGAAATTCGCGTCCATTGTAAAAGGTAAGTCCCGTCGGGGCAACAGTCTGATCCCAGAAATGGATGGGATCTGTAAACGTGGTTCCAGGTAGAATTGGAGGATTGTAATCAGATGATCGATACCCGCCACTGGTTCGATGTGGCCACCCATAGTTAGCACCTGCGACC
>JBDWQX010000236.1:0-20095 GCA_039986395.1 Cyclobacteriaceae bacterium
GCACTTTAAGTTTTACTTCTTTCAACGCTGCGCCTCGCTCCACTTTATAATCGTCATTTAATTTCATGATTTGTTCATCGATCAAATGACAAAGTTGCTCCTCGTCCACCTGATCATCCGTACCAATGTACCAGTGATGCGCAAATAAAGAGCCCTTTGGCTCCCCAAGCAAGGTAAATTCTCTGATGTCAATATTTAGTTCTCGTTCAGCTAGCTCAATGGCCTTGTTCATATTGTCCGAACTGAGATGTTCACCGCACAAGCTAAGGAAATGCTTGGTTCGTCCCACAATAGTTATTTCTGATTCCAGAATGGATTCGAATCGAATCACATCTCCAATAAGATATCTCCATGAACCGGCATTGGTAGAAATCAGCAACGCATAGTCCTTCCCTTCTTCGATCTGATCAATTTTCAATGTTTCCGGGTTTTCGCGAACAGCGCCCTCCTCATCAAAATTCTGTCTGTTAAATGGGATGAATTCGTAAAAAATGCCATTGTTCAAAACCAGACGCATGGACTTCCTGTCTGGAAATGCCTGAAATGCAATAAAGCCTTCTGAGGCTAGATAGGTCTCCATGTAAATAAGTGGCTCAGAAAGCATTTTCTCAAACCCCTTTCGATAGGGTTCGAATGAAACACCTCCGTGAACAAAAATCCGAAGATTCGGCCAGATCTCATGAATCGTTTTCACATGATAATGGTTAATGATCTTCTCCATTAAGATTTGAATCCATGCAGGAACGCCAGCAATTATCCCAATATCCCATTCACGAGCATTCATCACAATTTCGTTGAGCTTCTCATGCCAATTCTGATTTTTTGCAATCTTCCTACCTGGTTTGTAGAAGTGCTGAAACCAAAATGGAATTTGCGAAGCGGTGATTCCGCTTAGGTCGCCCTCGAAGTAATGACCACTTCTTTTCAAATCCGTACTTCCACCCAACATCAAAATGCCTCGTGAAAAATGAGCTGCCGGCAAATCATACTTTGACATTGTCAAAATTTGCCGCATGGATGTCTTCCGAATCGACTTTACCATTTCTCTGGTTATGGGAATGTACTTTGAAGGCGAACCAGAGGTGCCAGAGCTTAGTGCGAAATAATTTATTTTGCCCGGCCAGCAAATATCCTTCTTACCTTCTTTAACCTGATACCACCACTCTGAGTAGATTTTATCATAATCAAATACCGGAACGTTACGTTTAAATTCCTCGTAAAATTTGTTGTTATCATTGCCTCTAAAGGACTTTAGAACACTGGTGAAGTTGTAGGTCTTACCAAATTTGGTAAGTTCAGTATGAATCAAGAGTTTTAGGAGCTCCTGCTTCTGCAAATCGATAGGTGAGGAATAGAGTTGCTCCAGACTTTCGCGGAGCATGATTCCTTTTTTCAATAAAGTTCCTAAAATTGCCATTTGAAACGGGTCACATCCTACCTTACTAAGGACGGCCAAAAGTAAATTAAGTTAGCCAGACGGAAATATGAATTCAATCAAAGAGCGCTTAAACGCTGTAAAAAATACTCTTCCTGACACTTGCTTGCTCGTAGCTGTGAGTAAAACAAAACCGATTGAGGACATCAGAGAGGCGTATGATTGTGGGCAAAGACATTTTGGCGAAAATAAAGTGCAGGAGTTGGCAGCTAAGGCACCTGAATTTTCGGATGATATCAAATGGCACATGATTGGTCATCTTCAAAGAAACAAGGTCAAATACATTGCTCCTTTTGTCTATCTTATTCATGGGGTGGATAGCCTTAAACTCTTAAAAGAAATAAATAAACAAGGAGAGCGAAACAGTCGAACCATCGACTGCCTACTGCAGGTTCACATCGCCTCCGAAGAGACCAAATTTGGCTTTGACAAGGAAGAATTAAAACTGGTATTTGAAGGACCAGAACTATCGGACTTGAAACATGTAAGAATAGTTGGATTGATGGGCATGGCAACCAACACGGATGAAGAATCGACAGTGTCTGCGGAGTTTAGGGGTCTAAGGGGAATCTATGATAGCCTCAAAAAAAAATCCACTCATCCCAATGTCGAGTTTACTGTACTCTCTATGGGAATGAGTGGAGATTATCAAATCGCATTAAAAGAAGGAAGCACCATGGTCAGAATTGGAAGTTCCATTTTTGGCCATCGAAACTGATCTATTCGTTAGGCTTCTCTCTCAACACATTTGTTACGATTTTTACTCTGGCGGGATTATTCACCGCATTTGACATTACGGTTATCACCTTGTTTTGAACACCCATTTTACCTGCACTGTTAAATACAACCTTCACTGACGCCGTAGCTCCTGGAGCCAAAGGCTCTCTAGGCCATTCTGGAGCAGTACATCCGCAGGTAGTTCTAACATCTGAAAGTATCAGCGGCTCGTTGCCAATGTTTTCAAATTCGAAAACATGCTCAACTTTGTCGCCAACTACAATGTCACCAAAATCAAACGAAGTTTCTGCGAACGCAATTTTGGCACCAGTCAGCGGCTGGCTTTCCTCATCTTGTGAGAAGCCAACAAAAGCAATACCGACTAAGATTAGAGATAATAAATATTTCATTTTACCTTAAATTTTCTTTCAAAAATAACGAACCATTCAATTAAATGTTGGCATGATGAATAAAGACTTATCAATGCTCTCTGGAAAAGTCAGGGTACGGGTGTGTGGGTTGCTCGATCAAGATGGCAGCATACTGCTAATCAAGCATAATTCTATTGGTACCAAAGGACAATTATGGTCCCCTCCTGGTGGTGGAGTAGATTTTGGAGAATCTGCGGATCACACGTTAAAAAGAGAATTTTTGGAAGAAACTGGTTTAACTATTGAGGTGTTGGATTTTCTTTTCGTCTACGAGTTAATCAATAGTAAACATCATGCGATTGAACTTTTCTACAGGGTGAAGAAGCTAAGTGGTGAATTGAAACTTGGCACAGACCCCGAATTTGACGTTTCCAATCAAATCATGGAGGAGATATCATTTTTATCATTTGATGAAATTGGTCAAATGGACCCAGATGTACTCCATGGTATTTTTAGTAAAGTAAAAGGGCCAGAAAAGGTCTTTGGGCTTAGGGGTTTATTTAGTTTTAAGTATTAATAGCTAGGGCGACTTTCAAGAACCCTTTTAAATATTTATAATTGCAAAAACCTAACGTAAAGAGATGGACAAAACCAAGATTTTATCACTCGTATTCTTTGTAGTAGCAATAGGCTTAGCTGTGTTTTTGATCTACAGAATTAACTACGCAATAAGCGAGGAAGAAAGAATTGCAAGAATGGAAGCTGATGTCATTGAAAGTTTGATGATGATCCGTGATGCGGAAGTAGCTTACTTAGCTGTAAACGGACAATACACCAGCGATTGGGACAAACTGACAGCTTTTATCGACAGTGGAAATTTCTATATCACTCAAAGAACCGAAAAGGTTTTTCAACTTTCGTATGGAGCAGATAGTATCAATGTTACCATTGATACCCTAGGTACTGTAGCCGTGCGGGATTCGTTGTTTACCAGGGCGAAATGGCCTAACTTTAGTTTAGCGCGACTTGCAATAGTTCCTGGAGTTACGCCAGAAACTAAATTCAAGTTGTGGGCAGACAAGATTAGAAAGGCAGGTGTGGACGTAAATGTGATAGAAGTATATAATCCACGACCAATAGATCCTAATAGAGACGAGGAAAGTGAATACAATACTCGGAAACCACTACGATTTGGCTCTAGAACAAGCGTAACTACTGCTGGGAACTGGGAATAGCAAAATAATTTGAGCACAGCCACGGACACATCTACGTATAAGCTGGTAAAGCGTGTAAAGGACGAAAAATTCAGCATTGATGAATTGGAAGACTACTCGCTAGCACTACAGGTAGGTATTCGTGATTTTCAAGTAGTCGTAACAGACACCCAAGACAATCAGGTCATGAGTCTTGAGGACTATCGTCTGGAGGGTATTAAGACGGTAAACGGTCGCCTTCGGCTCATTAAGGATATCCTTGACAACCACGAGTATTTAACCGCTGGGTTTTGGAAAGGGGTTAAACTTTGCCTCAAAACACATAAATTCTCACTGGTCCCTTCAAAAATGTTTGTGGCCGACTCTGCCAAAGACTATCTATCCGTCAATAGTGATATCAAGGCTTCCTTTGAGGATGTTAGCTATTACAAACAGATAAGCGTTGGGCTTGTCAATATCTTCGCGACAGAAACCAAATTGTGTAATTGGATTAGCTCCATCTACAAAAGAAAGGCAATCCATATCATTCATCAGGGAAGTGCGCTGATTGAAGGCTTCTTGAAGCACAATGATCACTCACATGAAAAAACCTTGTTTTGCTACGTTGACCGTGGAATCTTGCATCAAATCGTAGCAGAAGAAGGAAAACTCCTTTTTTACAACCAATACGCCGTTAGGAAGAAAGAAGACTACCTAAAGTACATCATGCTCGTTTTTAAGGAAATGGGAATGGATCCTAAGAAAAACGCCGTGCAGTTTTGGGGCTTCATTAAGCAAAATTCCGAAGAGATAACGATGCTCAAAAAGTTCATCAGGAACATCTCCTTGGGATCAAAACCTTCTTTCCTCAAGTTTGGGTACAAGTTTGACGAGATAGATGATCATCAGTATTTTGACGTGATGAGCACCTATATTTGCGAGTAATGAAAACTGCCATATTTCCTGGCTCATTCGATCCGTTTACCAAGGGACATTATGATATTGTTATAAGAAGCTTACCGCTTTTTGACAAGGTGGTTGTTGCTATTGGCCACAATACCCAAAAAAATAACCGTTACTTCGAGATTGATTGGATGGTTGATAAAATCAGTTCCATTTTCATTGATGAAGATCGTGTGGAAGTGATGGTATACGATGAGCTTACTGCAGAATTGGCAAAAAAACTCAAGGCATCCTTTCTTGTAAGAGGACTAAGAAACACAACCGATTTCGAGTATGAGAATAGCATCTCACAAGTAAATAGAACGATCAACGACGATCTTGAAACCGTATTTTTGATTACCTCACCCGAACTTGCGCAGATCAGTTCAAGTATTATCCGAGAAGTTCACAGATACGGTGGAGACGTTAAAACCTTTCTTCCTTACGAAATTTAAAGACAATTCTTAGTTTCAGGAATCAAACTTCTTCTGTCATTTTCAAGTATTCCTGCATCACATACCTAATCGAGCGGTAAGAATCATGTAGTGAAGCTCTAACAGCCTCCAAATCCATCCACTCGACCTTCTTAATGCCCTCATCTGTTTGCGGCTGCATATGACGGTCATCTTCGCAATTCATAGCATACCAGTACGTTTTCTTTAGCACATACTTCTTATTGCTTATGTACGTATGCCAAACGGCTCCTATTTCCTTTGCGATACTTGTCTCAACTCCTGTCTCCTCTTCGACTTCTCTCAGCGCACATGCCTCAATAGATTCTCCGGAGTCAAGCTTCCCCTTTGGTAAATCCCACTTCTTCTTTCTGTAGATAAGGAGCAGTTTACCATCCTTTTCCACAACACCACCAGCAGCAAGTACTACTTTGAACTTGCTCTTCAGGTAATCAATTAATTTTCCTTTTTCACGAGATGAGATAAAAATAGAATGAACCTTCTTTAACCTCTTATCCGTCATCAACTTTAGTAGATTATCGATTTGGTCAAAAGAAGCATTCATGATAAGGACGTCATCAGCTAGGACCTCTGGGACGATCGTCTCAAACTCTCTAACAATCACTCCATAGATGCGCTTGTGATTTATCTTTTTCTCAGAAAGAATGTAGACGGGAATGTCGTTGATAAAAATCTTCATCGAGTGGTAATAGCTGATGCAATTAAAAGCATAATTATAAAACCAAGCAAGCCCTTTTTAAACAATATCAGAATTACTTTACGAATATGTAATTTGAAGGATTATTTCTTTCTTTGCGACTCATGAGTATTAAAATTTACAACCCACAACTGGCAAACGAGATTGCTTCTGATCTACTGAGAATTGAGGCAATTAAATTGAGTCCTGACCAGCCATTTACCTGGGCATCAGGATGGAAGTCTCCCATCTACTGTGACAATCGATTAAGCTTGTCTCAGCCTGCAGTCAGGTCCAAAATAAAAACTGCTCTTGCATTAGCGATCTCAAACTCTTTTAGTGGCATTGATGCCATTGCTGGAGTAGCCACGGCAGGAATACCACAAGGTGCGCTCGTTGCTGATGAATTGGATCTTCCTTTCTTGTATGTAAGATCTAAGTCGAAAGGACATGGCTTGCAAAATTTGATTGAGGGAAAATTGGAGAAAGGTCAGAAAGTATTGCTAATCGAGGACTTGGTTTCTACTGGCGGAAGTTCACTTGCTGCAGCTGACGCCCTGAGAGATGCTGGCGCAGAGGTCGTCGGTATGGCTGCCATCTTCACCTATGGATTTCCTGTAGCAGAAGAAAATTTCAAATCTCATGATATTGACTTGGTTGTGCTTAGTGATTACGATCACTTATTGGAATTTGCACAGAATGAACGAATGTTCGAAAATGAAATATTGAAAACGCTAAAAGAATGGCGGACAGATCCAGGAAACTGGAACTAGAATTTCTCCATGACTCCGAGTCCAAATAGGGCAAAATCATACTTTACAGGATCATCAGCATCAAACGTTCTTAAGGCTACAGTCAATTCGATTGCAGTAAGCCAGTCCGTCTGCTGTCTTCTGATTAACCCTAGTTTGCGCGCCACACGATCGACATGAAGATCACATGGGCAAACCAATTGGCGAGGTTGTATGTTTTTCCAAATTCCAAAATCGACTCCATTCCCATCGTTCCTTACCATCCAGCGCAAAAACATATTGATTCTCTTGCAGGCAGATTTTCGTAACGGAGTTGGGACGTGCTTCTTGGTTCTCGCAGGAAAATCAGGCAGGGAAAAAAAGAGATTGAAGAATCCAATCAGACCCTTCTCAATGGTGGTATCTTCATGGTTCATCTGACTTGAGAATGCAGACTCCAAGGAATCATACTGAGAGTAGAACCACTTGAAAAAATGAATGAAATAGAGAGCATCCGTTGCATTGAAGGTTCGATGCTTAAAGTCCAGAAAAGGTTTGAGATCTTGATCGGAATGATTCAACACAAAGGCGTGCGGATCATCATCCATGAGATGAAGAAACTCTTTTGACTTATTGATGATGGTCTTCCTTTGGCCCCAGGCAAAAACAGCAGCCATCAAACCAGAAATCTCAATGTCCTGCTTTTTCGTGAAAAGGTGCGGTATGCAAACGGGATCCTCAGGTATGAAATGTTGGTTATTGTATTCGACTACTTTACGATCAAGAAAGTCTTTTAACTCATCCTTTCTCACTACTTGAAATGAGAAACTTCCACTCGTGACTTTGGATCAAGAATTCCTAATTGCTCAAATGCAGGTTTTGAAAGTCGCAGAAGCACATTTCTATTAAGTCCGGTATTTGGCAATTTCCCTACAACTTTCACATGAACTACGAAGTTGTTCATCAGATTTCGCACTTCCAACTCGGTGCCAATAGGCATGGAGCGATGCAGCGCCAAGTACTTTGTGGTAGAGATGTCTGAGATAATACCGGCAATTCCCTCCTGGTACACCTTTTCAAAGCCATCAGCATTCAGTTTCGTAAGTACGAGTGTGCTATCACCAAAAATTTCAATTGAGTCGATCATTTGGCGTACCAATAAGCTCTGACCAATTTTTATGTAATCAGAGTCAAGGTTGTTCCATTCCTTTAGAACATCTACCCCAACTCCCCTCTTCCTTGCAATGGAATTCAAGGTTTCTGCGGTTTGAACAATGTACTCCTCAAACCCTTCTGGTATTCCTGGTTCTGGTTCCACGTACACAGCGTCTGGTTCCTCCACTTGACTATTGAGTGTGTCTATTTCCGGTGCTTTAGCTGCAGTGTCATCTATTCTCAAATATTCTCCAGGGGATATTGCATTCGATTCAAGCTGATTAAGTTTTCTGAGTTCTCTAATTTTCAAATCATACAATTTCGAAATGCTGTACAACGTCTCTCCCTCCAAAACCAAGTGAAATCCACTGGGTGCATCTACAACAGCATCTGATTGGATCAGTACTTCATCAAAAAGAACGGTCAATATTTGACCAATTTCAATTCTGTTGTCGCTAATGTTGTTGCTCTTGATGATCGTAGGTACAGAACTTTTATATCTCTTCGCGATCGAATACAACGTTTCTTCCTCCTCGACTTCATGTATTACGTATAGCAAATCACCTCTGACTTCAGACCGAATGGAATCAAATGCTGCTCCTTCGGATAGGAAGAAACTGAGGTTAAACAGAATAAACAAAAATCTCATTTCTATTTTTAACGAAAAATAATTTATGATTAAGTACAAAAAAAGCACCAGAAGCAAAACCCTTCATCTCAACATCCTGCAATTCCTTCAGTACTTTTTTTCCTTCATGCAAAACAAGCAGCTGTCTATCAAAGACTTTACCAGAACGAAGATAGTAGCTCAAAATGATTTTATCGCTCCATTCTAAGTATTCACATGAACATCCAAGATCTAGGCCAAGGAAGTCGCTGACCATTTTGAAATAGTCAGACTGTGGCTCATATACTGATGGCTGAACAATCGCAAGCTCTGAACTCAGAATATCTGCTGCCGAAACCTCTTCGCGACTGTCTGCCGCGAGTCGATAGAATATTTTATTGTTAGGATCATTCTTGTCTTGGTACTGCGAAACGAACAAATCTCCAGTATAAGACTCCATTTTTGACCACCAAGAGGCATTACCAATGTTTAGCGGGCTAAGTTCAAAGTTTGTCAAGTCAAGTTTGAAGTACTTCACCAACTTCTTCTCTTCCTCCCTGATATCTACGATTAGTAGCTCACCATCGTTGGAAACAATCGTATTCCAAACGACACCATCAAACTTATTTTCAAACGAAGGAATCAACATCCAGCTATTGCGTCTACAAATATTTTCTGGGAAATTAAGATAACTTTAAATCAAGATTGAATGCAAAGCTCGATTTGCTTGTTAGGCCAATATTAGACAACAAACATGAAAAACTTCCTTGTTCCCATTTTACTCTTCCTTTCCTTTTTCTCGGTTGGGCAAGAAAGAGAGAAGCCATTGGTCCTTCACCTAAAAATTCAGGCAGAAATTGACCCAAGAACCAACCGATACTCTGAGCTTGGCTTGGAGAGAGCTCGAGAGATTAACGCTGACTATATCGTGTTGGAGTTGGATACGTATGGTGGGGCGTTAAATGATGCTGATGACATTAGAACACGTATTTTGGACTTAGACATACCTATTTACGCCTTTGTAAACAAGGATGCCGCATCAGCAGGAGCGCTAATCTCAATTGCTTGCGATAGCATTTACATGGCCAGCGGTTCGAGTATGGGAGCCGCGACAGTGGTTACGCAAGATGGAACAGCGGCTCCTGACAAGTACCAGTCTTACATGCGATCGATTATGAGATCTACTGCTGAAGCCAAAGGACGAAACCCACAAATGGCAGAGGCAATGGTCGATGAAGACATTGATCTGGATAGCATTGCTACCGAAGGAAAAGTGTTAACCTTATCTGTTTCAGAAGCTCTCAAGAATGGGTTTTGCGAAGCAGAGGTAAAAGGTTTAGATGACATCATGCAACGATCAGGAGTGGATGAGTATGACGTTGAAATTTTTGAACTTGGCTCCTCGGAAAAAATCATCTCTCTTTTTCTAAATCCGTTTGTAAGTGGTATTCTGATCATGATCATTCTCGGAGGAATCTACTTCGAATTGCAGACTCCCGGAGTTGGTTTCCCAATTCTTGCGTCCATTGTTGCTATCATTTTGTACTTCGTTCCCAATTACCTTGGTGGGTTGGCTGAAAATTGGGAAATAGCCATGTTTGCCATCGGAATAATCCTGATTGCTGTCGAGGTTTTCGTCATTCCAGGCTTTGGTGTGGCGGGAGTATTGGGCCTTATTTTCACTCTAGGTTCGCTCATCCTGGTCATGTTAAACAACGATTTTTTCGATTTCTCCTTTGTTGGTGGTGACCAAATTGTGATTTCCGTTGCGGTTGTTTCTGTGGGATTTCTTGCCGCGATTGTCGTAATGTTCGTCGGCGGCACTAAGTTGGCAGATAGTAAATTCTTTAAGCGTGTTGCTTTGCAAGAAGTTCAGAACACTAGAGAAGGTTTCACCTCAAAACCAAATGCTGAATCAATGGTGGGCAAAACAGGAAGATCACACACCGTACTTCGTCCGAGTGGAAAAATTGAAATTGATGGAGTAGTGTACGATGCATACACACGTGGAAATTATATCGGGGAGAACATTGAGGTCAAAGTGATTTCTGATGAGGGAACCAGTTTGAAGGTCAAGGAAGCCAAAGCGTAGAGTTTACAAATAGCAAATGACAAAAAACAAATAAATCACAAATTCGAAAATTCAAAAGCCAAGCTAGATTGTAATTTCTTATTTCGACATTGGTTTTTATTTGTATTTTACTCTTTGATTCTTCATTTAGGTATATTTTTAAAATCAAAAAATTACCATTAACCAATAGCCGCTTTTTGGAAAAAATCTCGTTCCAAAAAAACAAAAATATGGCTATCTATGACCTTGAGGAAAGAACTTTTCAGTTCGCAAAATCAATAAGGCAATTTCTAAAAAAGCTTCCAAAAACCCAATCGAACATTGAAGATACAAAGCAACTCGTAAGGTCTTCAGCCTCGGTCGGAGCTAACTATATTGAGGCCAACGAGGCTTTGAGTAAGAAAGATTTTCTGATGCGAGCTAAAATTTCAAGAAAGGAAGCCAAGGAAAGTGCTTTCTTTATACGTCTGCTATTAGAAACCAACGACAAAATGTTTGAAAAAGAATTGGAAGTTTTATATAAGGAATCGATCGAACTCAAGAAAATCCTATCTTCTATTATCGTGAAATCAAGCTAGTCAATCATTGTCTGGACAAAAAACAAATAAATCACAAATTCGAAAATTCAAAAATCAAGCTAGATTGTAATTTCTTATTTCGACATTGATTTTTATTTGTATTTTGTGTTTTTGATTTTTCCTACAAATGTATTCACCAAAGCTCTTCTCTATACTCATCTGGTCCTTTACCATCCTTGCTTTCATGTTTTTCTTCTTCTCATTGAGGTCAAACGGAAATGAAATGGAATATTCAATTGTCGCACTGGGGTTGTGGGGAATTGCTTTTTTATTAAATAGGTATAGGCCTGGCAAGGAGGACTAAGCCAGCACTCAGCTCATTGTAATTTCCATCCATAAAATAATATCTTAGCCTCTATCTAATCGTCACTACTTGAAGAAGAGAAGAAAACATAGCAAGTGTCTTAATTGTGGTCAAAACCTGCATGAAAGTCATAATTACTGCTCGAACTGCGGTCAGGAAAATACGGACAATGAACTAAGCATTGGGCTGCTGTTCAGAGAGTTTCTTTCTAATTTTCTGTCGCTCGATTCTCGATTCGGGAGAACGCTCAAACCATTTCTATTTAAACCAGGTAAGATCACGGATTCCTTTAATGAGGGGATGCGTGTTTTTTATGCTCATCCAATTCGATGGTATCTGGTAATAAGTCTTATTCACTTCTTCTTCTTCATGCGCGTCGTTGATCCAAGTGAGATCAAGGGAAGAAGTTTTGTAAGTGGCAATTCTGACGAGCTTAGTTCAGCACAATTCGACAGCCTCTATTATTTACCTGATTCCCTGCATGAGGAAGACAATTGGCCTATCTCAGATCATTACTTCACGATGATTGATAAGATGAACAAAGATGGTGACTTATCTCCATCTGAAATCTTGGACTCATTGAAACTTAATGATCTCCCTTTTGTTGAGAGAATCGTTACCAGGCAGATTGTTAAAATCAACCATGAATCTTCGTCAAGTCTTGCTCAATACATGCTTAGGCAAATTCCATTGGCCATGTTTTTTGTTTTACCCCTTTATGCTTTCATTTTAAAACTATTCTTCTGGCGGAAGGGGCTTTACATAAGGCATCTTGTTCACGCACTACACATTCACTCTTTTTTCTTTTTTATCATGTCCATTGCATGGATTATGGTGTTAATTTTTGGAGAGGAGCTGAACAAAACGCTCACGCCACTCTTGGCATTGCTAGGAGCCGTTTACATCCTGATTAGTTTCAGAAACATCTATAAGGTAAAATGGATCTGGACTATTTTCAGATTCTTTATGGTTGGCACTTTCTATTGTATCGTACTCTCATTTGCGATGGTGGCTGCGGTGATCGTGTCATTTGTCTTTTTCTAGTCTATTTCACTTTCTTCCCATGTTTCATCACCATATCAACATCCTGCAATAGGCTGATGTATCTAAGTACGTCTCCTTTAACAGCGATAATATCTGCATATTTTCCCTCACTAATCGTTCCATAGTCCTTGTCTACCCCCATCAAAACGGAAGGCCAATACGTAGCACCTCGCAGAGCATACATTGGGTCGAATCCAAACTCGTTTACCCAGACATCCAGTTCATTCCATGTCGACTGACTGTGAAATTTCATCGGAATCCCACTATCTGTCCCAATCAGCAAAACAATACCAGCGTCTCGAAGCTGGTTGATTTTGGTCTCCAGGGTTGGTCGTCGGACTGGGGTAAGTTGAAAGTAAGGAAGTCTCTCAGGATACTTGAGCGAACTCTTTATGTCTTGAATTACCGTGTCGGGAAGTCCCAAGTGCCAAGAGTCATTGTCAAGTTTCTCGGTATTATCTCGGACGTATTCATAATTGTACAATCCTTCAACGGTCGGAGTCCAGAATAAAGGCCCTTTATTCATCTGAGCAGTCCGCTCCTTGAGCATCTCCATTACATCGTCTGGATAGCTGGGAGATGATGATAATCCAGTATGTTCAAAACAGTCAACTCCAGCCATCAATCCCCTCCTAATCTCTTCTGGTCTATGTCCATGGGCCACAACTGTCAGACCATTTGCATGAGCTTCTTCAACTACGGCTTTGAGCTCCTCCATACTCATCTGATCCTGGTCGATCAATTTGATACAGTCGACTCCCGCATCTGCTAATTTCTTGACTTTGGCACGTGCATCTTTCTCTCCATTCACCCCCCACCGAAAATCCTCTGTTCCAGGGTATGGTTTTTTCTGGATAAATGGACCAGACATGTACAAGGTGGGTCCAGGGATTTCACCCATATTGATTCTATTTCTTACACTCAGGCTTTCTTCCAGCGGTCCGCCCAGATCACGTGCACTTGTGACTCCAGCCATTAGCAGCTGATGTGCAGAAGAGGGCATAATCACCTTCTCAAATAGCGGTGGATAGGTTTTATCCCAATAGGTGTAATCGCTATGGCCGTTGATCATCAGATGAACATGCATATCCCACAATCCCGGTAGCACGCTCATTCCTTCTGTTGAGATCACTTCCGCTCCTTCAGGTATTTCCAAACTACCGATTTGCCCAACCGCTGCAATTCGCTCTCCATCGATTATGACAATACTATTCTTGATTGGATCACTTCCGAATCCATCGATGAGCGTTCCTCCAACAAGTGCCTTTACCTGGGCAGAAATTAGCACCGAGGCGCAGGTGAAAATGATAGAAAAAGTAAGTCTCCTCATAAGGTTAGATTTTGAGTTTAATTTACTTAATTCGTATGAACCCGTTATCAATGCCTTCCTGAATAGTCGAAGTGGAATGAAAGAAATCAGAGTTTTTTCCCCGAACACAGTCTCCAACATTGGGTGCGGCTATGATGTTCTAGGGTTTGCTTTGGAAGGATTTGGAGATGAAATATCCATCAGTAAAAGGAGTGATTCTGATTTGGTCATCAAAGATATCCATGGAGCCAATTTACCGAAGGATTCAACCAAGAATGTAGCTTACATTGCAGTAAAAGCTCTTTTGAGCTCACTACGTGACGAAAGTGGATTTAACTTTTCAATCAAAAAAGGTATACCTCCAGGTAGCGGACTTGGGTCCAGCGCATGCAGTTCTGCTGGAGCTGTATTCGCTGTCAATGAGCTACTCGGCAATCCGCTCACGACGGAACAACTGATACCTTTTGCAATGGAAGGTGAGCGATCTAGCTCTGGACAGGCGCATGCAGACAATGTAGCTCCTTCCCTATTAGGTGGCTTTGTTGCTATTAGAAGTTACAATCCTTTGGATATTTTTTCTATCCCTTTTCCTCACCAACTGCAAGTGGTAATTATTTTCCCACAAGTGGAGGTGAAAACAGAATACGCAAAAAAGATACTTCCACAAAAAATCAGCCTCTCTGACGGTATTCAACAGTGGGGAAACATGGCAGGACTGATTAGCGGACTTATGAGCAATGACTTTGATCGCATCGGCAGGTCTCTGCATGATTCGGTTGCAGAACCAGTCCGCAAAGTTTTAATTCCACATTACGACGAAGTAAAAGAAAAGGCACTAGGCAATGGTGCAATCGGATTTAATATTTCAGGATCAGGGCCTGCGACCTTTGCACTAACGAACAATTCTCAAAGCGCGCAAAAAATAAAAGAGGCCTGCCATCAGATCTATGAGAAAAGTGGCATCAAGGTTATGAGTTTCATCTCACCAATCAGCTCGAAAGGAGCCTGTGTTCTGTGAAATTCTATAGTACCAATAATTCATCACATAAGGTCTCATTCAGGGATGCGATATTTAACAGCCTTCCTTCCGATAATGGGTTGTACTATCCAGAGAAAATACCTGCACTGCAATCGAGCTTCATTGCAAATCTTAGATCAAAGTCCAAAGAAGAAGTAGCCCTGGAGATCGCCAAAAACTTCATTGGAGATGAAATACCCAAAGAGGATTTAAAAAAAATAATCGAAGAAACGGTCAACTTTGAGTTCCCCCTTGTTGAGGTCGAAAATGGGATTTGCGCACTTGAGCTCTTTCATGGCCCGACTTGGGCATTTAAGGATCTAGGTGCTCGTTTTCTCTCCAGATGCATGCGCCATTTTATTTACAAAAGTGGTGAGGTCATACATATCTTGGTGGCCACATCCGGTGACACAGGTGGCGCAGTTGCAGCTGGGTTTCATGGAATTGGGGGCATCAATGTCACCATTCTATATCCAAAAGGAAAAGTGAGTGAGCTTCAAAAAAAACAGCTAACGACGTGGGGAGGTAATATTCGAGCACTGGAAGTGGATGGTACTTTCGATGATTGTCAGAAGTTGGTGAAAACCGCATTTTTAGATCAGGATTTAAACAAGAAGTTGTCACTCTCCTCTGCAAATTCAATCAACATAGCCAGGTTGATTCCTCAGACGTTTTACTACTTTTTTGCCTTTCAACAACTCGTGAGCTGGGAAAAAGTGGTAGTTTCCGTACCGTCAGGTAACTACGGCAATCTTAGTGCAGGACTCTTCGCGAAAAAGATGGGACTCCCTGTTTCGCGTTTCATCGCGGCAAGTAACACAAACAAAGTCGTACCCGATTATCTGGCAACAGGCGTTTATCAACCGAAACCTTCCATTGAAACTTATGCCAACGCAATGGATGTGGGTGCGCCAAGCAACTTTACCAGGATGCTAGAATATTTTGAAGGGAACGTAGAAAACATGCGATTGCTAATTTCAGGATTTAGCTTGCTGGATGCTGAAATTCTGGCAACGATGAGAGATTGCAAGAAGATGAACGGTTATGTCCTTGATCCACACGGAGCAATTGGGTATCAAGCACTCAAAGGAGAAATGAGGAACAATGAGACTGGTATTTTTCTCGAAACTGCTCATCCTGTTAAATTCATCAATGTCTTGGAAAAGGCATTTGAAGAACTTCCAGACTACGGATCGAAGAGCAACGTTTGGAAAAACAAACAGTCGGATTTTCAGACTATATCAAATTCTTACGATGCTTTTCACGCATACTTGATCAACGAATAATCTCCTAATTTTCGAAACATCTCTTAATTTGCGTGAAGAAAAATGGAAAACTCAGATAAAAAGAATCATTTAAAAGACCCAGAGTACATTATTGCATACGCCATTGCATTGATAAGCATCTGTGCTTTGGTTGTATCAATCAAACAGACAAGCATTATGTCTGAGCAACGCGCCTTGATGCACGAGCAAGCAAAGGCAGCTGTTTGGCCAAGGATATCACTGGGGGTATCCAAATCTCATTCGCAAGAAAACGATCAAGTCATAGACTACAAAATTTACATGAGTAATGCTGGTGTTGGGCCGGCGATCATAAAATATGTGAGAGTATCGTTTGAGGAAAATCCAGTGGCTAACTGGGGTAAGCTGTTCAAAAAATTTAAAATGTCAGATTCCATTCCGACATACATCTCAAATTCGAATATTAGTCAAAACATAGTAAGAGCTGGTGATGTAGTTCGAGTGCTTGGACTTTCAGATAATCTTCAGCTAGCACAAATATTCCACGAGCATTCTGGCAAAATCAGATTTGAAATATTTTACGAGTCCATTTATGGCGACATGTGGAAGTATAGCAAGAAGGCAGAAAGTGAGACTACTGAAGAGCTTGAAATCATTCCAGATTTTTCAGAGGATGAAGAATTTCGGGACTAACGAATTACCTATTTTTCAGGCTAGAAAAGCCTCAAAAGCCTCTCCTATTTTTTCTACTTCCCCATCGCCAATTTCAGTTGAAACAAAGAGTGTTTCGAACTGTGAAGGGGCCAGGTAAATACCGCTCTCCAGCATGTGTCGAAAGTACTTGCCGAATCTCTCGGTATCACAGCTCTTGGCTGCCTCAAAATCCGTAACATTCGCATCAGTGAAAAACAAACTAAACATGCTCCCAATCTGATTGATGCTTAAATTCAGCCCTTTCTTGGCTGTGGCGTCTTTATATCTTTCGACAATTTTTTTAGTGGTCAAATCCAGTTGGGAATAAATCCCTGGATTTGAGTTCAGGTGATCAAGCTGAGCAAGTCCAGCTGCCATTGCTACAGGATTTCCAGATAGAGTACCAGCCTGATAGACAGGCCCTTCTGGAGAGACAAAATCCATCACTTCCTTCTTCCCACCATATGCCCCTACTGGCATTCCTCCACCTATGATCTTCCCTAAGGTTGTCAGGTCAGGTTGAACACCGAAAACTTCCTGCGCACCACCTTTTGCCAACCTAAATCCCGTCATTACTTCATCAAAGATCAAAAGAATTCCATTCTCATCACACGTCCTTCTAAGCCCATGCAAGAAACCCTCAGCTGGCAATACGCATCCCATATTTCCCGCAACAGGTTCTAAGATGATCGCTGCGATTTCATCTTGATTTGTAGCAACAACCTCATTGACTTTTTCCAAATCATTGAAGGGTGCGAGCAGCGTATCTTTTGCTGTTCCTGCTGTGACTCCCGGGCTATCGGGTGTACCCATTGTAATAGCCCCACTTCCGGCGGCTATTAGGAAAGAGTCACCGTGACCGTGGTAGCAGCCCTCGAATTTTAAGATTTTATCACGCTTGGTGAATCCTCTAGCCAACCTGATCGCCGACATTGTGGCTTCAGTTCCAGAGTTTACCATCCGTACTTTTTCAATGGAAGGAACCATATCTACGATCAATTCAGCTACTTCCACTTCTCTTCTAGATGGTGCACCGAACGATGGCGAATCCTTAACTGCTTTCAGAACAGCCTCCTCAATGATGGGATTTGCATGCCCCAAAATCATGGGACCCCAAGAATTGATCATATCAATGAAGGAATTTCCATCTTCATCGAACAGGTAAGCGCCTTTCGCTTTTGTTATAAAGAGTGGATCTCCTCCAACAGCCTTAAAGGCACGTACTGGGGAATTCACTCCTCCAGGTATGTAGTACTTGGCACGATCGAATAGTGCCTTACTTACTTCAATCTTCATTCTGATAATTCTCTTGAACTACAATGTTCAAATCCTGGATGGTGACAATCGGGACTACTTGATTGTCTTTGTAGGAGCCAAAGGACAACCCTTGCATCAGGCATCCATCCCGATATTTACCGGCCAGAAGACCCCTCTGAAAGTATTTACCATTCTCCGCGAACATGTTTCCAACCTGCATGATCAGTTCAAAACCAAGCAGGTGATATTCGGAAGCTTCGGTGAAGTACTTTTTTCGAATTTTATCCCTAATTTCCTCAGTCGGATCTTTCTTAAAATATGAAGTGTTGATCAGTGAAACGTTTAGCCGCTCAAGTTGGCTGTAGGATACCAGCTTAAAATCCAACCATTCGCTATACCCAATTACACCAATGCTATCTCCCCGTACATCGGTAAGGCTGATGATATTATTGGCCAACAAATTGTTGGTGGTGGCAGCGAAAATATGTCCAATT
Organism: Cyclobacteriaceae bacterium; assembly: GCA_039986395.1. Classification (GTDB taxonomy): domain Bacteria; phylum Bacteroidota; class Bacteroidia; order Cytophagales; family Cyclobacteriaceae; genus Ekhidna. Next base: position 18,313 of record JBDWQX010000236.1, read on the forward strand.
GTATCTTGAGGTATTGTGTACCTCATCTCGTAGTACTGAAGCTCATCCTCTCCGTCTAAGTTTCTAATTGGGCGACCTGTAATTGTGTCTTTTTTGACTCTCGTGCGAACGTACCGATTGGGAATTAGTGTAATCGAATCAATTGCCTCCTGACCTAAGGTATCTAAAATACTCTCGTATTGCTCTGTAAAATCTACCTGAAGCTGAAGTGCCTGGTCTTTGTCGAATTCATCAAAAAGCACAATATCAAAACTATCTTCTTCCAAAACCTTTCTGTAAGCCTCCGCAATAATCAGGTCTCGCCCAGACTCGAAGAAAATCATTGCACGCTTGTTTTTTACAAACTTCTTCGCAGCGTATTCTCCAGCCTTTTTCCCTTGTGTCTCATACGATGGCTTAAAAAGATAGGCAAGCCTGTTGTCGGCGACAATCTCTCCGTTGGAAGAAAGTGGGTTAATCATCGGAATCTCTTTGCGCTTTGAGTATGCTCCAATTATTTCATTGGGTTCTGAATACAAAGGACCAATGATCAGGTCGGCAGAGTCGAGAAGTCCATCATTTACTATCTGTCCAGCTTTATAACCTAATTTCCTAGTGTCATACGGGAAGAGTTCCAACGAAGTACCTGTGCTTTCCAGCGAATCCCTGGCCAACATCATTCCTTGGTACAAATCAAAAATGATACTATTCAGTATGACTGACTGCGGATTTTGAAGGGAATCGAACATGAAAGGAAGCACCAGAGCTACGCCATATTTTTCTTTTTCTACCTTCGGCATATCTGACAGAAAATCCTTCACATCGAAGTTGAATTTTTCAGATACCGCAAGCAACTTCTCATGGTCTCGTTCCTCATACGGTTGATTCGTTAGGGCTTGGAAGTATAAAGCAGCAAGTAATTCGTTTTCCTCATTAGCTTCATACAATTGATCTAATTGTCCCAGATCGAGGTTGTTTTTCGCAGTTGTCAACAGTGATTTTTTAAGCTCCACCGGCAATTTCTCTGCATACTTCACTCCATCCAAGTAGCGCTTTTTCTCAAACGAAAGTTTTGAAATCCAAAAATTAACTTCTTCAATTCGGTCCCATTTGGGATATTTTTGAAGAATCTGTTTCCACATGCTTAATGCAGCCACAGGAACCTGTTGGTAGTAAGCTGAAAGGCCGTAGTAGAACGAGGCATAAGCCCCAAACACTGGGTCATCAGTTAGACTCTGGAAACTGCCCATCGCATCGCGATAATTCTCCATTCCAAATTGACGCTTTGCCTCCAGATATTCAGATTGATTGGACTGAGTAAACGCAGAGGAAGAGACACACAAGAAAATAAGTAATGATAGTATACGCACAGCTGGGACTCCTAATTAAGAATTGAAAATTAAGAATTAAAGTGAAATTTAGAATTAAGAATTGACAATTGAGAATTATTATGCTTGTTTCGGTAAATCACTACTCTCCTATTAATTGTTAATTATTGATTGTCAATTGCTCACTCCCATTCTATCGTTGCTGGTGGTTTGGAGCTTATATCGTAAACGACCCGGTTCACCCCCTTCACCTTATTTATGATTTGATTCGACATTTTTCCCAGAAAATCGTAGGGTAAATGGACCCAATCGGCAGTCATTCCATCCAGGCTAGCAACTGCGCGCAGGGCAACGACGTTCTCATATGTTCGTTCATCTCCCATCACTCCAACTGATTGTACAGGCAGAAGCATTGCGCCTGCTTGCCAAACCTCATCATATAGACCTTCGGTCTTAAGTCCATTGATAAAAATGTG
>JBDWQX010000237.1:0-3245 GCA_039986395.1 Cyclobacteriaceae bacterium
GACTTGATAATCTTCTTCTAAAATCTTGAAGTGCTTGCCATAGATTTTTTTACCTGCTCTTTCCAATACGCAAACGCATTCATGGAATGGGAATGTATTAGATTCATAAGTAATGGTTCTACTGTTCATATCACCTAGTCACATCCCCCTGCCGGTACGCTGCCAACCGCACCACCCTTCGAAGAGGGAATCGACTACTAAAGTGGTTCGTCAAAATTCTTAATTTGATTGATATCACTATTTACCTGTTTTATTTGTTTATTCTGTTTTATATATGGTCGCACGACTGTTACAGAACTTTTATCAGTAGTCTTATCATCACTTTTATCGAAATTGTACAAGTGAACTCTGCTGCCTCGCATTGGATTGTGAGAGGGTAAGTACTGAATGTAACCCCACTTGTCAAGCTCTTTGAGGCACTTGGTATAAGTATTGGCAGACCCAATCTTGGAAAGGCACATTAATTCGGAACGGAAGACAGTGACAGGATTCTCGAAACGACTAAGGTTCCAAAATTGGAACAGAGCCGTGTACAAAGCAATGTGAGTAGATTTCATTCTTTTGTCTTCATAAACCTTACTGTACCAGGCATTCATATGCCGGATGTAGTTCATCCTTTTTATCGTAGCTAGATCAGTGTCTCTTGTTTTCCTCAAAGACATTTAGAATGTCCTGGTAGTCGTAGAAAATGACTCCTCCAACTTTGGTGTATGGTAGCGTTCCATTCACCCTTAGGTTTTGAAGAGTCCCTGGGGAGATTTTTAGTAGCTTTCTGACTTCAGCAGATCTCAACCACTTGTTAGGTACGGGCTCACTTTCTGAAAGAATTGTTCGAATCTCTTCTAGTAATTCTACTTTGAATTCTCGAAGCTCATCGGTAGTAATAATTGCTGCTGGCATAGTTTGATTTTGTTTGTTTTTCAATGATCAAAACTGCTTTTGATTGGTAAGTTTTATTCACAAGATGACCCCAACTTGGGAAATATTTTTAGCCATTTTCTTTTCTGATCTTTTCTAACAGGTTGGTTTTCAATTCATCAAGGAATGAGGCAGGATTCCTTTTGAGCTTGATATCGGTATAAGTGCGGTAGAAATTCCCAAGATCAACATTGAATATCTTCTCCAAGAGCTGAATTGTGTCCTTGAGTTCTGCATCAATGGCCTTTGCTGCTGTGAGGGCATAGACCAACTCGATGAGATCAGTCTTGCTTCCATTCCAATTCAAGTTTCTCGTGAATTCCCAAGATGGATCCAAGGTGGGGTTTTTAAGAGCGTGCAGTTCATTCTTCAAAAACTGAATAAATCTTTGACTTGACTCAAGCTTTGATAGTGTTAAATCTGCTGGAGAACTGAATGCCAAATCAGTTGGAAATTCTAACCCGCTATGAATCCTGAGATCATAGTCTATTCGCTCAAAGTAAATGTGATCCAAGTGTGTCTCTCCAATCAACGTGTATTGGTAGAACTCGCTATGAAGTGAGATGAATTGTGATTCTCTTTCGAGGCACTCATTTAGATACTGCTTCTTCAGTTTTAGACTTCCCCTCGGATTTGATTTGTAATAATTGAAGAGTAGGGTTTGAAATTGAAGTTCTGAGCTAAACTTCGGCTTGATCACTTTGAAGAAATCGACATCTCCGATCTTATCATTTGATAATTTACTTAGGTAGGCGTCTCGGAGTTGCCTGATTAACAGTTGACAGTGGCTGAGTTTTTTGGAGCATTTTTCAATTTTAGAAGTAGTGGCATTTTCAATTTCATGTAAGCTTCGCTCTAATTCGTAGAGGAGCTCTTGATATGTATTGTCCACAGAATCTTATTCATCAAAATCATTTCGGACAAAATAGGGAAAATGAAAGATTATTGATAACGTAAGATGTTGTTTATGATCTCCGAGAGATGATATACCACAAGTTTGTCGTTTTTTAAAGCTGGATCTTCACTGAATTTTCCTGCATGAAAGTGCGGGAGCAAGAATTTCTAAGTGCTCTGGGTGAGCGAATCAAAGAGATTCGCAAGGAAAAGGGGTTGACTCAGCTGCAGCTGGCCGCAAGGATCAATAATCATGATGAACAGATTGGCAGAATTGAGCGCGCTGAGGTTAATGTATCGGCAAGCATGCTGTTTCAGATTGCCAAAGGACTGGATGTCAGCCTGAAAAATTTGGTGGATTTTTGACTGAGGCTACCTTCCCATTTCACTCTCCAATTAATTGTTTCAAAAGATCGTTTGAAAACTCATCTAACCTGTCGGACACCTTTTCAATTGGGTGTTTTCTGAGATCGTTGATAGCAACGTAGTACTTCTCGATTGTTCTGTAGTCCTCATCAATATCTATTTTACAAATTTTGAAAATGACTAAGCTTAGGTTTAGCAAATCTCCTTGGCACTCTAGTCCAAGGTCTTGCAATCCAAAAATCAGATGGTTAAGCTTAATATCTTCTTTAATGAGTTCAATTATGTGGTGACTAGAAACTTCTAGTGTCATAATGCTCATTTTGAAAGTTGGCAAGATAGAAACTATTTTTGATTATAGCATAGTTGCTATAATATACAATTGGTCAAACAGGCACTTTTGGAGAAGTGCATAGAGTAAGAGACGAAGATGTTATGAAAGCTTTTGGTGCTAATCTTAAACGGATTAGACTTCAACAAGGAATGACACAGGAGGAACTGGCCAATAAGGCTGATATCGCTTTCAGTTCGGTTGCCAGAATTGAGATAGGTAAGATCAACACCACGATTAGCACCATTGCTCGGTTAGCTCAAACATTGAAGGTTAGTCAGAAGGAGTTGATGGATTTTTGAGTGGCTAGTCCCTCTCCCAATGTTGACAACAGCATTCATTTCGGAAAGGAAGCCAAAACGAGTATATTTGAAATAGACATAACGGGGGCATGATTCAGAGTGGAGCATAATGGGAATGTAAAATAAGAAACGGATTACAGGTTCAGTGATGTTATATAATGCGCAATCAACTAAGCTACCGCAATCATTCAATCTTAAGAGATATGATTTGAGATCACAAAGACGAGCGATGAATCTCATCAATTAAAAAGCTATACCCAAGCCAAAGGCATTTTTTACATCTTCGCGATTTTTCAAGAACTGTTCATAGTGTAAATAAACTGGACCCATAAATAAAGAGATTCCTGGCCTTAAGTATGCAGTGATAGTAGTTCCATTTTTCACAGCAAAATAGTCTCCGCGATTCAAATCCACAAAATCTTCTTCCCAGCTATTAA
>JBDWQX010000238.1:0-33670 GCA_039986395.1 Cyclobacteriaceae bacterium
GTCGGATTGTAAAAGAGATAACCCCCGCCAGTGAACAAATAAGGATCTGTTGTCCATCGGCTATGGTAGTCTCCCTTGTATTTCTTCAAATAATAGACTCCATGCAACTGTAAATGGAAGTTTCGAGAGTTAAAGCTTAGATTTCTTTGTCGTTGGAAGCTGCTGTCGGAGGCTTGGTTGTCGTTGCCATTGATGGAAAAGTAGGTGGCTTCTATTCTTGCTCCAATTCGACTCAGGAGCCTTGCCTCAATACCAAGACTCACCTGTGCTAGATCATCGCTGATTTTGTCTTTGAAATTTAATTCCCCGAAATAAGTGGATGTCCCAGTGCCAACAGAGGCTGAAAAGTATCGATCCTTGAATTGCCAGGATAGAAAATTTTGCGCAAGAACTGCCTGAGAGATAAAAAATAAAAACGATATGAGGGTTACGCGAATCATCAGGGCTCAAAATAAATGCAGAAATGTCTTCCGATCACTATTGTAAACGGAAAACCATCTCTGCAAGTATCACCCTAATTTTTTACTCCTTGGAGCTATCCAGCTACTTTCAATCAAAATGAAGGCAGCCAGCAATGCAAATGAGAAAAGTACTGTGACCATAGCTGTTTGAATCGTTGGAACAATGCTAGTGCATATTATTTTCGCATTAATCAGGTAAAATACTAATCAAAATATAGGTATTTTGACTAAGTGCATAAAAAAAGCCTGGCATTTGCCAGGCTCATTTTTGAGGCGCTAAGCGGATTCGAACCGCTGTAAAAGGTTTTGCAGACCTCTGCCTAGCCGCTCGGCCATAGCGCCATCTTTGCAAAATTATCAAAAATAAGCAGGCTACTTCGAGAGTAACCTGCTCACTCTGTAGTATAAGATTACTTTTTCTCCTCGTCTTTTTCTTCCTCTTTCGAAGCTTTCTTTGCTTTTGGAGCAGCCTTTTTTGCTTTTGGCTTCTCTTCTTTCACCTCAGCTCCACCTTCCATCTTGTTTTTCAAAGCACTCAGAGCGCTGAGATCACCAAGCGTTGACTTCTCAACTTCCTGATTGATCTTGTCCAACGTATTTCCTTTTTTGCCAGAAGTAGAAGGAGCCTTCTTCGCTTTTGGCTGCTCAGCTTCTTTGTTCCATACAGAACTGTGTGACAATAGGATTCTCTTTTCATCCTTAGAAAATTCTAGAACTTTGAATTCGAGCGTTTCACCTTCAGCAGCGTTGGTACCATCTTCCTTAGCTAGATTTTTCAACATTGCTTGTCCTTCCAGTCCGTAAGGAAGTTCCAAGACAGCGAATTTGTCATTCAATGCAGTGATTGTACATTTATGTACCGATCCTTTTGTGAAAACAGTCTCGAAAGTATCCCATGGATTCTCCTCCAGGTGTTTGTGGCTAAGTGCTAGCCTTCTGTTTTCAACATCAAGTTCCATCACTTTCACCTCTAACTCCTCATTCACCTTTACATATTCTGATGGATGCTTCACCTTTTTCGTCCAGGAAAGATCTGAAACGTGAACCAGTCCGTCGATTCCTTCTTCAAGCTCAATGAACAATCCAAAGTTTGTAAGATTTCTGACGGTGCCCTTATGATCTGTTCCAACAGCGTATTTCGTCAATACATCTTGTTTCGTCCAAGGGTCTTCAGTAAGCTGCTTAATACCCACTGACATTTTACGCTCTTCTCTGTCGATTGTAAGAACAACAGCTTCGATTTCGTCACCAACATTGATGAAATCAGAAGGATTTCTTAAGTGCTGAGACCACGACATCTCTGAAACGTGAATGAGCCCTTCTACTCCTGGTATAATTTCCAAGAATGCTCCGTAGTCAGCAACATTTACAATTCTACCCTTGACGTTGGATCCGACATCGATTGCGGTATCCAATGAATCCCAAGGGTGATCTGTAAGCTGCTTCATACCAAGAGAAATTCGCTGTTTGTTGTCATCAAAGTCGAGCACAGCAACATTCACTTTCTCATCAAGCTTAAGAACTTCTTCTGGGTGATTGATTCTACCCCAGCTAATATCTGTAATGTGAAGAAGACCATCTACACCTCCAAGGTCAATAAAGACTCCGAAGTTGGTCATGTTTTTGATTACACCTTCTAGCACCTGACCTTTTTCAAGGTTGTTAAGAATTGCAGCTTTTTGCTGCTCAAGATCCTTCTCAATAAGTACTTTGTGTGAAACAACAACGTTGTCATTTGTGTAGTTGATTTTCACAACTTTCACTTCCATCGCTTTTCCTACAAACACGTCAAAGTCTCGAATTGGCTTAACGTCGATCTGCGAACCTGGAAGGAATGCTTCCACACCGTAAACGTCAACGATCAATCCACCCTTAGTTCTTCTCTTCACAAATCCTTCGATCACTTCATCTTGATCTAGAGCTCTCTGGATAGATTCCCAAGCATTAACAATTTTGGCTTTTCTTCTTGAAAGAACAAGTTGCCCATTTGCATTCTCTTGCTCCTCAATATAAACCTGAACGGTATCGCCAGTTTTCAAATCAGGCTGGTCTCTAAATTCAGAAAGGGAAACAAGCCCATCTGATTTAAAACCGATATTAACGATCACCTCTCTGTCCGTAATCCCTACTATCGTGCCTTCTATTAATTCTTTTTCGTTGATTTCAGTAAGCGTCTCAGTGTAGAGTTTCTCCATCGCCTTCCTTTCTGAATCGGAATACGTGTCATCGAAACCATCATCCTCAAACCCATCGTTTGGATCCTGTTCAACTGGCTTGGCCTTTTTGGGAGCAGCTTTGGGCTTATCCTCAGCTTTGACTTTTTCGGCTGGAGCCTCTTTTGCCGCTTTTTCCACCTTCGCCTCTTCTTTTGTTTCCTTTACGAGTTCCTCAGCTTTAGGCTCTTCTGCTTTTACTTCTTCAACCTTCTCTTTAGCTTCCTTTTCAGGTTTAGCTTCTTTTTTCTTAGCTGCTGCCTTTTTAGCTGCAGGTTTCTTGCTAGTAGCTTCCTCCTTTTTTGCAGTAGTTTTCTTAGTGGTTGTAGTTTTCTTTGCCGCTGGTTTTTTTGCTGCCGCTTTTGGTTTTTCTTCGGTAGCCTTTGCTTTTGACTTTACTTCTTTTTCTGTCTCTGGCGCTTCTTCTTTCTTTGCCATAATTTTTGTGACTCTTCATTACACCCAGGGCTTCGAGTCGTCCACTCCAGGCATTTCGTTAAACATATCCCCACACAGTGGGACCGTCCATTTTTTGAACGGAGCGCAAAGTTATTAAAAATGATCTTAAATTGTGCGTGAAAACGAATCTTAACCTTACTTCTAATTCAATGAAAATTTCAATCGGTAATCTCACAGTGCTACTTCTGGCTTTTGCCTGCTCAGGGCCGAATAATGAATCGCAAATATCCGCCGACTACATCTTGCATAATGGTCCTATTTACACGGTAAGCGGAGAAATCTCCACAGAAGCTGTCGCGATTAAGGCAGATACGATCATGTATGTGGGAAGCACCTCGGGAGCAATGTCATATGCAGGAGAGGAATCTAAGATTATCGACATGGAAGGGAAAACACTTATACCTGGGTTAATTGAGGGCCACGCACACCTTATGGGTGTTGGATATAACCTCTTGAATGTTGATGTAAGCGGCGCGAAAAGTTATGACGAAGTTGTTGCCCTTGTCGAAGAGAGAGCAAAAAATACACCAGAAGGACAGTGGATTGTTGGAAGAGGATGGCATCAAGATAAGTGGAACGAACAGCCTGAAGGAATGATGAAAGGATTTCCAACGCATGACATCCTAAGCGAACGTGTCCCAAATCATCCCGTTTGGTTGCGACACGCCAGTGGACATGCAGCTTTAGGAAACGCCAAAGCAATGGAGCTTGCCTCAGTTGATGGACAAACCGCTCAACCAGATGGTGGAGAAATATTTATGGGACTCAACAATCAACCGACGGGTTTGTTTAACGAAACAGCTCAAGGAATCGTAGGGTCAGTCATTCCTGAAAACAGCATTGAAACTGATCGAAAAGCATTGAGTCTTGCACTTCAAGAATGTTACAAAAATGGAATCGTCGGATTTCACAATGCTGGATCTGGAGCTGATCACATTAACCTCTACAAGGAATTTGCTGAGAAAAACGAATTGAACCTTAGGTTGTATGTAATGCTAAACGGGAGAGATGATGAACTACTGAAGGATTACTTTGGGAAGGGGATCGAAGAAAATTTGTACAATGGTCAATTAACCGTCAGATCAGTGAAACTGTATGCAGATGGGGCTTTGGGTTCTAGAGGTGCATGGCTCTTAGAAGAGTATGAAGATGCGCCGGGTGTACATGGTCACAACGTGATGCCAATGGACGAGATCGAAGAAATTACAGCGCGAGCGTACAAAGCTGGATTCCAGGTGTGTATCCATGCGATCGGAGATCGTGCAAATAGAGAGGTGCTAGATATCTATGAGCGGACCTTCAATTTGTATCCAGAGAGTGCTCCGAAGGAACCAAGATTCAGAATTGAGCATGCACAACACTTTCATCCTGATGACATTCCAAGGTTTAGTGAAATGGGTGTGATTCCAGCGATGCAAGCTATTCACATGTCTTCTGATAGACCGTGGGCCATCGATCGACTTGGAAGAGAGCGTATTGACTGGGGTGCTTACATGTGGCAAGATCTTTTGCAATCAGGAGCTAAGATTGTGAATGGTACCGACGCACCAGTGGAGCCAATTAATCCGTTCCCAAGCTTTTATGCTTCTGTAAGCAGGAGAACTTTAAAAGGTACACCTGAAGGCGGATTTGAACCGCTTCAAAAAATGACTAGAGAACAAGCACTTAGATCTTATACGCTGGATGCTGCTTTTGGGGCGTTTCAGGAAAACAAAACAGGAAGTATTGAAGTAGGAAAGTGGGCCGATCTAACAATTCTGGACCGCGATATCATGACCATAGAAGAAGATGATATTCTGAATACAAACGTGCTCTGGACGATGGTCGGCGGTAAAGTGGTTTATGAAAATATGTAGTGCTTACCTTTTGTCTACCAAAAAAGACAACTTGCTTCTGTGATCGTCGTGTCAGTATTCAGTTAATAAAAACAGAACTCTGACATGCAATATGATTTTCTAGTAACCTGTGAAGACGGAACAAAAATTTCTGCAACACATTTCGGTTACGATCACTCGCCATTGGTAATTATTTCTTCCGCTGTGGGAACAGACCGTGGCTTTTACAGCAAATTCTCCAACTACCTGGTTGACAATAATTTTCAAGTGGTAACTTTTGATTACCGAGGAATAGGAGAGTCGAGGATAAAAAAGGAGAGCAGGTCAACATCCCTAAGTAGTTGGGGTGAGCAAGACCTCACGGCCGTTATTGATTGGGCCGCAGCGAAGGCTGGGAAAAATAATCTTACACTCGTAGGACATAGTATCGCTGGCCAGATATTCCCATTGGCAAAGAACAAAGATTTAGTTAGTGCAGCTTATTTTGTTGCCAGCCAGACCGCTTCGAGTAGCTATTGGTCAGGTACATACAAATTATCCATTAAACTGTTCTGGAATCTAATGCTCCCGGCCACCACCACACTTACTGGGAGTTTGCCAGCATGGACCTACGGAGGAAAGCAAAAACTGCCCAAATACGTTGCTAAAGAATGGGCACAATGGGGAAGACATAGGAACGGTGTGCTTCAAGACTGTCCGGCACGTGAAAAACAATTTAAGGAAGTTCAAATACCACTACGTTTCGTCAGTTTTTCCGACGATAAACTTTTTGCACCAAGGGCTGCTGTAGAAAGACTAGCTGAACAGTATGGAAGTACCCAAAAAGAACACTATCACTGGTATCCAGATGAGTTTGGAAAAAAATCAATCGGACATTTTGGCTTTTTCAGATCTGCCAACGCAGACTTGTGGGAAGATCTGAGTCTTTGGTTGAGCAGACACATAAAATAAGTATTGATCTGGAAGCTGGAAATTTGCAGTGCTCGTCTACTAATTAGCGCACTGTTTAGTTTCTTTGCTTAAAAGGAAATCTTGGTAGTACAGCAGAACGTATCTCTAAAGCCATACAATACCTTCGGATTGGATGTAAATGCAGGCTTCTTGGCTATCGTAGATTCGATTGATGATCTGGATGAAATTTATCAGACTGGCAGATTTAGGAGTCAAAAGAAGATGGTCCTAGGCGGTGGATCGAATATCTTGTTTACCCACGGATTTACCGGAATTGTAGCGAAAAATGAAATCAGAGGGATTGCTGTCCAGAAGGAGTCGGCGGAAGATGTGCTTATCTCTGTTGGCTCAGGAGAAAATTGGCATCAGTTCGTGTTGTGGTCGGTAGAAAGGGGATATGGTGGAGTTGAGAATCTGTCTCTCATTCCTGGCACTGTCGGAGCTGCCCCCATGCAGAACATCGGTGCCTACGGAGTGGAGTTGAAGGAGGTTTTTCATTCTCTGGAAGCCTACGAAATCAAATCTGGCAAAACCGTCACTTTTTTTAAGGAAGATTGTCACTTCGACTACCGCTTCAGTATTTTCAAAGGCGACTTGAAAGATCAATTTGTGATCACGAAGGTGTTCTTTCTCCTTTCCAAGAAACCAGTATTTAATACCTCTTATGGAGCTATTGAAGGAACGCTTGAGGAGATGGGCGTTGAGCTCTCATTGAAAGCCATTAGTCAGGCGGTCATTAATATTCGCCAATCCAAACTTCCAGATCCGTTTGATGTCGGGAATGCAGGTAGTTTTTTTAAAAATCCTATCGTTGAAAAACTGCACTTTGAGGCACTAGAAGCGCAGTTTCCGGATATAAAAGGTTTTCCCGTTGGAGATAGTGAAGTAAAGGTACCTGCTGCCTGGCTTATTGAAAATGCTGGTTGGAAAGGATATCGAGAAGGTGATATTGGTGTCCATGACCAGCAAGCCTTGGTACTTGTAAATCACGGAATGGGACGAGGAAAGGACTTGTTTCGATTGTCGAATGATATAAAAAAGTCAATCGACGGAAAATTTGGGATTGAGCTGGAGCGAGAAGTAAATGTCCTTTGAGCGATTCAAAATTCCTTCAAATTCCTTTTCTAACCTTGCGCTATGAAACTTCTGCTCGTAGAGGACCAAATTGAACTTGCCAGTAGTATCCAAAACTATTTCCAGGAGGATGGTAGCATTTGTGAGTATGCCAGCACCTTTCAGTCGGCATCCGAAAAACTGCATTTGTATCAGTATGACATTCTCGTTCTGGATATTATGTTACCTGATGGGAACGGCCTTTCAATTCTGGAGACGGTGAAAAAGAATCAGCCAGAAATCGGAGTCATCATCGTATCGGCAAAAAATGCTTTGGATGATGAATTGAAGGGATTGGATCTGGGTGCCGACGACTACCTGCCAAAACCGTTTCACTTAGCAGAGTTGAATGCACGGACCAAAGCAGTTTTTAGAAGGAGGCTCCAGAAAGGACAGAATCTCTTGATTTTTCATGAAATCCAACTGAATTTGGAGACACACGAAGCGAGTGTGGAAGGTGAAATCTTAGATCTAACTAAGAAGGAATTTGAACTGCTGCATTACTTTTTCGTGAACCAGAAACGACTCTTGACAAAGCAAGCAATTGCTGAGCACCTTTGGGGAGACTACATGGACACGGCAGACTCTTTTGATTTTGTATATCAGCATATTAAGAATCTGCGAAAGAAAATCGCCAGCGCAGGGGGAAATGATTACCTAAAGACCGTATATGGTGTTGGCTATAAGATGAATGATATATGAATCTGATTATTCGCGTCACGATTTTGTTTGTCCTAGTCTCTTTGATTGTCTTTTTGGTGGGAGGAGTGATCAGTTTCAGAATAATGATGCGGGAGGTAAATAGTGAACAACAGCATTTTCTGAATGAAAGGTTAAATCGGGTGATCGGAATGATAGAAAGGCGGAAACCTCTAGACACGATCAAAATGAACAAGCTTATGATTGTGCCTCTAAACAAGACAAAAGAAGAGACAACATCATTTTCTGACACACTAGTGATGCATACGCAGCTACAAAGAATTGAGCCGCACTTAAAGCTGGAAGCCATCAGGAATGTTTCTGGCAGAAGCTACTTTATTTCGCTGTACGATGTAATCATAGAACCCGATGATATTAAGGATGGACTCGTGGAATCTCTGGTAACGATGTACCTCATTTTGCTTGGAGCTGTTATGGTTATAGGATTTATATCTTCCTATTTCATTCTTAAGCCTTTTAACAGCACCCTGCTAGCAATAAGAAAATTTTCCTTGACGGAGCCAGATCAAGAGGTAAACTTTCCAAAATCTGGTATAAAAGAGTTCAAGCGGTTGAACTTATTCCTTGAGGAAATGACCGCCAAGGTCAGGTCAGATTACCAATCGCTTAAGGAGTTTTCAGAAAATGCATCTCACGAACTTCAAACTCCTATCGCCATTATTCAGGGAAAACTGGACGTGTTGCTAGATGCTGGAAAATTGAATGAAGGACAGATCACTCAAATTAGCTCAGCTCAAAGCACGTTACAGAGACTCAAAAACCTCAGCACGTCTTTGTCAATCTTGACGAAAATTGAAAATAAGGAATTTGATAAAATTTCGTCATTGAACCTATCTTCAACAATTTCGGAAATGCTTGAGGAGTTTAGAGAACTGATTGATTTAAAATCGATAGTACTAACGAAAGATATTGAAGAAGACATAATCATCGAGATGGATGAAGTTCTTTGCGGATTGCTTCTTACAAACTTGCTAAACAATGCTGTTCGTCATAATTGGGAAACTGGCAAGATCAATATCTCATTAAAAGGAGAGTTGCTAGAAGTGTCCAACTCCGGAACAGATTTGAATGTACAACCAGGTGAATTGTTTCAGCGGTTTAAGAAGTCGAATCAATCATCTAGCTCTCTTGGATTGGGATTGGCAATTGTCAAAAAAATCTGCGATCTCTATTCCTTCAAACTAGAATATTTACAAAAAGAAGAACAACACACTATCAAAATCAGTTTCAGAAACTGAACAAATCAAAATACTTCAAATTCTACTCAGAATCTACTCATAATATTGCACTAATGTCTACAAGGTCGACTTTTTTACTCGTTTTGTTAATCATGTTCTTTTCGACTAAAGGGCAGGAAGGGCAATGGAATAAGGATGGTGAAAAACCATCTTTTTCCATTTCCGGAAAATTAATCGAATCAGTTTCAAATGCTCCAGTTGAATTTGCGACAGTCAGTGTTTTCAAGGCTGCGGATTCCACATTAGTTACAGGCGGTATTTCTGATGAAAAAGGATATTTCAACATAGAATCTGGCCCTGGCAGATTTTATCTAAGCATACAATTCATGGGGTACCAAGATGTTACGCTATCAGGTGTGAATCTGGGTGGTGGTAATCGAACTTTTGCTGCGGGAGAAATTGAGGTGCAGCAAGATCAAAGACTGCTTGATGAGGTTGTGGTAGAAGCCGAGCGAACTCAGATGGAATTGACACTTGATAAGAAAGTGTTCAACATTGGAAAAGATCTAAGTAATCTGGGAGGAAGTGCAACTGATATTCTCGATAACCTTCCTTCTGTTCAGGTGGACGTCGAGGGTAATGTGAGTCTTAGAGGAAGTGAAAACGTTAGAATTTTAATTGACGGGAAACCTTCTGGTCTGGTGGGTTTGTCAAGCAATGATGGCCTAAGACAACTCAACGGAAATCTAGTTGAACGTGTGGAGGTAATTACGAACCCATCTGCTAGATACGATGCTGAAGGGCTAGCAGGAATCATTAACATAATTCTTAAGAAAGAGAAGGCCAAGGGCGTAAATGGTAGTTTTCAATTAAATACGGGAGTCCCTGCCAATCACGGTGGATCAATCAATCTAAATGTCAGAAGAGATTGGGTTAACTTTTTCACCAATGTGGGTGTGAACTACAGAAAAAACCCAGGTTCTGGGGATGCATATCAGGAATTTGGAGACCCGATCACGCAAACCACTGACCGAACAAGAGACATGAGCAGGGGCGGCCTCAATTATAGTACGCGTTTTGGAGCTGATTTTTATTTGAATGAATTGAACACCATAACACTTGCCTTTCTCTACCGCTTTTCTGACGAAGATAACGAGACAACCATCCAATACTTTGATCACTATGTGGATGCAAACCTTGATTCAGTTACGCAAAGATTTGACGATGAATTGGAAGATGATGAGAACCTAGAATATTCTATCAACTATACCAGAAACTTCAAGAAGAAAGGTCAAAAATTAACTGCAGACTTCCAGTATCAGAACAACAATGAAGTCGAGGGATCTGACTTAGTGGAATCTACCGGACTGACTTTGGCTGACCAAGTCCCATTTCTATATCAGCGCTCCGGCAACGATGAAATTGAGGAGCGACTGATGCTACAGTCAGACTATGTGCATCCACTTGGTAAAGATGGAAAGATCGAAGGCGGATTTAGATACACCGACAGGTTAGTTGGGAATGATTACTTGGTTGAAGAGCAGGATGCCAACGGTGTTTATCAAATTGACACGGATATATCCAATGATTTTGAATATGAGGAAAAGGTGTTTGCAGTTTATGGTATCATCAGCAATAAGATCAATAAACTATCCTGGCAGGTAGGCCTACGGTATGAGGATACCAATCTCACAACTTTCCAGAAAACACAAAGTGACCGCAACGTGCAGAAGTACCATAATTTCTTTCCAAGTACCTTTCTGACGTACCAGCTTAGTGAGAAGCATTCCTTGCAAACAAGTTATAGTCGAAGAATTAGAAGACCTAGAGGTCGATTTCTAAATCCATTTACGTCAATATCTGACAGCCGAAATCTGTTTGTGGGAAACCCATTGCTGCAACCAGTTTTCACAGATTCCTATGAGACAGGTTACTTATTTAACAACAGAAGCTCTTCCTTCTATGCTGGCGTATACTACAGGTATTCAGAGGGGATAACACAGCGGTTGAGGTCTACCACCGACGGTATTACAACCACACGTCCCTACAACGTATCAAAAGAAGATGCCTACGGAATTGAGATGAATGCGTCGAAGGATTTCGCGAAGTGGTATCGAGTAAGCGGAAATGTCAATTTCTTTAGATCCTTTACACCTGGTGGGCAAGTTTCTTTTGAGAATGATGTGACCGTTTTCAATTCTGCAACCGCCACTACGCTTACATCTAGGTTGAGCAACAACATAAAATTGAATAAGCTTTTTGATGCACAGATCAACATTAGCTATCGTGCACCAAGAAATACAGTACAAGGCAAAAGATTTTCAATCACTTCCATAGACCTCGGCTTTTCGAGAGATGTGATGAAAAAGAATGGAACGCTCTCGCTCAGTGTCCGCGATCTACTGAATAGTAGAAAATACCGAGGAGAAACCTTCAATCCAGGATTCTATGAGAATAGCGAATTTCAGCGGAGGTCTAGAACTACACAGTTGTCATTTACCTATCGACTTAATCAGAAAAAGCAACGAGAACGTAGATCTAGAGGTGATTTTGAAGAAGGGGACTTTGAGGACTTCTAAGAAATTATTCTGCGGTATTGCTGGTAAGTAGATAGCTCAATCTTTTGCCAATCTCTTCACCGATATTACTGACACTTCCAACATTGATGTCTAAGATGGTCCCTTCTTGATCTACAATCATATGCGTAGGTTGGTAGTCAAGCTGCAAATCGTCCATAAAACCCTGTGCGTTGGTCAATACCCTGTAGTTGAATCTTTGCCTTTCAAGAAAGATTCCTGTGGAGCCTGCTAATTCATAGTTGGGAGCTAGAAACACAACCTCCTCGTCGTAGAATGCCTCCACAATTAAATTTAGTTGCTCCATTTCTTTGATGCATCGACCGCAACCGGAATTCCAAAAATTAAAAACAAGGATTTTCCCTTTTCCAATACTGTTATCAACCACTTCACCATCGATGTCTGTCAGCTTGAAATCAGGAAGGGGCTTACCTCTCCACTCATGCACCCAGTCTCTAACATATTCTACATTGGATTCAGCCCATGCGGACTTCCATTTTTGAGATGCTCCGAGCTTAAAAACTACTTCAGTGATGCCTGTCTCTAACTTATTTATTTCCCACTCGATAGATTTTATTCTCAACAGCAGTTCGGACATGCCTTTTGGTAGCACTTGGCCACTATCATCTTTGACAACAAGATTAGGATCGTTCCAGTCAATATTTGCAGGAACCTCCTTGACGACCTTGGGCGGCCGGATCATCGTCACCTCTAGTCTTCCACCACGTAAGTCTCTCTCTACGACCTTGTAGTTTCCTTGAGTGTACATTTTACGAGCAAAAGATGAGGTAATAATGGTGCCAGAACCAGTCTTCCAGATTACGTTAGGATTGCTCCAGAAGTCATCATCATACGTTTGCGCATGCGTTAACTCTGATAAAATCAAAGTTAATAAAATCACAACACTTACTTTAAGTGAATATCCCACTGCTAGTTATTACAAATACAATAATAAAGCCTATCGCTTAAACAAGGGAGGAAAACGGTAGACAAATGGTATACTTTAGCTGACAACTGGTTCTTTTCTATTTATACGACAAACACCCAATAGGTAACTTGTATTTGTGCTTTTTTTTCTAAAAAAAATCATATTACAAATTTAGCTTAAAAACCGTGCCTGAAAGGAAATTTAAGTCGAAAGGAAAGGCCAAATTCGTCTAATAATTTGGGGGATTGATCTATTTAGTAGTTAATGGAATAATTCCGTAGAATTTTATTGTCGACACCCACGAACTTCATTTGCATGGCCGGCTGGTCCCCCGACCAATCAATATTGACTACTCCGAAATTAACAGGATAGGTGATACTTCCGACTCGAAGCTTGTTTACTTCGGCAGCCTCCTCTCCCCATGGGTTTGTGAGACTACTTGAGGTAATTTCATAGATTGGAAAATTATAGCCATCAACCTGAAGCTTAGAAACTTCTGAAATGTGTCGATCTCCGGAAATAAAAGCTAATGGAACATTTACTTTCTCGGCAACAAGGTCGAGAAGCCTTGCTCGCTCTTTTGGAAAATTCGCCCATTTCTCGAATCTGTGCTCCTGAGGTAGTACCTGGATACCCGAACCAACCAAGAATAAATCAATTGCATCGTCAGAGAGCTGATCAGCTAACCAACTCCATTGTTCCTCACCAAGCACTGCTCCACTTTCATTTACCAAAGCAGTTTTTGGCTCCACTATCCATCTCAATGAATCTCTGAAATACCTGGCATCGAGTAGGATGATTTTCAACTTCTTGTCGTTGAATTCGTAATTGTAGGCCTGATAGGCTCCCTTTCGATTCCACGCTTCATTGCTCTTTGGAACATCGAGGAAGTCAAAGAGCAGGTCTCTGCTTTCGTCCTTTTTAGGATATTCACTTCCAAGATCGTTCCCTCCAAAATCATGATCGTCCCAGACGCCAATGACCTCCATTTTTCCTAGCAGTTTTTGATAGTCAGGATGCGATTTTTGTAAATCATAATCATCCTTCATTTTCTCCATGTCCTCAGTGTCCGAATAGATGTTGTCACCCAACCAGATCCAAAGGGCGGGATTTTCTGCGATTACCTCAGTCCAAAGTTGAGCATCTGCTTTTTCTTGCACACTACAAGAGCCAAAGGCGATCGTTTGAATCGAACTATTCGTTTTCTGTTGAGATGGCGAGCAGGAAATGGTGATAAAAAATGTTAGGAAGGTTAGGTTTCGCATCGTTTGAATTTTGTTACCAAACTAATGAATTTGGATGAATAGCACGTGAAATGCAAGCTTTGCGGAAGTCAAATTAACTCAGTAACATTTTCCAAATTTCCCTCGTATTTTTCTGCTGCTATACCAAATTTTCGCAGGAAGTCAACGCCTTCGTCATTTGGGATTCCCTTGTACTCTGCATAAGATTTTAGGTAGATAACTTTTTCTATGCCCATCGAATAAATAATCCTGGAACAAGAGAGACAAGGAGATAGTGTTACGTAAAGTGTAGCTCCTTCAACTGATGTCTTGTTTTTTACTGCGTACAGTATGGCATTTTGCTCTGCGTGGATAGCGAGTGAACAGCCGCCTTTTGAATCTCTTGGGCAGCCAGCATCTGGCCATTCCACATCACAATTATGCGTCCCCGAAGGAGGCCCATTGTATCCAATAGAGATGATCCTTGTTTCTTTGGTAAGAACAGCTCCTACATGTCGCTTAATGCAGTGAGATCTTTTTGCTAGATTCACAGCTAACTCCATGTAGATATCGTCAAATTCTGGTCGGATCATAATGCGAAATTACCACGCTTCATGGTTGAATACCAATGAACTGGAATGAATGAACCATTAATAAAATAGAATCGTATACTTGCAAAAAAAAGAATCAATCCATGAAATATTCAATCATCTTGGCCGCATTCCTCTTCTCATTAGCAGTACTTGCTCAGGAAGCCGAGCCAACCATGAGTTTTGAAGAGTACAATCCTGAATCAACGCTGGTAGTTCCCGAAAATCCAGTAAAACGTGCGAAGTTTCCATTTGTAGATGTTCACAGTCACCAGTGGAATCTCACCAAAGAGCGTATCGGTTCATTAGTGACTGAAATGGACGAAATAAATATGAAGGCTATGGTAAACCTAAGTGGCCGTGGGTTTGATCGAGCGGCTGGTGACATAGGTACACAAGAGTACCTGGCTGGAATGGTGAGACGTGTAGAGGGCGAAGCCCCAAATAGAATTGTGATGTTTACCAATGTTTCCTTTAAGAATCTCGGACAGGATGGATGGTCCAAAGAGGCTGTGAGACAATTGAAGGAAGACGTAAAAAACGGCGCTACTGGATTGAAAATTTACAAAAGTCTTGGATTCAACACGAAAGATAGCGATGGTAATCGAGTAGCAGTAGATGACCCCAGACTAGACCCTGTTTGGGCTGCCTGCGGTAAACTTGGAATTCCGGTGATTATTCACTCCGCAGATCCTTCGCAGTTTTGGTTGCCTATGGATTCCAACAATGAACGTTGGTTGGAATTGAAACTCCGTCCTAGGAGGAAGAGAGAAGCAAATGATCCAGCACCTTTTGAGCAAATTATAGCTGAGCAGCACAATGTATTTAAGAAACATCCCAAGACGACTTTTATCAATGCGCACATGGGGTGGATGGCAAACAATCTTGATAAGGCTGGCGAACACCTAGATACATATCCAAATGTGAATTTTGGCATTGGGGCTGTAATTGCAGAATTTGGTAGGCAGCCACGTCGAGCGAAAGCATTTTTTGAAGACTATCAGGATAGATTGCTATTTGCCAAGGACGCATACAATAAAGAAGAGTTCTATACCTATTTCAGAGTCCTTGAAACAGAAGATGAGTATTTTCCTTACTACAAAAAGTATCATGCGTTCTGGAGGATGTATGGTTTAGGTCTCTCTGATGAAGTCCTCAAGAAGGTATACTACAAAAATGCGTGCAGAGTCATTCCAGCACTGGATTTGAAAATGTTCGAATAAAAGAAACCAATCGCGAATTTTTGGAATTACGAGTTCTTACCCTAGCTCTTAATTCTAAATTTTACCCTCATTTTTTCGACTTTCGGTAGTACTGCATTGCCTTTGGCATGTTGGCGTTTAGATCTGAAATCCTGGTATCATGAGATGGATGCGTTGAGGTAAACTCCGGTGGCTGCTCTCCGCCACTGTTAGCTGCCATACGCTCCCAAAATTTAGGTGCAGTTTGAGGATTATATCCGGCCATTGCCATAAAGTAGAGACCGAGTTTATCACCTTCAGATTCATGTTTTCTTGAAAATGAAAGTATTCCTAGTGAAGTGGCAGCTCCCGCTCCTTGCATAATCAACTCTGGGCCAGGTCCCGCTGCAGTCCCAGCTCCAAGCACGACTCCAACAACTCCTAATCCCGCTTGCGCTGCGTATTGCTGGCTTATTCTTTCTCGACCGTGATTGGCAATTGCATGCGCTATCTCATGGCCCATTACCACCGCAACACCGTCTTCATTTTCGCAAATAGGCATGATGCCAGTATAGAATGCTACTTTTCCTCCGGGCATGCACCATGCGTTCACAACCTCTTCATCAATAAGATTGAACTCCCATTGGTAATCAGTCAAGTAGTCGGACTGACCCTGATCCGCAAAATACTGTTCTACCGCCCTTTGAATCCTGATTCCGACTCGCTTAACCATCTGCGCTTGCTCTGTTCCAGTCACCAACTTCCCTTCTTTTTTTACCACCTCGTACTGTTCGAAACTCATAGGAAAAATTTTGTCATTTCCAACCAAGCTAAGCTGTGAGCGTCCACTCAGCGGAACACTACTGCATTGAAAGCTTACAATTGCCAATGCCAAAAGGGAGAGCGATGCTATTTTTTTCATGATGTGGTAATTAACGAACAAAGTAACTTAAAGTCTTTTTTAACAGGAATTTTGCTGGAAGATTTATTCATTAAGCAACATTATTTAATTTGAGTTCATGAAGAATGTAAATTGGTTTGATCATATTGCTAACCTTCTGGTGGTCATACTTGGTATCAGTATTGCCTTTTATTTGGAAAGCTACAAGGAGGTGAAAGCGAACAAGGCTCAGGAACGGAAATATATGGCAAGCTTGGTCGAAGATCTTCAATCCGATTTGGCTGCTCTGGACACGCTAGGCGAGATAAATAAGTCAATCGCTAATGCAATTGTAAATTTGTCAAATGCCTCTATTGGGAGCCCGTTTGATTCGGACTCTCTAGTTGGCTACTTACTTGGAACACAGTACAATCCCCCTTTTTCACCGCAACTTACCACATACGAATCGTTGAAAGCTTCAGGTCGCATGGATCTCATTTCGGATTTTGATATCAGAAATAAAGTGGTGGAGTTGTACGAGCAGTACTACCGAGGGACGAAGCAGTACGATGATGCAATAAACGAAAACCTTCGAGATTTTTACAAGCCCTTTTACATGAAAAATATCGTTTTCACAGGAAGAAGAACAATTAGCACTGAGTTTTTAACAACAACCGAATTTAGAAATATCATGTTTGCCTACCGATATCTGTTTCTAGCAAAATCTGAATTTTATAATCAGGTTAGATTGGAGGTGGATAGTACACTACAAAGTCTGAAACAGCAAAATTTTGATTAGAGAGTAGCTGTTCTTTTTTGCGAATAAGTAGCTATTAAGCTAGCCTAAGAAGCATTAAGCCCTTAATTTAGCTTCCTCAACATCACGAATAATCTATGGATGGTGATATATCAACTGCACTGTCTCTCCTGGCCATTGGAATGATCACAGTATTTCTTGTACTACTATTGGTAGTTATCACGGGAAATATTCTGATTCGCCTGGTCAATAGATTCTCGCAAGATGATGATAAAATATCTGGTGCCAAGGTTGCGGCGATAACTGGAGCGGTTGAAGCTTTTACGCAAGGGAGTGGGCATATAACGAGGATAGAGAAAAATTAATCAAAGAAAATTATGGGACGTGAGATTGGACTAAGCCTAGTCTATAGAGATATGTGGCAATCATCGGGAAAATATATGCCGCGGGTAGATCAGTTGGTTCGAGTAGCAGAGCCGATTGTTGAGATGGGATGTTTTCAACGAGTCGAAACGAACGGCGGTGGGTTTGAGCAAATCAATCTGCTTTATGGAGAGAATCCTAACAAGTCAGTTAGGGAGTGGACTCAACCATTCAATGACGCTGGGATTAAGACGCACATGCTTGAACGTGGACTAAATGGACTTCGAATGTTTCCCGTGCCCAAGGATGTCAGGAAGCTGATGTTTAAACTAAAGAAACTTCAAGGTACGGATATCTCAAGATCGTTCGACGGACTGAATGATACACGAAACCTCCAGTTGTCGATTGACTACGCCAAAGAAGGAGGAATGATATCGCAGTGCTGTCTGTGTATCACGCACTCAGAATTGCATACTGCAGACTACTATATCAAAATGGCAGGAGAGCTGATTGACATGGGAGCGGAAGAGATTTGCATAAAAGATATGGCGGGTGTTGGTCGACCAGTGACTATCGGAAGAATTGTGGAAGGAATAAAATCCATCAAGCCCGATATCGTTGTGCAGTATCATGGCCACTCGGGTCCGGGCTTTAGTGTGGCGTCTTCACTTGAGGCAGCCAGAGCTGGTGCTGATTTTATTGATGTGGCTATGGAACCGCTTTCTTATGGTACGGTTCACGCTGATCTTATCACGGTTCATGAGATGCTGAAAGATGCAGGATTTTCGTTGCCAGACATAAACATGAAGGCTTACATGCAGGCTCGATCTCTGACGCAAGAATTCATCGACGATTTCCTTGGGTTCTACATTAACCCAAAGAACAGGCACATGAACGCACTTCTTATTGGTCCAGGACTCCCTGGTGGTATGATGGGAAGTTTGATGTCCGATCTCGAGAACAATTTAGTGAGTCTTAACAAGTGGATGGCCAAGAACAACGAGCCTGAAATATCTCAGGATGAGTTACTTATTGCCCTCTTCGAAGAGGTAGAGCACGTTTGGCCGATTATGGGATATCCACCGCTGGTCACCCCGTTTAGCCAATATGTAAAGAACGCTGCACTTGTGAACGTCATGCAAATGATGAAGGGTAAGGCACGGTGGTCGTTGTTGGATGATAATACATGGGACATGGTTTTAGGTAAATCTGGACGTGTACCTGGCACTGTTGGTGATGAATTGAAGGATCTTGCTAAAGAACAGGGCCGCGAGTTTTTCAAGGGGGATCCGCAAGAACTTCAGGCAAATTCGCTGGATGAGTTTAGAGAGAAAATGGAGGAGAAAGGATGGGATGCTGGCCCAGACGACGAGGAATTGTTTGAATATGCCATGCATCCTGCTCAATATGAAGACTACAAGTCTGGTAAAGCAAAAACCGCTTTCGAAAAAGATTTGGGTGATAAGAAAAGCAAAGGATCAACAAAAGCAAGTGCCGCAGCGCCAATTGCAACAGCGGGAGTGGTTCAACCCAAAACATTGGACATTGATGTTAACGGAGAAAAGTTCAAGGTTTCTGTATCGTACGACGGAGCGCAGGCAGCATCAACTTCGCCAGCATCAGCACCAACTACGTCAATTGCGTCTTCTTCAAATGGAAGTTCGAAGGAAATTTTGGCACCGCTAGAGGGCACAATCTATTTAACCAAGGACTCATCCGAAGCAGCTGTCAAAGTCGGTGATCAAGTCAAGGTCGGGGATATTGTTTGCTACATCGAAGCAATGAAAGTGAGCAATGCTGTAAAGTCGGAGGTTGAAGGAACAGTGAGTGAGGTTCTCGTAAAAGATACCGATGCAGTCCTAGATGATGACGTCTTATTTAGAGTAAACTGAGAAGAACTTGAATTTACTTCAGAAGCTATACGAAATGACTGCCTTTCAGCAGATTGGGGAGCACCCAGAATATCTGTTAATGATTGCTATCGCATTTTTCCTGCTTTATCTGGGTATCAAGAAGCAGTACGAACCATTGTTATTGGTACCAATTGCTTTTGGAATGTTGATGGCCAATTTTCCAGGTGGTCAAATGGGAGTTGAGAAAGTAGACGAGTCCCTGACGCTATACCAAATTGCCAAGGAGCACGGTATTATGAATTACATCTACTATGCACTAATCAAAACTGGATTTTTACCACCAATTATTTTTCTTGGTGTTGGAGCTCTTACAGATTTTGGACCAATGCTAAGAAATCTACGTTTGGCATTTTTTGGAGCTGCTGCTCAAATTGGTATCTTTTCTGTATTGATTTCAGCTGTTGCGTTTGGATTTACGATGAAAGAAGCAGCTTCACTGGGAATTATTGGAGGTGCTGACGGACCTACCGCAATCTACACAACCATCAAGCTTGCTCCACATTTGCTAGGCCCGATTGCAATTGCCGCCTACTCGTACATGGCCTTGGTTCCCGTCATCATTCCCTTCGTTGTTCGACTTACGATGACAAAGAATGAATTGATGATAAACATGAAACAGCAGGATAAACTGTTTCCGTCAAAGAGACCAATAAAGAATCTGCAGACCTTAAAAATTATCTTTCCGATTGCTGTAGGAACCGTTGTTTCACTGCTGGTACCTTCATCCGTACCACTCCTGGGAATGCTTCTTTTTGGCAACCTCGTTAAAGAAATTGGAGCAACAACTGGAAGATTGAGCAGTGCTGCATCTGACACAATATTAAATGCCGCAACCATCTTTCTCGGTCTCGCTGTCGGCGGAACAATGACTGCAAAGGCATTCCTAAACATTGAGACTTTACTGATAATCGGAGGAGGTTTCATCGCATTTGCAATTTCAATTGCCGGTGGCATTTTTGCGGTAAAAACGTACAACCTTGTAGCAAAGAAGAAGATCAATCCACTCATTGGTGCCACAGGCCTCAGCGCTGTTCCAATGGCCTCCAGGGTGGCAAATGATCTTGCATTGAAACATGATCCATCGAATCATTTGCTGCAATATGCGATGGCATCTAACATCTCTGGAGTTATTGGATCTGCTGTAGCAGCAGGTGTACTCATTTCATTTTTAAGTTAGCATTGGCGTGGACGAGAAATCAGAATCGTCAATTTTAGATCGACTGAATCGTGCTTTTGGTCCCTTGATTGGGGCTATGATTCTGGATTTGGTTGATCTGGCAACCTTTGGTCCGCTTGGAATTGGGGGATTTATTATTGGGACTGCAGTAGGCTGGTGGATACTATCAGTTTACGATATTCCGCAACGCACCCGAATGATTTTAGCGGTTCTTGCTGGGATTTACTGTCTGGCCCCATTTACCGAATTCATCCCTGTTGCTACTTTAGTAACAGCAATCGCACGATTCAAACAATCTTCGAAAAGGAAAAATGACTCAAGAAGACCTTCCGAAAAGTCATAAATGTGACGAGAGATTCTTTTAACTAATAGATGAATGCAATGAATGAGTTGTTTTATCAAATGGTATAGATGAATACGTTTATTTTGTGCCAACAAACAGATCTAAAATTGTGAAAAGTATGAAAGTCATAAAAACTCTTTGCCTACTCTTATCACTTGCTTTTTTAAGCAACTGTGGTAGTGATGATACCGTCGCTGAAAAAAAACTTGATATCCCAGAAACTTTTACGGTTGATATACCTGGGGCAATTAGTAGCAATACTGGAGGACTATCTGGTAGAACGGATGGTGATGGTGATGGCTTTATTGAAGGAAATGAAATATATGAAAGCCTTCGGGGATTCATTTATGTGGCAGAGCAATCTGCGGAAATTATGGACTTTATCCTTCAAGTAGCTGCACAGATGGAAGCTGCCGACCTACGGACACTCTCGTTCACCGGAGATGTTGACGGAAGGGAAAAGAGAATTGATATTTCAGAAGGAGTGGCTAGAGCCGGAATTGTTTTTGATTTTGAAATGATAATGGTCGATGTTGAAAGCGAAGACCGTGCACTTCAATTGCTTTGGAATACTGGCCAGGTAATAGGAATAGGTGTTATGAATCCCTACCAAATCGAGCGAACTCCAGACAACGATCCCGATACCTTTATTCGTATCGACTATGGAGTTTCAGTCTTTGGATATGAAGAAATTATGCAAGTGCAGATTTCTGGCTTAGGTGCCACTGAAAATGGAGACATTGATAACATGTCTCTTTTTGTCGGCCGTAATGGAGATCTAGTTGATATCATCGGTAATTCGAATCATCCCAATTTGGTGATCATAGATGAAACGTATACAGGGGGAAGAAACTATGCGTTTGTAGGGCGAGGAGATGAAGCTTCTAACCTGGGAGTTGTCAATTTAGCATTGCCACCGTCTTCATGGTCCACTAGAGATTACTTTGAAACACACTCCGTAGCTATTGTTCTTGAAGAAGAAATTGAGACTGCTGGAATCACTGATCAATCAGTAATTGACGAAATTCTGCAAGAAGCTCAGTCTCCGGCGTACTTTAATGCGGACGGTTTTATTACCTCTGGAGTGAACAACAAACCACTAGATTTCAGCACAATTTTTACTGATTTATCAGACTTGAGCGCTTTTGTCCCAGCTGACATAGCAGTACTAGAAGTAGGCTTCATTCAGTAAGTAAATGGAGCTACTGTAGAAGGACATTGTAATGTCCCAAACATATTCTTACTTTCTTCGTTGATAGTATTACTTTCAATATTAATATTAATACTTTTGTGTTATGTCAGTAATTAGTATCGTCATAGGGGAGAAGTATTACAACAAGGATCCACAATCGTCTGAGTTGGGAAGAAATATTGTTTCAATTGGCATCGAACTTTTGGACGAGTTGGGCTTCGAGCAGTTCACTTTCAAGAAGCTTGCGGAGCGCATTAACTCAACAGAAGCCTCAGTTTATAGGTATTTCGACAATAAACTGAAACTGCTTGTGTACCTAACTACCTGGTATTGGGCTTGGATAGAATATCTTATTGATTTTAAAACGTATCACATCTCAGACCCTGAGGAAAAGCTGAAAGTTGTTCTGAAAATCGTTTGTCATGTTGATGAGAGTCGAGGAGCAATCAACCTTGATGGACTCAACCTAGGGGCACTTAGGCGAATAGTTGATACTGAATCTGACAAAACGTACTTAACAAAGCAAGTAGATGAAATTAACAGCGAAGGCTTATTTAAGGGCTACAAAAGCCTATGTCATAAAATCGCATTGATTATTTCGGAGATGAACCCCAAGTACGTGTACCCTCATGCACTTATCAGTACCATACTTGAAGCTTCACATCAACAAACTTTTTTCGCACAGCATTTACCGTCTCTGACAGAAATATCGGTAAATGATGAAAGATCCATTGAAAATCAGGTGTACGATTTCCTTTTGCAGTCGGTAATCAAGCTGGTTAAATAAAACTTTTACCTAAATGAACAGTAATACCATCAATATAGAGAGTTCTAATGTTAATAATGACATTAAGCTTACTCCAATAAAACGCCTTTTCAGAATGCTGGCCCTGGATAGGCGTGAGATCTTCATCGTTTACATATATGCCATCTTTCACGGATTGATTAATCTTTCATTGCCCTTGGGGGTGCAGGCAATTATTGGATTTGTGATGAGCACCGAGTTCTCGGCATCATGGGGGATTTTGATTTTCATAGTTGTGTTAGGAGTGGCTGCAACTGGCGTCATTCAGGTGCTCCAACTTTCCCTTACAGAGCTTTTACAAAAGCGGATATTCACCCGTGCTTCATTCGAATTTGCCTACCGAATTCCACGCTTCAAAATGGAAGCGATTTCAGGATTTTATCCTCCGGAGCTGATGAATAGATTTTTTGACACGCTGAATGTTCAGAAAGGTCTTTCGAAAATTTTGATCGACTTTTCCAGCTCTACGTTGCAAATCCTATTTGGATTGATTCTACTATCCATGTACCATCCGTTTTTTGTGTTCTTCGGGATCATACTAGTGACACTCATTACATTGATTTTTGTAATAACTGGACCGCGAGGTATGAAGTCAAGCTTGCTTGAGTCAAAGTACAAATACCAGGTTGCCCACTGGTTGGAAGAATTGGCGAGAGTAATGGCTACATTCAAACTGGCTGGCGAAACGGACTTGCCAATTAAAAAAATGAATGAGTATGTGGGCAATTATCTAAAGTTTAGAAAACAGCATTTCAATGTATTAATCTTTCAGTTGTCCAGTATTGTTGCATTCAAGACCATCATTACTGGTGGACTGCTCATTCTTGGCAGCGTGCTGGTAATCAATCAGGAAATTAACCTTGGGCAGTTCGTAGCGTCTGAGATTATCATTCTACTTGTTTTGAATTCTGCGGAGAAACTGATTCTGAGCATGGAAACAGTTTATGACGTTTTAACTGGCCTTGAGAAACTTGGTCAAGTTACTGATATAGAATCTGAAAGTGAAGAGGGTATTGATCTTGAGGAGATCAGCAAAGGAAAGGGCATTTCTGTAGAGCTAACAGGACTTAACTACAAGTTCCCCGATGCAATGAAACCATCGGTTCATGATGTCAATCTGAAAATTGAATCAGGTGAGAAAATTTGTATCACCGGGATTAGCGAGTCAGGAAAGTCTACGCTGATATCACTTGTTGCCGGACTGTACAATGACTATGAAGGCTCCATTCTATTTAATGGAATCCCTCTCGGGGATATCAATATTCTGAGTTTCCGATCTGTGATTGGCGATAATTTGAATATGCAGGATTTGTTTTTTGGGACGCTAGCTGAAAATATTTCGGTTGGAAAAGAAGAGGTAACGATTGAGAACATGCTTTGGGCAATCGAACAAGTAGGGCTCAGTGATTTTTTCAAGCATTTGCCAAAAGGCCTGAATACGATGATTCAACCAGAGGGAATGGGATTGGCTACAAGTGTAAAGCAGAAAATAATCATGGCACGAACACTTGCTGAAAAGCCTAAACTAATAGTGATGGATAATACGCTGCATAGTCTTGATTTCGCCGACAGGCAACGAACAAGTGCTATCCTGACAGATATTGAAAGCGAATGGACACTGTTGGCTGTTACAAATGATCCATTAATGATGAGTAGTTGTGATAAGATTGTGACCATGGAGCATGGAACAATCGTGGACGTAACTAGGGTATCTCAAAAACTGAAGAACTAATGTTAAATATTTCGAGAAATTCGATCGATCGCGATCAGATTCTAAAAGATCAATCTTCTTATCAGGAGGTGATTAAGACAAAAGCAACTAAAAAAGTCATTTACTTGCTGTCTGCTCTCTTTTTCATAGGTTTTGCGATGCTTTTTCTACCGTGGACGCAGAACATCCGAGCACGTGGCGGCCTCACGACTGTGCGTCCTGAAAACAGAGAACAGCACATCCATTCGGTAATATCAGGACGAATTGAAAAGTGGTTTGTGCGAGAAGGTCAGTTGGTTAACCAAGGAGATACAATCGTTTTTATATCAGAGGTGAAAGCTGAGTACTTGGACCCAAATCTTGTGGAGAAGACGCGAAATCAAGCAAATGCCAAGCGAGCCTCCGTAGGCGTGTATACAGATAAAGCTGGTGCATTAGGATTACAGGTTGCTGCTCTGCAGCGAAACCAGAAACTGAAATTGGAGCAGGCTGAAAACTATTTAAATCAAGCACGACTGAAAGTCCTTTCCGATAGTATTGATTTTGAAACTACATTGATTAACCTGGACATTGCACAGCGCCAATTTGACAGGCAGCAGCAGCTATACGACCAAGGATTGAAGTCGTTGACTGAACTCGAGAGTCGAAGGTTGAAATTGCAGGAAAGTTTGAACAAGAAAATCTCGGCCCAAAACAAATGGATGGCTAGTAAGAACGGACAACTCAATGCTGAGTTGAGCCTTAGTACGGTAGAAAATGAGTTTAAAGAAAAGATTGCAAAAGCACAATCAGATCAAATGTCTGCGCTTTCAAGTTCGCTAGAATCGGAAGCTCAGTATAACAAGTTAAGTATTCAAGAGGCAAGTTACGAACGCAGGTCCGATTTTTATGTGATCACAGCTCCTCAGGATGGCTTTGTAACCAAAGCATTAATCACAGGAATTGGGGAAACGGTAAAGGAGGGAGATGAGGTTTTTACATTTATTCCTTCCCATTATGACTTAGCTGTGGAGTTACACGTTCCGCCAATTGACCTCCCGCTTATAAAGGAGGGCAACCGAGTACGACTCCAGTTCGACGGTTGGCCGGCACTTGTCTTTAGTGGCTGGCCAGGATTATCATTTGGAACTTATGCAGGAGAAGTGCTGGCATTTGACAAGGTACTTGGCCCAGATGGGAAGTTTAGAATTTTGGTGGTCCCAGTAGAAGGTGAAGAGCCTTGGCCTACTTTGCTCAGGCTTGGATCTGGAGCATACGGTATTGCAATGCTTAAAAACGTCCCAATATGGTATGAACTATGGAGAAACTTGAATGGATTTCCTCCAGATTTTTACACAGAGCAGAAGAGTGATAAAAAGGGAGTAGCCGAGAAGAAATGAAGCAGCTAATTACACTATTGATATTCGTGCCACTGCTAATGTCTGCGCAGACAGACAGTACGAGGTTTTTGCTGGTTGATTACTATCGATTAGTGAGACAAAATCACCCAATTGCTAAACAAGCGGAATTGATTCGATCTAGAGGGACCTTGGCAGTATCTCAGGCGCGAGGTGCGTTTGATCCAAAGCTAATTTCAGATTACAATGCGAAGCAATTTGAGGATAAGAACTATTATGATTTATGGAATTCCTATGTTGAAATACCTACGTTGCTAAATGTAGATTTGAAAGCTGGGTATGAACGCAACAGTGGGGTTTTTCTAAATCCTGAGAGAAATGTACCATCTAGCGGGTTGTATTATGCGGGCGTTTCCGTACCAATAGGCGAGGGGTTGTTTGTGAATCAGCGTTCGATTGATCTCAAAAAAAGTAAACTAACTGAGCAAGAACTTCAGATGGAATCTGAGATGGTGCTGAACAATCTTTTTCTAGATGCAAATTTTGCCTATTGGCATTGGTATGAAGCATATCAGAAATTAGCGATAGTCAGATCAAATTTGGCTCTTGTACGTCAGCGATTTGATGGTATACGAGAAGGAGTGCTCAATGGAGCCAATGCTGCGATCGATTCAGTAGAGACATTAATTCAGGTTCAGCAGTGGTCCAATTTCCTTCAGAAGGCAGAGGTTGAATATCAGAATAGCCTATTGCTCATGCAGAATTTCATTTGGGAAAATGAAGGGATTCTTATCTCCTCAATTCCCTCAGCTACGGGTGATGAGGTAGTCACAAATCTTACTTATTACACGGACTATGCCTTTTCCAGGCACCCTGAATTAAGAAAACTCTCAATAAGCGGAGCTAAGCTAGATTTGGATAGAAGACTTAGCGCCGAGCAGCTTAAGCCTACGATAGACCTGAACTACAATGCATTACTCTCTGAAAGCAATTCACTGGAGGAAAGTGCTTTCTTGTCAAACAATTATAAAGCAGGTGTGAATTTCAGCTTTCCTCTTTTAATTCGAAAAGAACGAGCAAAATTGAAAATGACCAAGATTAAGAGAGAAGAAAATGATTTGAAGCTAAATCAGAAAAGAAGGACAGTTACTAACAAGGTGGAACAGTCTTACAATAAAGTTTTGAGATTGCAGACGATGATAACTCAGCAGGAGATAATGATTCAGAATTACGAATTCATGCTACAAGGCGAACGGATAAAATTTGGCAATGGTGAGAGTTCCATCTTCCTTATCAACTCACGGGAGAACAAGAAATTAGATGCTGAGATTAAATTGGTTGAACTTCGAGCAGAGCTTGGTCAGTCGATTGGTGTTTTAAAATGGTCAAGCGGTATTCTGGCAGAAGAACAAAGGAACTTGGATTAGTGATCTGAGAGCAACATATAAAATACAAGATCAAGAAAAAACCGCCTTAGCTCTCGTCACTAAGTTTGAGATAAAAACTACCTAAAGCCATATCAATTTCTATTCGAAGAGGTCTTCGGTCGGACTCTTCGGAAAGAATTGCGCTTCCGTTTTTGCCTCTTTTGAAATATTCGTTTTTTGGAAATTCTAGTCCGAACTCTCTCGATACGATTTTCTTTTTCTTTAGATCATAATCTGTTTGTTTGCCTGGAACAACTTTGAGCTCGTAAAGTGTGTTCGAATAGAAAGATCGCATCTCAAGTGGCTGATTGTCCTTGAACTGAACCGTTCGCAACAAAAGAAATGTACTTAGAAAGTCGCGCATGGGAATGTTTTTCTCCCGATTAAAGGATCTATATCGGTGTTCGTCCACATCCTCTACATAGGTATGTATTTTGAGTGAATCTGAATAGGTGAAATTGTCAGTTCTAACATCGACTGTTTTTTTACCAGAATTCATCGTACGGTGAGATCGAAGAGGTTCGAGGGTCTCCACATGAATGAGTGACTCGAAGCATCCAGTAATCGCTTTAAATATCCTCGCCCATGATGAGGTGTTTATTGCACCTTGAACAGAATAATATGCTTCACCATCGATGTATCGTAGCTCAGGGTCAATCCAGAACTCAGCCTCACCCACCTCAAACCATCCAAAATGCATGGAGTAGATCAATTTTTCCCCTGGCTTAAATGGATGATTTACTTTCTGTGCTGATGCTGATCCTAAAAGGAGGAAAAGAAGCAACATCGAAATAAGCCTCTTTGATGGGGTACTACGTGCAATAAGTAAAGACAAGTAATGCATCATAATTGTATTTAAATCTTATTCTCTTAACATCTTGACCGAAGTGAATTCAGGCTAGAAAGCCCTATTTATCTGTACAAAAGGCTTCATAACACGCCTACGACTCTTGTCAAGTATAATTCGTATCTAGATTCAAAGAACATACCAACTTTTGACAAATCGAAATTATAGGCTCTTTTTATATCTTCAGGAACTCATGTATCACCCCTGCACAAAATAGAGATTTTTAGCCAGAAGTAGAGAACCCACCCCATTTCACCTTGTACATTCGTGTGTCAGGGATGAAGGCCACGAGGTCAGGATGTTGGAGCCACAATGCTGGTTCGTGTTTGCTGGCGACTACCGACAGTTACTTGGCCGTCAAAAAAAAGTAAGATTTAGATCAGTTATGCTTTATATAGACTTCTCAATCAAATCTTGATTAATTTTCCTGTATCACTAAAAAACCATAAACACAATGGATGACAAAAATACGACATTGCTCATGGGTATGATTGCGAAGATTGCAGCTGATAATTCTTTCAATAAGGCGCTAAACATTGTCTTGCTCAAGGAGCTTTCGATGCTTACGGAGTCAGATTACAGTTCACTTATTAGGTCCGCTAAAGCATTGCAGTCTGAGAATCTAAATACTACTCATGAGGTGTTTAACGATTTGATTAGCCAGACATACGACGGTGCAACTCCTGGACATTTGCAGGACTTCCCCCAATAGAGCGCTGTGACACCGCAACCTTCGATCGAACTGTTCGGTTCGGTCATACACACGCCCATTACGATGCTGACGGATGTGATTGTTGCGATCATTTGCTTTGTATCTTTTGCCAAATTGCGGAATCTCCCAGATCAGGGAAGTGTTCATCGCCTATTTAAATACTATTTTCTTTCCATGGCCCTCGCCACTTTTCTCGGCGGAGTGGTTGGGCACGGATTGATGCATTACCTCCCATTCTACATGAAAATACCTGGTTGGATCACCAGCATGTTCTCTATTGCACTACTGGAAAGGGCGGTCATTCAATACACGAGACGACTGATCAACCCAAAAGTTGGAACCTTCTTTTCCTGGTTAAACATCATCGAATTGCTGGTATTTATGGCCCTATCCCTGGCCACATTGAATTTCCAATTTGTGTTGATACATGCAGCTTATGGCATGGCGATCGTAGTTACAGGATTCACGGGATTCATCTACCTCAAAGAAAGGAGCATGGGAAGCGCACTGATATTGATGGCAGTGCTCGTTTGCTCTGTAGGTGCATTCTTTTTTGTGTTTCAAATTGGTATTGATAAATGGTTCAATCATGTGGACATCAGCCATGTATTCATGATGGCAGGGTCTGTTCTTTATTACAAAGGCAGTAAAAAGATGATTCTTGACCATTAATCTCCTGTCTTGACAACTTGACGACGCGTGGAGAGTGTGTCTTTTTGTGCTTGGGACCTTTGTCAACACGGAAGCTTATCTACTTGAATCTTAATGCTTGATCCCTGCACCTTTAAGCTGCCTTTCTTGCAGGAACCTTTTTTTTAGCAGTTATTTGTTGCCCAATTACGATCGATAGCCATGAAGAATCTAACACTACTTTTTGCTGGTCTTTTGATGACTCAACTTGTCATTGCGCAGGATGGAGACGCAGATGTATGGCTTGAACAAGGGAAATCTGCGTATGACTCTGCATCGTTTGAAGAAGCTATAGAGCACTTCACCAAGGCCTCGGAGAAAAGCCCAAAGACAGTGGAGCCGTGGTTCAGATTGGGTATCACCTACATTGAGCTCAGAAAGTATAAAAATGCAGAAGAAGTCTTTCTGACAGCCCTAGCGATTGATTCCACCAATCGAGACTGCTGGAACGATCTGGGATTCACGTACAATAGAATGGGAAAATTCAAAGCGGCAATTCCGTGCTTCGAAAAAACGATTGAGTTAACACCAGACATACCTAATCCGTTTGCTCATTTGGGATACACTTATATTCGCATGGGCGACTATAACAAAGCAAAAGAAAATCTTGATACCGCTGCTGGCATCAGTGAAGAGTACAATAAGCTTTATTTTTATATTGCTTGCTACTATAATGCCCTAAACCAGGTGACCGAAGCGATCGATAACCTTGAATTCGCTGTTGAAAAAGGTTTTAAAGATGTCAACTGGATGAAAAAGGAAAAAACACTTAAATCCATACAAAGGGAGATCCGCTACAAAAGGTTGCTCGATTCTATATAGCTCCCCACACTTGTAGCCTGCACCTTGTCCCCTTGCAGCTTGCCCTTTGCTACTTTATCACCCACAATACCCAAACCGCCACTTACCGATAAAACACCACCACTTACCGATTTGGTATGTCCTAAAACCCTTGAAATTCGTGAGTTTTAAGCAGAAATTAAATCGTAGAAATTATGGGAACAAGTAACAGTTCGAAAGCCTGGTTTGGCATTGTATTATTGGCATTAGGAGGATTTTTCCTCTTGCGTAACTTAGACTTTATACCATCATTCATACCGTATTATTTTTTCGGATGGGAGATGATTATGGTAATTGTAGGTGGGGCGATGTTAATAACGGGGCGTAGAGACGGGTTTATTTTTCTTGCTATTGGCGCACTGTTTTTGATGCCAGACATTTTTGATATCCCGCGATTTCGTATGCGTGATTGGTGGCCTGTAATCTTGATTGCAATAGGCCTTTCGATTGTTCTTCGACGGAAAGGTCATTCCATTCGAACGGGCGGCGATATCGACGAGGATTTTATTGAGGATACGTCCATATTTGGTGGATCCGAAACATCGTTTAATTCCAAGAACTTCAAAGGAGGTCGAATTACTTCAGTTTTTGGAGGGTCTAAGATTGATTTTTCTGAATCCAAAATGTCTGAGGAAGGCGCAGTTATTGACATGTTCTGTCTGTTTGGCGGAAACGAGCTGGTCTTTCCCAATGACTGGACGGTGGTTAACGAAAGCTTTGTGATCTTCGGTGGCTATGCCGACAAACGCTCACGATCCGCGACAGAACAAAATGATCCAAAGAAACTACTTAAAATAAGAGGCTCTGTCATTTTTGGCGGATCTGAAGTAAAGGGTGCCTAAGCAGGTGCCCTTTGCTATCTTTAAAAAGATTACGCCCAGAAAACCCTAATCAGGAATACCTAACATGAGACATCCAATTCTCAGCGGATCTGGCTACAAACTCTATGCATTGATACTTGGAGTAATTATGCTGATCCATGGTTCGGTTCTGTATTTCTATTATGGATTTCCTATTGCTACAGCTGTGGGAGATAGTGTATTGTACAATGCTCTGTATGGTGCTCTAGCACCTGGACTTTGGTATATAGTAAGTTTCGCAAGCTTGAGCAAAGATGAGATTGCGCTTGTTGGGACGCACATAGCAGCGGCACTACTCACAGTTTTTCTCTGGACTTCCCTTGCGGACTTCACGCTGGGCTTCATCTTTTTGGGTCAAATCGAGTATCAAGAGTTTCTTGGTGACTCGTACATCTGGCGCTTGATCATAGGGGTGCTGTACTACAGCATAACTGTACTGATCTTTTATCTGATCAAATACTATCAGGATATGCAGGAACGGCTGAACAGAGAACTAGAACTGCAGAATCTCTTGAAAGATTCTGAGCTCAGAATGTTGAAATCGCAGATTAACCCGCATTTTATTTTTAACAGTCTCAATTCAATCAGTGCTTTGACTATCTCCAAGAGTGAGTCAGCACGTGAAATGGTGATCAAGCTGAGTGATTTCCTTAGGTATTCGCTAGGGAAGGATAGCGTTGAAATGAATACGCTGGAAGAGGAAATCAAAA
Organism: Cyclobacteriaceae bacterium; assembly: GCA_039986395.1. GTDB lineage: Bacteria > Bacteroidota > Bacteroidia > Cytophagales > Cyclobacteriaceae > Ekhidna. Next base: position 31,993 of record JBDWQX010000238.1, read on the forward strand.
ATTCATCGCTTTATCTAGACATAGAGAAAGTTCGATTTGGGAGTAAGCTCAACTTCGAGAAGGAGGTGTCAGATGCTTGTCTGAAAGTCGAGGTGCCGAACTTAATCTTGCAGCCACTCTTTGAAAATGCAGTGAAATATGGAGTTTACGAGAGCATTGAGCAGGTATCGATCTCATTGAAATGCGAACCCCATGATGACATGCTACATATTTTGATCAGCAATAACTTCGATATGGATGCCATGCCACTCAAAGGAGAAGGTATAGGTCTTGACAACGTCAGAAAAAGATTAAGTCTGGTCTATGGAAGAAGCGACCTTTTAGAGATCAATCAAGCGGAGGACACCTTTAACATAACCATGAAAATACCTACTAACCAAACCGAAGATGCGTAAAATAAGAACCTTAATCATCGACGATGAACACCTGGCTCGGGAGATAATCCGGACGTACCTGGAGACCGACGAAGACATTGAGCTACTAGGTGAGTGTAGTGATGGATTTGAGGGGTTCAAGCAAATCAACGAGCTGAAACCAGATCTTGTATTTCTCGATGTAATGATGCCTAAGCTCACTGGATTCGAAATGCTGGAGCTGCTGGAGAATGCTCCAGTCATCATCTTTAGCACCGCTCATGATGAGTTTGCCATCAAGGCCTTCGAGAAGAATGCCATTGACTATCTTTTAAAACCTTACTCTCAGGATCGGTTTTCAGAAGCAGTATCAAAAGCCAAACTTAAGGTTGCCTCGGGACTGGATTCCGTCGGAAGTAGCACTACTGGGCTTGCTTCCGTGTTGGAGGAACACTACGAAAAGGCGGAGATGATCTCGAGGGTTGCTGTTAAAACAGGAACGAAGATTCATATCATTTCGGTGGATAAAATCCGATACCTGGAAGCCATGGACGATTACGTGAAATTATTTACCGAGTCTGGACCATTCATCAAGCAAAACACGATGAAGTACTACGAAACTCACCTTCCTACTGACGATTTTGTTCGTGTACATCGATCGTATATTGTACGCCTCAAGGAGATAGATAAGGTCGAGTTGATGGGTAAAGACTCGCACGTTGTGTTGCTAAAGGATGGGACACAACTAAACGTGAGCCGTTCTGGGTATTCTCGCTTGAAGGAGGTACTGGGATTTTAGTGAAAACCAGGTGGTTGGACACCGACCAGACCATATCTGCCGCCAGACAGGCTTTCACTCCTCCTTCTCAAAGATGTAGCCAAATTCGGTATCGCCTCTCTTTAGTGCGGTGCGGTAGAAGAATGGTCGATGAAGTATAAAATGTACAGAAACGTCATTTCGAATCGACGTAGGAGAGAGAAATCCCGAGCTCAAAATGCTGAAGTTGCTTTCAAAGTTGCTTTGGCGGTAATCTTCCTCGAACACGCCACTCCCTCAATCCCTAACCTTAACAGCCTTCAACCCGTCAATTTCAAAACCTATTACCATACTGCCATCCAGGTCAAACGTGTAGGTGGCACCGTCACGGGCATCAAAAAAGGAGGTTTCGCTTTCAGCAAGAATTGGAATGGGTTTCTTCATGAAATTACCTGTCATCTCCAATCCTCTCTCGGCCATTTTGATGTGCAGTTGTCCATAGCGTTGAATCATGTACTTTCCAATATATTTTTTCCTGCTTTCAACCGACATGTCAGTTACGGTCTTA
>JBDWQX010000239.1:0-5887 GCA_039986395.1 Cyclobacteriaceae bacterium
CATAGTTTCTGGGTACAATAGCAACGTACTCATCAGGCTATCCTCCATAATGAAGTAAGCTCCACTTCCTCCATTAGGTCCGATTTGTAGGATCAGATCAACAAATGATAGACCTAGTTCAGTGGCTGCCTGTGCCAATGTTTTACCTGCATACTGATTTCCAGCAAGCAAAGTAGCTTCTGGGCCATTACGCTTCTGCACTCTGTTGAATAAGTATTCTCTTAGTTCCTTGTTGCGCGTTCGCTTCGCTACTTCAAATTGCTCGATCGTTTTTGCCCATTCAGGAAAGACAATGCCTATGGTAGTGTAGCTAGCAAGGTATGGGTACACATCTGCCGAAACTTCAATACCATCTGCTCTAGCAGACGCTAGCTTGCTCAATAGTTCATCTGCACGCTCCGATCCTCTTCCATACACGACTTTCATATGCGAGACATGTACCTTACAATGTTCTCCCAGGCTTAGCAACTCCTCAATCGATTGCTCCACTTGGTCATCGTCTTCATTCCGAACATGACTCATCATTATTGCAGACTTGCCACCTACCACCTTTGCCAGTGTTTCTAATTCCTCTTCTTTGGCTGACATTCCTCCTACATACTCTAGACCAGTGCTTAGGCCAAAACAGCCGGCCTTCAGGGCTGATTCAAGGTTCTCTTTCATCTCCTGTAATTGCGCTGCAGTAGGATCGTCTGCATAATCAATTCCTGCCTCACGTCGTAGCGTCGCGTGTCCGGCTAACATTGCCACATTGGTTGCTGAGCCTTTTTCCTCCAATAAACCCATCCAATCAATAAGACCGACCTTGCCGTCATTGCTGTCGCGTGTAGGGTGGGAACCATCTTGTCCAAGTACAATCGTTGTCACTCCCATTTTGAGAAAATTATCCATTGGGGTATCTGATAGTGGGTTACCGTGTGCATGCACATCGATAAAACCTGGCGAAACAACCTTTCCTGTTGCATCAATAAGAGACTTGTAGGTTATTTGGGTGGTATCTACTTTTCCCATGTAGGCAATCGTGTCAGCTCGAACCAGGACATCCGCTAAATAGGGTTGACCACCAGAGCCGTCAACAATTTTTCCATTGGCGATCAGGATATCGAAGTTTGTGTTGTGAAAGTCACTCTTGGGGGAACACCCGTATACAGATGTCAGAATTAGCGCACAAATAAGTTTGGTAGACCTCATTGGATTTCGATTGTATAAACGTAAAAGTAGACTTCCTACGTCTATTGTAAAAAGTGAAGCAGATTTCGAGCATCATCATTGTTCAAAGATTTTACAATACAGTGTGACTGCTTTTTATCGTTTTTACGATTTTAAAAACGACTCGTAATACTTCTTTATCTGCTGTGAACTTATCCCTTTCTTATACATCCGCATGGCTCGAAAATTGGCCACCTGTACTTTCAAGTAGGAATTGGTCTTGTATTTTCTTGCGGAGATCTTCACCTTCTTTTTTAACACTTTAAAGGATCCACCTTCGAGCAGTTGATCGATCAGGACATAATCCTCCATTATTACCGCAGCCTCATCAAACCCTCCCAGTTCATTGAAGTAGGCTTTAGTGATGAACAATGTCTGATCTCCTCCTCTACTCCAGCTAAAGGGAAATTGGGTAAACCAAGCGTTGATCTTAAGCATGGCAAGTTTCGGGTCCACGAACATACAGCTGTAACATCCGCTTTTGTAACCCTTCGCTACAGTTGACTCAATGTCCTGCACAAAGCTTGGAACCAGCCCAACATCGGCATGAACGAAGTACAGAATCTCACCCATTGCAATCTTGCTAGCATGGTTCATTTGTATGGCACGAGATGCTTTATTGCTTTCGACGAGGCGGCAATCAAATTTCGAAACAATATCTAATGTTGAATCCTGGCTACCGCCATCAGCGACGATCGTTTCAAATTTGTGTTTTTCAGGATGATCTCTTAGAAAGGTAAGGAGCTTGCCTATGTACTTTTCCTCATTGAAGGTTGGAATAACGATACTTATCAAAACATCAGTCTATGGCAGCCAACACGTTATTGTCCTTGATACGTTGCAAATCCTTTATGATTTACATTGCTTGACGATCCTGATCGTCAAGCTTGACAGTGCCTTTGGCTTTTTCCATTGGCTTCTTGGCCTTCATAATCATGAAGTTGGCCGCTTTACCAAGTAGTTCATGATGTCCACTGTAGGAATAACCCAATTCCTTTAATTCATCAATGATCTTGGCATACTCCTCTGCCTTGGATAGAGAGAAATTCTCACTGTTTTGAAGATAAACCGCTTCAATTACCCCAAGAGAATGTTTAAGCATTCTGAATAGTTTTTGATTCCTATTCTCCTTCTCCTCTTTAAAATGTTTAGCATACACATCAGGAAGGAGCTCTTTTAGTTTTTCAAAATGCTCACTTAAAACAGGGTTTTTTTCTCTTGTCATCTGGCTATCGAGTTTAAAGTTTTTATCAATTCGTTGGCAATCTGATGTTCTGTGCTAGGAGCTAGCTCAACGTATTTATTGATACATTGGATAGCTTCCTGGTATTTTTTTAGCGAAATAAGCACCAATCCCAAGTTGTAAAACCCATTGGGATATTCCGGCTCAATTTCCGTAGATAGTTCATAGTGTACCTTGGCTAATTCGAGGTTTCCAAGATCTGAGTAGACATTTCCCAGATTGTAATGTGCCTCAAAGTGCCTTGGGTTCATCTTTAGGCATTTTGTGAGGTAATCGATAGCCTTGGTTAAATCACCCTGGCCAGACTTCATGATACCGAGGTTACAGTAAGCGTCCTCGGAAGATTCGTTGTTTTCGATGGCCAAGAGGTAAAACTTTTCTGCGTCCTCACTTCCTTGCTCATCAAGGACTAACGCTTCTTCAAAGAATGAGTCGGAAGTGGGTAATGCAACCACTTTGACTGCATCGTCCGATTGGCTAAATAGATTCAGTTGTCCAAAATCCTCAAGGTTTGGTCGCCTGCGCTTTCGGACCTTTCGGTGTCCTAGTTTAGCAGGTGGATTTACAGGAAACTGAACAACCTTAGCCATTCTAACTTGCTTTTCGTTTTAGCGTTTCTTCTTTTGCAACTTTCTTCTTGGTTGCTTTCTTCATCGGTTTTTTCTCATCCTTCGCCTGGTCAATACTGGCTTTTAAGGCTGTCATAATATCGACCACCTCTGGCTCCTCCTCTACAAAACTAACAATCTCATTCCCTTCGATCTTGCTATTGATCATGTCCTTGAGGGCACCATTATACTTGTCTTCAAGGGATATGTCTGAAAACTTCTTAGACATCGTGCCAATCAGCATGTTCGCTAGCTTCAACTGCTCTGCATCTGCTTCCTCCTCTTCATTCAGATTTGGCACATCACCAACACTTCGCACTTCATTTTGATAGCGTAGTTTGTAAAGAAGAATCCCTTTTTCATGAGGCGTCAATAGTACCACACTTTCACGATCTCTTAGCACCACTTTTCCGACACCCACCTTACCTGAATCTCTTAAAGCCTGACTTAGCAAAGCATACGTTTTGCCAGCTACGTCTCCATCTGGTCCTGCAAAATACGGCGCGTCAAACAGTGAATGATGAACATCTTTTGCATCCACAAACCCCTCAATTTCTATGACCTTGGTACTCTTCAATTTCACTTTTTCAAAGTCTTCAGGCTCCACGATCACGAACTGTCCTGGTTCGTATTGATACCCCTTCACAATGTCTTCCTGACGCAACAAATCCCCCGTTACTTTGTCTCGTTTCTCATACTTCACAGGGTTGTTTGTTTCCTTGGAAAGCAAATTGAATTGTACCTTTTGGGCAGTATCAATGGCATTGTAAATTCGGATGGGAATTGTTACCATTGAAAATCGAATGTGTCCTTTCCAGATTGCTCTCATGTTATAAAGTTATCGAATTGAGCTGAAAATTATAAATCTTTAATTTTTAATACAAGTAAAAGCATCTAATCAATTGATTATTAATTGTTTATAGTAATCATACATCGGCAACCAAATTATATTTGGTAAACTACTCATTATCCAATAAATGATTGATTAACAGCTATTTATGAACTATCCATGCCCTTTTTTGATAAAATACCGTCTACCCTACTTAATCACGAGACTGACCCCTGTTGCATGTGATTTGTCCGATTAAACGATCCCCACTCCTTTCTTAAAAGAGAGGAATCCTGATTGCTCTTTGAGAGTACGAGTTACTTAAGCTCTTTAGATGCAATTGGTCACTTTAGGCAGGGTAGCACTAACCTCCAATGACTCTAAACTAATCGATTTCCAGCTATCAATTTCGAATGCATTTCCGCTGATAGTGATGCTCTTTCCTACGTAGCTTAGCAGGTCTTCCTTGAGCATTTTTCCTTCCATATCAGTTAAGAAGTAGAACTCATCAAAATCGTCTCCGTTTCTGATCGCGAGTACTGGTGGTATTTCACCAGAGATGCACCTAATAGCACAGGAGCGATGAACCTTCCCATAGCCGGGTTTCATAACTCCAAAAAAGCATTTGGGATCCATGATTTCTCCCTTGATTTTCATAGCACCAATGAGCGTTGGGGTATGATCCATTTCACCACTAGTTCGCGATGATAGTACTGCAGACCTTCCATCCGTCAATTCAAGGAATCGTTTCCCTTTGTGTGATATTAGAGTCCCCCTAACTTGGATATGATAATTGCCACCCAGAAGACCTACAAGGGCCGCGTGTGGTCCCATCTTGCCAAACCCAACCAACGGCAGTATTTCAAACTGATCTCCATTTTTAATTCGAAGCGCAATCACAGGGTTTTCTATTAAATATCCTTCCAACTCAATTTGCTCGCCGTAGGCAAACATAGAATTTGAAAATGGCCGCTCTAACCAAGTAAAAAGCACCACTAAAAGGAGCATAAGTCCCAGGAAGGAATAATAGAATTTTGTCATGAACTTCCTGCTCGTGCCCGATGCACCACTCCAACCAATATAAAAATCACTCATAATCTTTTAGGCTTAATGGTTTCACTTCCTCTCCTTCTGGCTTGGCTTCCATGTTTACCCATACATATCCATCCTGAATCTTTAGATCATAGGTAGCTACCTTCTCATCAAACGGTGGAGGTGACTGACCATTTCCAGGTAAATATTGATATCCATGCCATGGACAGGTGATACATCCATCTACGATCTTTCCTTCACCCAGCGGACCGCCCTGGTGTTTGCATACGTTGTGCACAGCTGACAATTTACCATCATACTTGAAAACAGCAATCCTCTCGCCGCAGGTAATCATCTTGGCTCTGTTTTCTACAAAATCTTCTGGCTTGCACACTCTCGCATAGCCGTGATCAACAATTGGTTTTTCATCATCAATCTTCTTTTCCTTCCTCCCTGCCACAAGATGCAGTAAACAGACGGATCCGAATCCGACAAGTACCACCATAAAAAATATGGTTGATTTTTCATTTTGGATTGCTCCGAGCACAACATGAAGAATTATCAAGGCGTAGGCAACATACACCATCATGTGAAGCGTTTTCCAAACTTTTACACCTAGGTTTTTAAGCCAAAAATCGTGGCTAGAAACGGCCATTAACCCAAGAATGATAAGTGCAAAAAAGCCCAGAACCTGGAAGGGGAAATCGGTCAAGGATACGTATTCTGTGTTTGAAAGGAAGACCGAACGTATGGGATTCATATCTCCTAGTGAATGGAACTGAAGAATACTAAACACTCCATGAACCAAGGCGATAATGAACATAGAAACTCCCAGATGCCTCCTGTTGTATAGCAGAGGAAGAAAAGCAGCATTCAATCTAGAAACAGGGCCTATCACAAGGATAACATGCAAAAAGAAAAATGCTAAAATGCCAAAGGCTCTGATCAAAAGCGTTTCAAACGTTG
>JBDWQX010000240.1:0-22286 GCA_039986395.1 Cyclobacteriaceae bacterium
CTTCGCCAGTGCTGTTAACTCCAACAATCACCAGATCAAATGAATGTTGGTTAACAAAGTCCATTAGGTGCTTTTCGATGTTGCCCGGGACAACAAGGTTATTGATTTTTGTGTTGACATCTGTTCTTAGATCATTGCTTAATTTGATCATGTGCTCTTTTACTTTTTCCAGTTTTGGTACTAGATCGTCTTTGCTACTCTCCTTAGAGAACTTTGATGCGACAGGGTAGATGTGTAGTATTGATATTTCGCAACTGTACTGATCACTAAGGTTTAGTGCTACCTCCACCGCTCTCCAGGCGGCTGGCGAAAAATCTGTGGGTATGAGTATATGCGTAAACAATCTGACTTAAGTCTATCTGCCAAATCTAGAAGAAGGGATAGCAGTCAATCCTGACATCTGTCATACGATAATTTGAACTTTATCACTTCGAATGACAGAAAGAGTCATGAGGCTTTGTTAGGTTTATCATTTCAAAAGAAACCTCCCACAGAGACCTTAGCAATGAAACTAAGCAGTGAATATCTTATGTCTGGAAAAGGACTGGAACTACTGGGAAAGCTATTTCATAGCTCAGGGGAGGGAATTATGCTCTTCAATGAGAAAGCGGAGATTGAGATGGTCAATCCCAGGTCTCAGGAAATGTTTGGCTATACGGAGAAGGAACTTGCCGGAGAGTTGGTTGAAAAATTGGTTCCGGAAGCCGTTCGCGCTAAACATGTTCCCTACAGAAATAACTATTTGAAATCACCAAACCCCAGACCGATGGGGCATGGTCTGGACCTCAAGGGACAAAGAAAAGATGGATCCACGTTCCCGATTGAAATTAGCCTGAATTACCTTAAGCATGAGGAGGAGACCTTGGTAGTAGCATTTATCACGGACATCACAGTGAGGAAGAAAAATGAGCGAATGGTCGAAGAACAGCAAAAAAAGTTGGGGGAGTATGCCGATGAGTTGGAGAGGAAGGTCAAATCCAGAACCAGTGAGTTGGAGCACATGAATATGGGATTGCAAAGTCAAATTCAGGAGCGAAAATTAGCTGAGAAGGCCTTAAAAGAGAGCTTGCAAGATTTGAAGAAGGCGGAGAAGGAGATTCTGATGTCTCTTGAAAGAGAAAAGGAACTTGGAGTATTAAAGTCAAGATTTGTGTCTATGGCGAGTCACGAGTTTCGAACTCCGTTAACAACCATTCTTTCATCAGCCAATCTTATAGGTAAATATGTAGAGAGTGATCAGCAAATTTCCAGAGAAAAACATGTCGACCGAATAACAAAGAGTGTCCAAAACCTAACTAATATTCTAAATGATTTTCTGTCGCTGGAGAAATTGGAGAGCGGAGCTTTGAGCACTACGAAAAGCGATCTTGACCTAAAGGAATTGTTGGAAGAAATCAGCGAAGATATGAGAGGTACATTCAAGGAAGGGCAGGAAATTAAGTTGACTTGTTCATCGATCCTTGTTCATTCTGATGAGCATATACTGCGAAATATTCTCTTCAATCTCATATCGAACGCCAGCAAGTATTCCTCCGTGAATTCTCTAATCGAAATTTCAGCAAAGCAAAAGAAAGACTATGTGTGCATAATGGTTGTAGATGTTGGAATGGGAATCCCAAAAGAAGAGCAGAAAAATCTTTTCGAACGCTTCTTCAGAGCTGGAAATGTCACCAACATTCAAGGAACAGGTCTTGGTTTGAATATTGTAAAAAAGTACGTGGATTTACTTGGCGGTCAAATTGAGTTTGAAAGTCAAGAGGGAAAAGGAAGCACTTTTGAAGTGAAACTTCCTAGTTCGTAGCCAAAGATCTACGCACAAAGTAGTACGCCAGCGGCCCGATCACTGGAATCAGAATGACGATCGGGTACCATATCAATCGAATTTTTCTAGTGTAGCTTCGTAGAGAAAGGTCTACCATGGCAAAAATCGCAATGGCAGCACCTACAATTCCTAGTATTAACCAATCCATAATTTTATTATTTGAACACAAGATGGATCATTGCAAGCGGAGCCTCAATGACATAACTCAGCTGGAACAGTGACATTTCTCAAGCGGAATATTTACCTTATACCTAATTTGCTTGTATAAAAGATTGACATGATTAAGAAGTCCATACTTGTGATCGAAGATCAGGAAGACGTTCGCGAAAATATTGCTGAACTCCTTGAGCTTTCAAGCTATGTAGTAGCTACGGCACCCAATGGAAAAGAGGGAGTAAAACAGGCGTTGGCATTGCCCCCAGATTTGGTGCTGTGTGATATTATGATGCCAGAGATGGACGGATATGAGGTATTATATCTGCTTTCTAAAAATCAGTCGACAGCCTCTATTCCATTTATTTTCCTAACAGCAAAAGCAGAAAAGGCAGATTTTCGTAAAGGAATGAATATGGGTGCTGACGACTACATCACAAAGCCCTTTGAGGAGATCGAACTGCTTGGGGCCATTGAACGAAGGATTCAACGTCATGAGGAACTTTCGAATTCGAATGAAATAGAGGAGTTTGTTTCTTCCGCTAAAAAATATCAGAGCATTGGAGATTTGGACAAAGAGCGCAAGACTCGTACATTCAAAAAGAAAGACGTCATCTATCGAGAAGGTGATTTTGGTTCCTATGTGTATAAAATTAAACAAGGAAAAGTCAAGACGTACAGGATAAATGAAGACGGAAAAGAACTTGTCCACGACCTGTTAAAAGCTGGAGACTTTCTAGGTGAAAGAGCCGTGATTCAGGATGATACACGGACAGAATTTGCAGAAGCGATGGAAGAAACAGAGTTGATCTTAATTCCAAGGTCTGACTTTCAAGAGTTGATTTTTGGTAATAGAGAGGTCTCTGCTCAGTTTATCAAACTTCTGTCCAAACATCTTTCAGAACGTGAATTGGAATTGATGGAGATGGCGTACAACACAGTTCGTAAGCGTACTGCTGACAGCTTAATGAAGTTGTACGGTACGTATGACAATGCTCAGGATGTTGTTGCATTTGAAATATCCAGAGCCGACCTTGCAGGGATGGTTGGAACCGCCACCGAGTCTGTTATTCGTATTCTCTCAGAATTCAAGAAGGATCGCTGGATTGAAATAAGTGGTAGCTCGATTTCCGTTTTGGAACCAGAGAAGATAAAGGCTGTTAAGTATTGAAGTACGCCCAAGACCGTTCAAAGTACTCTTGTCTCTTTCTATCCTAAATTCATCTGGGATTCGTCGTATACTTTTTAATTTGTGATTCAACCCAAACGACAATGAATTACAAATCAATCGCTTTCAAGCTAATCACCTTACTGTTTTTCCAAACGATCTCTGCGCAGGACTATTTCCTCAAAGACAAGGGTCCTTTTGATCCCAACATTCCATCGCCAGAGCAATTTCTGGGATATGGAATAGGAGAGCACCACACACGCCACGATCGAATCGTTGCCTATCTTGAAGAATTAGCCAAGCTTTCTGATCGTGCGACAATTGAGCGTTACGGGATGACTCATGAGTATCGACTACTAGTAATCTTAACCGTCAGCGATCCTTCCAATCATGCGAAGCTCGATGAACTGCAAACACAACACTTGGAAGCTGTTGATCCAAATGCTACGTCAGATTTATCCAACCTACCCATATTTATTAATCTAGGGTACAATGTGCATGGAAATGAACCCTCGAGTTCAGAAGCGGCACTTCTGACTGCTTATACACTGGTTGCCTCGCAGAGCGATCAGGTAAAAAATTATCTTAACAATGCTGTAATATTTATTGATCCAACCATCAATCCAGATGGGAGAGATCGACACTCAAGCTGGGCAAATACCTACAAAGGCAAACCTCTTGTCAAAGACCCAATGGATGCAGAGCACAACGAAAACTGGCCGAGGGGAAGAACGAACCATTACTGGTTTGATTTGAACAGGGATTGGCTACTGGGGATCAATCCGGAAAGCAGAGGCAAGCTGAACTGGTATCACAAATGGTATCCGAATGTGGTGACAGATTTTCATGAAATGGGCACTAACAGCACGTACTTCTTTGAGCCGATGAAGGCGATTGCAAGTAAGGACCCAATCATGCCCAAGGAGAACTACACCACGCTCAATGATACGTTTGCTAAGTATTTCCAGGAAGATCTAGACAAGATTGGTTCTTTCTACTACACAAAAGAGGTATTTGATGGAACCTATCCAGGGTATGGCTCTTCGTATCCTGACCTTCAAGGAGGATTGGCATTGTTGTTTGAGCAGGCTAGCTCCAGAGGACATGCGCAAAAAACATTGATGGGAGATGTCACCTTTGCATTCACTATTCGCAATCAATATACTTCTAGTCTTGCGACGGTAAGAGCCGCTGTCGAGAACAGAGTAATGCTTTACAACTATCAACGAAATTTTTTCAAGAGTGCAATATCAAATGCTCGATCGACTAACGTGAAGGGGTATGTTTTTGGAGATGAATTTGATGCAAACAGGGTGAAGGATTTTCTCGACAAGCTGTTGCTGCATCGGATAAAAGTGTATGAAGTGGATAGCAGAATCTCTACTGGAGGAAAGCGATTCAATCCAGGTAAGTCATTTATCGTCCCAACCGATCAGCCTCAGTATCGGATGGTTCAGACGATGTTTGAAACCTATAGAGAGTATTCGGATAGTGTGTATTATGATGCGTCGGCATGGTCCGTTGCTAACTTCTACAATCTACAGTACGCGCCACTCACGGGCAACCTCAAACGAGGAGCAGAAGTGACAAATGAGAAATTGACTAGAGCTTCATATACCATCGAACAGTCCAACTATGCCTACCTAATTCCATGGGAAGACTACTATGCTCCCGCGCTACTGAATGGTCTACAGCAGGCTGGAGTACGTGTCACATCATCGTTCAAACCCTTTTCGATTCAGGTGCAAGGGGGAGTTCGAAATTTTGGATACGGAACATTGGTTGTGCCGGTGAGCAAGCAGGCCATATCCCCCGATTCGTTGTACCAGGTACTCAAGGCACAAAGCAATTTATATGGAATTGAAATATCTAGTGCCAGCACGGGGTACAGTGCCTCCGGAATTGATCTTGGCAGTGGAAATGTGCGACCGCTTGAGGCACCGAAAGCAATCATGTGGACGGAAGGAGGGGTCTCCTCTTACGAAGCAGGTGAGGTTTGGCATTTGCTCGACACACGTGTGGGAATGCCAATCACGAAAACACCGTTGCGTCTCTTCAATCGAGTTGATTTGAATGACTACAATGTAATGGTGATGGTTTCCGGTTCGTACAATGATTTGGACTCGGTGAAAAGAGGAAAGATTAGCGACTGGGTTAAGAACGGAAACACCTTGATTACCAGCCGCTCAGCTTCGGCCTGGGCGATCGACAAGAAATTGGTAAGCGAGAAGCTTATCAAAGAGGAAAAGGATGATAAAAAGAAGGAGGAGGCTCCAGAAAGAAAACCATATGTTGATGCTCCATACAATTCTGGCAAAAAGGAAGTGGGCGGTGCAATCTTTCAAGTTGATCTTGACTTGACCCATCCGCTAGCTTTTGGATACAAGAATTCCAAAATTCCCGTCTACAGAAATAGTGAGGTATGGCTAGCGCCAAGTAAGAATGCATATGCAACGGTGGCTAAGTACACTGAAAACCCCCATATTGATGGTTTTATCTCTGACGAGAACATGAACAAGTTTCTGAAGCCATCCGCATCTCTGCTGGTAAGTAAATTGGGTGGAGGAAGAGTGATCATGTTTGCCGACAATCCAAACTTTAGGGGGTCGTGGTATGGAACAAATCGTTTGTTTTTGAATGCGATTTTCCTAGGTCAGCATGTACGTGTACCAAACGAGTAGTTTACAATTCAATTTCGGTTTGACCGCTGACCAACTCGATGTGACACTGATCGGCCTTGATGATATAGTCTTCTTTGAGTAGCAGTTGGTTAGCAAGGAATCCATGAAAAGTGAAGGTGTCTTCACTGTTGGCAAGCTGTGCTTGATAGTTGTCATCGAGAATTGGATAGAAATCTGCTAGCGTTCCACCAATAATTGGATTGTGTCTAATTGTGTCGTTGGTGGTTTTCCTCACGGTGTAAAAGTTATCAAATTGACCACCTGTCACGGTGACACCAACAGTTCTGAATTCCTCGGTGCAGACGACTGGCTGATCGTCGTCGGAATTGGAGCAAGATTGAATTGCTATAGTTATACACGTTATTACAATCCACTTCTTCATGTGTGCTTATTTACTGATTACTACAACCTGATACTCCTATTACAGGTTGTGTTGAGTTTACCCTCAAGAAGGAATGAACTAAGTTTTCAGGGATAGTGAATTTTGGCAGTATTTGCGCCAGGGATAGAGGTATTGTTGGAGCCCGAAATGGCTTGTGGGATGATAGGCGACTACCGAAAGCCTGCAGGCGCCATAAATCTCTTTTGGTGCAATGAGATTCAAGGTAGAGGTGTTAAGTTTGCCCAGGCAAAATTGAAATGCATGTTAGATTTTGAGAAACCAATAGCGGAGCTAGAAGGGAAGTTGGAAGATATGAAGGACTTGGCGAAGACCAGTGATGTTGATGTCGCTGATGCGATCAAGATTCTGGAGACGAAGATAGTGGAGTTGAAAAAAGACACGTTTGCTAATCTGACCAGATGGCAAAAAGTACAATTGTCTAGGCACCCGGAGAGGCCATACACCCTGGATTATATTTATGAGATCACTGACGAGTTTGTGGAGCTTCACGGTGATAGGGCTGTGAAGGACGACAAGGCGATGGTTGGTGGATTTGGTGTGATTGGTGACCAATCGGTCATGTTAATCGGTCAGCAAAAGGGTAGGACCACGAAGCAGCGTCAGGAGCGAAATTTCGGTATGGCCAATCCCGATGGATATCGCAAAGCACTCCGTTTGATGAAGCTTGCGGAGAAATTCAATAAGCCCATTGTAACATTGATCGATACGCCAGGGGCATACCCTGGATTGGAGGCTGAGGAAAGAGGACAAGGAGAGGCTATTGCAAAGAACTTGAGAGAAATGATGACCTTGAAAGTGCCGGTCATTTGTATTGTGATTGGTGAAGGTGCGTCAGGCGGAGCATTGGGTATTGCCATTGGCGACAAGGTCATGATGATGGAGAATACGTGGTACTCGGTGATTTCTCCTGAATCTTGTTCTTCCATTCTCTGGAGGAGCTGGGACTACAAAGAGCAGGCTGCTGAGGCGCTGAAACTTACTGCTACTGATATGCTCAAGAATAAGTTGATCGATGATGTAATCAAGGAACCTCTTGGTGGTGCGCACAATGATTTGCAGGCTTCAGCGACGGAGCTTAAAAAGGTGATATCCAAGACGTTGAAAGAGCTACTAGCGAAAAAGCCAGCGGATAGGATCGCTGAGCGAATCGAGAAGTTTAGCGGAATGGGCGCTTATAAGTAGGCGTGTTTCCGCTATGAAAAAAAGATCACTCAAGGAACGTTTTATCGGATGGCTATTTGAGTTGTTTGGTTGGACGTATCAGGGTGAAATTTCTCCAGATCTAAAGAAATACGTAATTGTTGTTGCTCCGCATACCAGTAATATCGACTTTTTCATAGGGTATGGTTTCAAACACCTTATAGGATTTCATCCAAATTTCCTAGGTAAAAAATCACTTTTTAAAATCCCAATTGTCGGCTGGTTCTTAAAGTCAATAGGGGGGTATCCAGTTGATCGTTCCAAACATTCAAACCTCGTTGGGCAGGTGGTTGAACTCTACAACACAACGGAAGAATTTGTAATGACGATAGCTCCTGAGGGCACCCGTTCTTACTCACCTGAATGGAAAACGGGATTTTATAGAATAGCCGAGAAGGCAAACGTGCCCATTGTGAAAATTGGATTCGATTATGGTACTAAGACTGTTTTTGTATCCGAACCGCAATTTGTGACTGGCAATATGGATGAAGAGATTTCTCAAATGAAAGACCACTTCCGCAAGTTTGCAGGCAGACATCCAGAAAAGGGAGTGAGATAGCAGGCTACGAACAAATGAGAAAGCCCGCTACGAATGGTCTTTGCTGTTATCCCTCAACTTTCTAGGAAACCCAAACTTCTGGTGCATTTGGGTCACTTTGGCTTAAACGAAAAAAGCCATTCACTTCTCAGTAAATGGCTTTTTGTCCTTTTGGTCAGTTGTTACTTTTTTGCTGCAGTTTTCTTTGCTGCTGGCTTTTTCGCCGTTGTCTTCTTCGCTGCTGCTTTTGCCGCCTCAGTTTTTGTAAGTGGCGCCTTCATTGTAGAAGCTTTTGTTGCCGTAGCTTTTCGAGTGGTTCTTCTTTTCGGCTTCTCGACTTCAACAACTATTTCGTCAAGTACATCTGCAAGAATTCTACCACAATGTTCACAAACGATGAGTTTCTTCTTCTCTCTGATCTCCGCCTGTTTCTGAGGAGGTACGATATTGAAACAACCACCACATGCACCTCGATTAACAGGTACAACAGCAAGGCCATTTCTCATGTTGATACGAACACGATTGTATGATTTTAACAATCTTTCTTCAACGTTCTTTTCTGCTTTCTTTCGATCTTTCGCAATCTTTTGCTCATCCGCTTCCGACTCCTTCGTGATCGTATCTAGCTCACCTTTCTTGCCTTCAAGATCTTTCTTTCTCTCACTAAGTGTTGCCTTAGTTGTTTCAGCTTCTTCCTTCTTCTCTTCAATCTTTTCGTAGGACTCTTTAATTCGCTTCTCAAGAATCTGAATTTCCAGCTGCTGAAGTTCTACCTCCTTTGTAATAGCATCATATTCGCGATTGTTTCTAACGTTCATCTGCTGCTCCTCATACTTCTTGATCAACTTCTCAGCATCCTTGATAGCTACCTTGTTAGCGGCAATGCCGTCTTCGAGATCTTTGTGATCTTGGGACTGCTTATCAAATCGGGTTTGGTATCCGGCAATTTCATCTTCAAGATCTTGAACCTCTTCAGGGAGAGCTCCCCTAACTTTCTTAATCTCGTCAATTTTAGAATCTAATTTTTGAAGTTTTTCGAGTGCTTCTAGCTTTTGCGCTACTGTATTTTCCATTCAGTATTTATAAATATTTGACAGGATTTGTGTCTACTTCCGATAAACGGAACGCAAATTTAGCGAAATTTTTAGTTAATCTTTCGTATATCAATTCTTTCGTAAACACTTCACTTTCATAGTGACCAATATCAGTAATAATTATATCGTCATTGGCCTCAAAGAAGTCATGATATTTAAAGTCTGCGCTGATGAAAATGTCTGCCTGAGCAGCAATGGCCGTTTCCAGAAGAAACCGTCCGGATCCACCGCATAACGCTACTTTGGTGATTTTATCTCTAACCAAAGCTGTGTGTTTGAGCACTTTTAATTGCATGCTGTTCTTGAGATGAACTAGGAAATCTTTTGAGGTCATGCCTGGGTTCAAATCTCCAATCATGCCGGAACCGATTTCTTGATTTTTATTGACCAAATCTGACAGGTAATACGCCACCTCTTCGTACGGATGAAATTGCACCATTGTGCTGAGAATGTGGGTTTTCTTATAGTTAGGAATAATAACTTCAATTCTCGTTTCCTGAACTACCTCGTCAATACCCTGACTGCCAATCACAGGATTTGCTTGCTCATTGGGGCGAAACGTACCTTCACCCGAAATCTGAAAACTGCAGTGGTCGTAATTCCCGACTTGCCCTGCGCCTGCTGCAAATAGAGCTGCGAGTAGTTTATCTCGATTATCCGTAGGCACGAAGACGGTGAGTTTCTGCAGCACGGAATTTTTGGGTTTTAGAATTCTCTGATCAGTCAGGCCAATTTTATCGACTATTCTTGCATTTACTCCAGAAATGACATTGTCAAGATTTGTGTGGATAGCATAGATGTTGATATCATTCTTGATGGCTTTGCGTATGCATTTGTCTATCCAGTAGGAGGTTCCTATTCTTTTCACCCCTGAGAATATCAATGGATGATGAGCAATAATTAGGTTGGACTTTGTGGCGATGGCTTCATTAATAACTTCCTCGGTGACGTCCAGTGTAATGAGCGCACCAGAAACCATTTCATTGTTGTCCCCGATGATTAAGCCGGAATTATCATAAGACTCTTGCAAGGAAGGCGGTGCCCAACTTTCAAGGAAATTTGTGATGTCCTTTATTTGCATATGATCTGCTTTCAAATTCTATTTCTCTAAGGTTCCTTAAATATGAGGAACACTTTTTGTAAAAGGTAAAAAAAGTTCGAACGACTACACACTCAATCCTTAATTTTGCTTGTGCGCAAACTACTACTGTTCCTTTCATTTTTATATGCCTTCGAGTCATTTTCTCAATTGCTGGATGACTCGACCGTTCTGGTGTATGGACCCTTCAGTACCAAGTTTGTTTATGAGTCCGATATCCTAAATAACCAGGCTGAAAAAGACCAATATTCTACTGTAGATACCTTGCTTGATGTATTTGACAGACAGTCGTTTATAGATCGAAATGCTCGGAAGTATCAGAATCTTGGAAATCTGGGTACGGCACTAACTTCTGTGTTTTTTGAACCGCAGGAATTGATAGGTCGAACTTCAGGTTTTAATGCTTTTTCCCCGTACTCAAGAAGGGGACTGAACACGATCAAGTACTATGATACCAAGTCTCCCTTTATCGACCTTTTGGTTTTTCTTGGTGGAGGTAACAAGAACATTGTGAATGTTGATTTTTCGAGAAATGTAAGGGAAGGCTGGAATCTCGGCTTTGATCTCCACAAGATTACTACCGATAAAATATTTGCCAGAAATTCCGTAGGGGACCGCCAGACGACTGGGACTTCCTTTGACCTTTACACACATTATCAGCATCAAAATGTACCATATCAGGCTGTATTTTATTATGCTAAGACTTCTCATAATGTGTTTGAGCTAGGCGGCATGCGGTTCGGTAATGATTCCACCACGGCTGAATTGTTCCAACAAAATAACGGGTTGCTACAATTGGAAGATGCTCAGAACAAGAGAGATGAGTCGACAGTCCATCTGTATCATGACTACCAAATAGCTGAACAGTTTCAGCTTTACCATAGTTTGGATATTTACAACGAAAAGAATTTGTATCAGGATTTTACAGATGGCAGTCTAACGGAATATGATACCTATAGCGATGCCTACAACGGCGTATTTCAAATAGATCCAGACAGCACCTACGAACGCTCAAGATTCTCTTCAACCACTAATGAGGTTGGGATCAAAGGTGATCTGTCCAGTATTTTCTATCGCGCGTATGTTAAGCTCAGAACAGTCGATTTCGATTATTTCTTCCTTGATCCCTTAGGGAAAACAACGGAAACGTATTTGGGCGGGTATACACGTTTCAACTGGAAAGAGAAGTTCAGGGTAATCGGAGAAGCCGAGGTGATGCAAACAGGTGAATACTTGTTCGGAGGCGCATTGGAAAGTAACCTTATCAATCTTAAGTACACTTCCAAGAGCTATCGAGTTCCTATTATTTATGAAAACTATTTCGGAAATCATTACGAATGGAACAATAACTTTTCACCTGTATTTGTCAATAAACTTGATGGAAGCATAAAATTGAGCTACAAGGCTTTTTCTTTCATCCCTAAAGTTTCCCTCACAGCCTACAACGATTTTGTGTACTTCAATCAATCTCAGGAACCTGTTCAAGCTTCCGATGGAATTGCCGTAGCTACGATTGGTGGCGAAATCAACACAGTGATTAGAGGACGAAAAGACGAGGGTTTTCATATTCAAAATGAGGTACTTGTAACCAACGTTTCAGGTGGATCGGCAGATGCAATCAGGATTCCTGAGCTGTTCTACAATGGACGATACTACTGGGCTGGTTGGGTTTTTAAAGACAAAATACCTGTGCAGATGGGTGTTGATTTACATGCTCGGTCATCTTATTTTGCTAATGATTACAACCCAGTGAATCAGCAATTTTTCCTACAGGATGATTTTGAAATATCCAGCTACTTCAAGGCTGACCTATTTCTTACGATGCGAGTGGATAAGTTCTATGTGGGAATCAAATGGTCACATTTTAATCAGCCCCCTGACAATGGATATTTTGTAACACCATACTATCCGGGCCAACCGAAAAACTTTGATCTATTGATCCGCTGGACCTTTTTTGACTGATGGCAACCCCAAAGACGACACTTGGCCTAGAGCTACCCACTGATCCACGTTGGGTAAATATTGCAGAAAAGAATATTGAGGACATCCTTGTAGATCATGCGTACTGCGAGCAAAAGGCTGCTTCCTCTTGCATTTCATTAATCATTCAGTTTCCAGAGCGAGCAAAACTGATTGATGTGCTGACACCAGTTGTGGCAGAGGAATGGGCACATTTTGAGCTCGTGATTGAACACTTGAAGAAACGAGGGTTTGCATTGGGCCGAGCTAGAAAGGACGAATATGTGATTCGTCTAAGCGAGGTGATGGTAAAAGGTGGAAGCAGAGACGAACAATTGGTTGAACGACTACTTATGAATGCACTGATCGAAGCAAGAAGTTGCGAGCGTTTCAAATTGCTTTGGAAAAACCTGGAGGATGAAGAACTTCAGCGATTCTACTACGACCTTATGGTTTCAGAAGCTGGTCACTACCACAACTTCATTGAACTGGCGAAAGAATATCTTCCTGAGAAAAAAGTAGAACTTCGATGGAAGGATTTCCTGAAGAAAGAAGCGGAGATTATGAAAACCCTGGAAGCAAGAGCCGATCGAATGCACTGAATGTCAATTAAGAATTAAGAATTGCGAATTAAGAATTACAAATTGACACGTCACTCTGAGTTCTTTTTTATGAGGTGGTGCGTTTGCAAAAAGGACGTGAGAGTCTCGAGCAATTCTATACGCTCTCTAAACAATTAATTCAGTGCCGATGACTGGGAATTAGCAATTAACTGTTAAATGAAAAAGCACCTTGGAGTCCGTGTGTTACAAGATTCCAACGGCTTGCAAACCCACAAATCAACCCAAAGCCTCTGAATGACGGAATGATGGTTGCGAATTAAGAATTACGAATTGAACGTCACTCTGAGTTCTTTTTCATGGGGGTGGTACGTTTGCTAAAGAACGTGAGTGTCTCGAACAATCTGCCAGCAAAAGAAAAACAATCGAACAATCTCAATTGTGAATTTTCAATTCGTAGTTCCTAGTTGCCTACGTTTTCTGCTTCTTCTTCTTTGCTGCAGGGAAGAGGATGTTGTTCAGAATGAGACGGTATCCTGGGGAATTTGGATGCAGATTCAGATCGGTAGGGGGTTCGTTTACGAAATGCTGATAGTCTTCAGGATCATGACCTCCATAAAACGTCCAAAAACCACGACCCAAGACTCCATGTATGTATTTGGCTTCATTGATGGAAGGTGCCTGCCCCATCACGATCACATCACCTTTAACCAGTTCCTTCTTGAAACCTGTGGTCTGTCCCATAAATCCGTGGACGATTTTCTGATGATTCTGCGTGAGCATGGTAGGAATCGGATCCCATTTTGCAGAGAAGTCAAAAAGAGTAAAAAAATCGTTTTGCTCAACTAAACCACGTTCGTTTGCCTGGTTGTCAATGTTGGAATACTCGTACCTCATCGCATCTCGTTCCAGGGTGAAATTTTCAAAAGCCATCGTTCGCGAAAAATCCAACTTTGACTGCGCCCGTGGGTCAGCAGGATCACCGTCATAAATATTTGCAACAATGTCAATTCCTTCAGATGCAAGTGCAATGTCGTAGGTATCGGTTGCCGAACACATTGCAAATAGAAATCCTCCACTCGCCACATATGATTTGATGTTTTTCACAATGCCTAGTTTGAGGTGTGACACTTTCGTGAAACCATGTTTCTTGGCGGATGCTTCATACTCTCTTTGCTGCTGTTGGTACCAGGGAAAGTGGTGGTACGCTCGATAGAATTTTCCATATTGACCGGTGAAATCTTCGTGATGCAGATGTAGCCAATCGTATTTTGGAAGTTCATTCTGGATGATTTCATCATCAAAAACCACGTCGTAGGGTATTTCCGCATACGAAAGAACCAAGGTGACAGCATCATCCCATGGTTGCTTACTTTTCGGGGAGTAGACGGCAATCTTTGGAAACTTCTCCAGCTTCATTACATCCATGTTTGACGATGGACTCGCAATAACATTCAATATCTGCGTGGCCTCAGCGTCAGAAATGACATTGTAGGATACACCGCGTATGATGTTTTCATTTTCAAAGACTTGCAGGTATTTGACCATAAAACTTCCACCCCTATAATTAAGCAGCCAATCGACATTGACTTCTTTTGTCAAAATCCAGTAGGCAATACCGTACGCCTTCAGGTGATTGCTTTGTGACTCATCCATAGGAATGAGAATGTAGGCAGCCTTGATGGGCAGAAGAATACTAAGTAAGATAATGGTGAAAATTCCCCGCATTTGCTTATTGGTATATGTTGATATTCAGTACTTTGGACTTCCTTATGTGGCTTTTTTCACAAACCTTCAAAAGGACCAAATCCCAAATCTCAAAAAGCAAATAATATTCAAAATTCAAAAGACAAGCAAGTTGAAGTGTTTCAGGCGGTTCGTCAGATTTGGGATTTTGAAAATTGAGCATTGCCTTTTATTTGTTATTTGGCTTTTGCCATTTGAAATTTCATTGGTTACAACTTGAAGTTTATCGTGTTTGAACGCGACCAAACCAAACTTCTTCTTGTAAAATAAGCTTAGTTTGCTTTACAACGTTAACAAATTTTATGTGTTATCCTTTCTTGTTTAAATGGTAACATTTGAAACATCAACCATCAATCTAGTTGTTACGTTTGAATGTAACTGGTATCTTGCCTAAAGAATGAACCTCAAAGAAAATATTAAGGAAGGAATTAAATCGATCAAAGCTAGTAAGCTTCGAACCTTTCTGACTGCCGCTATTATTTCCATAGGAATTACTTCGCTGGTAGGTATTCTTACAGCTATAGACGGAATCCAAGCATCCATAGATAACAGTTTTTCAAATCTGGGAGCCAATACGTTTGATATAGAAAGTAAACGTGCCAATCGGGGTTCCAACGACGGTAAAAAAGAGAAAATTTTTCCGGCTGTTAAATACGAGGAATTAGCTCAGTTTAAGGATGAGTATTCAGGGCCTGGAATTGTCAGCGTAAATACGGTGGTCTCGTGGAACACAGAAGCCAAGTACAAATCCAAGGTTACCAATCCTAATATGATGGTTAGGGGTGGTGATGAAAATTTTCTATTGGTTGATGGGTACGATATTGGAGAAGGCAGGAGCTTTTCCAGAGCTGAAATGAAAAATGGAGCATACGTATGCATCATTGGAAGTGATGTGGTAGAAGCACTGTTTGATGATAATGAAAGCCCTGTCGGGAAGAAGATAACTGTGCTAGGCGCTAAGTTTAAAGTACTTGGAACCGTTCAAGAACAAGGAGGAGTGAGCGGAAACACAGGAGTCGACCGTAGAATTGTGGTGCCTTTGAGAACAGCAAGAGTGATCGGGTCTGATCGTTTCTTTGGGTACGAGGCTACAGTTGCAGTGCCAGACACTCGACAAATTGAAGAGGCCACCGGAATTGCGACTGGCCTTATGAGGTCCATTCGAAGAGACCCAATCATCCAACGAGAGAACTCGTTCGAGGTGGTTGTTGCTCGATCCCTAGCTGAGCGAATAGGGGAGATCACAGGATATCTTCGAGCAGGTGGCTTTGCCATCGGATTCATTACCCTTTTGGGAGCATCCATCGGTTTGATGAATATCATGATGGTGTCTGTTACAGAAAGAACACGTGAAATTGGTGTTAGAAAAGCACTTGGAGCCACGCCACTGAAGATCCGTCAACAGTTCCTGATTGAAGCCATTGTGATTTGCCAGATGGGGGGTATTGGTGGGATCATTTTGGGAATCTTAATAGGGAACGCCACCTCCAGCCTTATTGGTTCAGGCGGATTCATCATTCCCTGGATATGGATCATCTTCGGGGTTACTGTAGGAACAATAGTAGGACTTGTGGCAGGAGTGATACCAGCGTACAAAGCGTCCAAGCTTGATCCTATTGAGAGTCTGAGGTTTGAGTGAATCCATTTGAAATAAGGATGACATCCTTGAATGCCATTTAAAATCTATCAAAAATTAGCTATAAGCTGAAAATTGCGATGATCCCAGATGCCATTGAGCTTACAGGCATAAAAGTTAGCCATGCTCTGATGGAGAAGGCGGTGCTCAACAACTAGCTCAGCACCTTCTGCTTTCTAAATTCACTTCTTCGCATTCGGTACGCATTGATTGCCGTTTTGCCCAGTTTGTTAGTCAGCTTGTGGTTAACGTACGCACCAGCTATCGCCCCAACACCTGGGATCAATTGCAAAAGTTTGGCAAGATCGATGTAGTCTCTGTACTCCAACTGGAAGGTACGCCAGTCAAACTCATGAAGATCTTCAGGTAATTTTTCTGCATGAAACTCCTAATCTTCAATTTGACGGTACACTTCATTTCTACGTTCCTGACTGGAAAAAGTCAGTTGGAAAATGTGAAGAATGTAAACCCTTTCCTTATAATCCTTTGTGTCATAACCGTACCTTGATGCAATCTCAAAAAGCATTTTCATTTTCAAGGTTAGCCAAAGAGGAAAGTCTGCTAGACTCAAAAGGAATCCCCCAAACCCTGTGGCTGCACCCTCTACTGCTGCGGAAGATGAATAGAAATTAATCCGTTCTTTGACCTTGCTTTCGATTTCCTCTAACGACTTATTCTCTTTTCGAGTCAGGGTTGTGAAGCCAGCTCCAAAAATTACTCCTCGTGTAATCTCTTTAATTGCTTTGGTAATGACCAGATGAACTTTTTCTGGGATGATCGTATTAATCCTTTTCTGAAGCTTTTTGGTGGTTCTGTTTATGAATGTAGGATGCCTTGTCATAGCTGCCTGCCATTGCTGAAGCTCATGGCGGGCGAGTTGAATATAGTTTGATTCAGAGTTCTGGATCATAGGGCACTCCTGACTGCGAATATGGCAAGTATTCAATCCAATAAAAAATTTGAATTACAAGCAGTTATCCCAACAAGAACAGTATCGAAGTCTGTACAGATCTTAGATTCGGACTTTAGTGAGGCGTGTTGCGGATGGGCTTTGACCTATTGAAGGCCATTACCCAAAATGTAATTTCAAGGATAATTCCTCCGAAGATAAGTGCTCCTACACCCTGATTGAAACCGATCGAGTAGCAAATAAGTGCTCCCAAGAGAATTGCTGATATAGCTAGAATACGTTTCATTGTCCTTTGATTTGAAGTATCTAAAACGGAGAAGCTAATGTCTTAGTTTGCATCAACGACCATTTTTTTGAATTATCGGTGTTGATTCATCTGCTGCACTGCGTTTCACCGAAAACTACGTGCTGCATAAATTAGGACTTTAAGCACCACCAATTAGGTGTCGAGGGACTTTCACCTTATTAATCAAACTAAGTCGACTAGTTTTGAGTTAAATACTTGAGTGCGAGAGTCAAAAGAATTACAAAATGGGAGAGCTTCTGGATAAGCAGTACAAGTTCTATAGGGACAACAAAGAAATGCTCATAGAGAAGTATGCGGGTAGATTTGTTGTGATTCATGACGAAGAGGTTGTTGGATCATTTGAGTCAGATCGAGATGCTTATGTATACTGTGTAACACATTTCAAGGTAGGCACATTCTTTACTCAGCAGGTGGTTGCTGAGTCCTAGTCCAAACTTCCACAGATCAGCATGCCTTTTCAGGTCGCGGCTGTGTATCTTTAGTAAGTAACATATAAAACGATGAAGAGAACGCTACCAATTTTCCTGTTTCTTGCAGTGACATGCTTAGCTGCCCAAGAGAGAGCTACACCGGACAAAATAGCAACTAATAATGGCGACCTGGTGGTTCAGCCAATTGTGCATGGCACGGTTGCGCTAAGTTGGAATGGTCAGACGATTTACGTGGATCCTTACGGTGGAGCAGAGGCATTTGCAGGGCTGGACGATCCAGATATTATTTTGATAACAGATATCCATGGCGATCACTTAAATGTGAAGACTCTTGAGGCTTTGAACACTTCGGAGGCTAAATTATTTGTTCCGCAGGCTGTATTTGATAAACTGGCCGAGTCGCTGAAGTCGCAAGCTACAGTGGTATCAAATGGCGGAAGTACAAATTATGCTGGAATTAACATCTCTGCAATTCCCATGTACAACATGGCGGACGACGAAACTTCGAGACATACAAAGGGAAGGGGAAATGGTTATGTTTTGACCATGGGGGGTAAGAAAATTTATTTCTCTGGAGACACCGAGGATATTCCTGAAATGAGAGCACTAAAAAATATTGATGTAGCCTTTGTGTGCATGAACCTCCCTTATACGATGGACATAAAGCAAGCATCCAGTGCCGTGTCAGCGTTTAAGCCAGGTATTGTTTACCCTTACCACTACAGGGGTAGCGGAGGCCTTAGTGATGTGGAGGGTTTCAAATTACTTGTGAACGCCGCTGCACCTGAGGTTGAAGTGAGATTGAAAAATTGGTATCCAGATAACTGAGCATAGTCCTTTTATAGCCTAAAATCTATCACTAGAAAGGAATCCCTATCCTCGACGCCTCCTGCGGCGACATAGGCTTTTCGAGCTGCAGTGTTCGTGTGGTCAGTTGCTACCCATGCCTCTTGACAACCAAGACTTTCTCCGTGTT
This sequence comes from Cyclobacteriaceae bacterium, assembly GCA_039986395.1. GTDB lineage: Bacteria > Bacteroidota > Bacteroidia > Cytophagales > Cyclobacteriaceae > Ekhidna. The sequence continues at coordinate 18,684 of JBDWQX010000240.1, forward strand.
TGCAGATTTCTTTTACCAACTGGCGACCAATCCCTCTATTTTGAAACTCCTCAACAACTCCGACCTCATCGATGAATAGGACTGGATCTTTGTCTGGGTGGATGTAGTGAAATCCGGAGGCCATTCCCACCACCTCATCATTGAGAAGTGCGATCACCAGATGATGCCGTGGATCATTTAGAAATTCGGATGCACGATCAGGTTTTACAGGGTTATCGAACAAGCGATCACCTACCTTGACAAGTGCTGATACGTCTGTTGGTTCTGCTAACCTGAATAGTACATTCTTCTCCATTTCATAACTTTATGAACTTCTTAAAATTACAAAGAGGCCTTCTTATTTCATGCTTTTTGACTCTCTAATCCCTTTGTAAAGACCAATAACCATTCATCAATCAGTAAATATTTTTTTTCCTTCAATGCTATAAATTGTTTGATATATCAAATTAAAAGTTATGAATAGACTTAAATCCTTACTGCGAACCGACAACGATCTGGCACCATTTATTGCACGTGTATTTCTAGGCTTTGTGATTTTTCCACATGGTGCTCAAAAAATAGTAGGTATTTGGGGTGGACATGGATTACAGGCAATGATGGATTCTTTTCAGGCATGGTTTGGGATTCATCCAGTGCTTTCCGTACTTGTAGCTCTCGCCGAATTTTTCGGATCACTGGCCTTAATTGTAGGCTTTTTTGGTCGGTTTATGGCAGCATCGCTGGTGATGGTAATGCTTGGAGCGATATATTATGTTGTAAACGATTTCTTCTTCATGAACTGGTATTCGGAGCAGAGGGGTGAGGGCTTCGAATTCCACCTCCTGGCAATCGGTTTGGGTTTAGTTGTTATCGTAAAAGGAAGTGGAAAATATGCCCTTGATCGATGGATTTATAGCAAGCTAAAGTAAGGATGGAACAGTGGGTACCGATTAATTGCTTTTATATAGTAGTTTTCACCAATTTGATCGTTATTAGTATCTGATATCTTTCACATCTATCATGAGATACTTGTTCTGCTCATTGCTCTTTGCTATAGCATCTGTTTTGCATGCTCAATCACCAGAGGAAATCGTCCAGAAAGTAGGTTCGAGCTTTCAAAAAAGAAGCACTTTCGAGCTCACTGAGAAACCGTTGGGTCATGTTCAACAAGGTATTCTTATTATGCGCCCTACTCGATTGGATGCCATCGATCTGGAGACGATCATTACCATAAATGAGATGGGTGGTAGGTACGTCAACATGGCGGCTAATCCTGGACGCATTAAAGTGTGGAGAGATGATGAGGTAATTTTTGACGGGCGTTCTAAAACGATCGGAGTTCCTCAAGCACTGGACGCTGGCGTGTTCAGGGCTGAATTTCGCCACCTCTTACCGCCATTTCGTGGTGACTACCAAATTAGAGTGGAGTATTATCCAGAAGGTGAATCAAGTACCGTCTTCCTCTGGTTGACCGACGAACGTGGAAATATGATGCACGATCGAGATTTCAGAAGTGATTGGGACTTTATGGAGACACATCTGTATCGATTCAAATCAAGGACATCAACAGATGAATTGGACTGGCAATTCCCGACCGAAATAACTGGCCTGCAGTACGACTCAGAAAACGGAATGAATGACTGGCAATATGCAAACGGAATGATGCTGGACGCTATGTGGTTGGCTTCTGAGCATTTCACCTCCATTGACTACAAAAAATTTGTGGAGAAGCATCTGGAGTTCTTCGTAGAAAACTTCGATCGAGTGGTAAGAGAAAAAGAAAGTAGCGGCGTTATTGAAAGTCCTTTTAATCGATATTTTCGGTACCAGCAAGTCGATGATTTCGGAGCGCAAACGGTTCCTTTTCTTAATTTGCCAGAGAGCGAAACCAGTAAGAAATTTACATCAAAAGGCCTAAATAAACTGCTCTATCGAGCACTAAGATTAAGTGATGGTTCGTATGCACGGCTCACTCCGGATTCTCTTTCTGTATGGTCAGAGGACCTATACATGAGTACTGTTTTGCTATGTAGAGCATACGCTAAAAATGGAAGTCAGAAATATCTTCAGGAAGCAATAAAGCAGACCATCTTATTTAACAAACATTTAAAGGATAGAAATTCAAGAGTGTATGTGCACGGATTCTTTGCGGAGAATGTAGAGCAAAGTGCTAGTAAATGGGCTAGATCCAATGGGTTAGTTATTATGGCAAATGTCGAGCTACTAAGAGTGATGTCGGAGAATCATCCCGAACGAGAATCAATCTTACGAATCTACCGATCCCATGCATCAAGCTTAAGAGACTTCCAATCCTTGGATGGCCGTTGGCATCAGGTCCTGGATAACGATACCACCTATTTGGAAACCAGTGGCAGTGCCATGATCGTTGCTGCTTTTGCGGAGGGATTACAGAACAACTGGCTTTTTAATAAAGCTGAGTTTAGACAATCCACAATTAAAGGTTGGGTAGCAATAACTGAGCAAATTGACGACGAAGGAAATGTGAGTGGTGTGTCTCCCGATACTTCTATTTTGTATTCCGACGAAGAGTACGAAAACCTTCAGCCGATCGTAAATCACCCTGCTGCATTGGGAGCAATCTTGTATGCTGCGATGGCCATAGATAAGCTTGATAGTGAGTAGTTGATTTTGATTGGTTGATTAGTTAAATAGTTGGTTAGTTAAATGATTGATTAGTTAAATGGTTGATTAGTTAAATGGTTGATTGGTTAAATGATTGATTAGTTTAAATAGTTGATTAGTTAAACAGTTGATTAGTACTTTGTTCATAGTAGCCAACGAACTACTCTACGAACTAACTATTCTACCATTTCACCATTCACCATTCTACCAACTAACTACTCCACCACCTAGCCACTCTGCAATTCCACCAATTAACTAATTTGCCATTCCACTTATTCACTTATCCATTCACGTAAAGTCACTTTAATCTACGTCTGAGATTACTTATCTTATTCTTCCATTAATCGAAAACAACCTAAAATTAGATATGAAGAAGAGAATACTCATCTTGGGGTTGAGCGCGCTGATGATCTTTCAGTTCGGCTTTTCCCAACAATCCGCAATGAATGAAAAGACTTTCAAAGGTCTGAAACTACGAAACGTTGGACCAGCTTTTACCTCAGGTAGAATAAGCGATATCGCCATTCATCCAGAGGACGAGAGCATTTGGTATGTTGCCGTTGGCTCTGGCGGAGTTTGGAAAACGGTCAACTCAGGAGTAACATGGGAACCACTTTTTGACGGTGAAACATCCTACAGTATTGGATGTGTCACCGTTGATCCAACAAACCCACATACTGTCTGGGTAGGTACGGGAGAGAACGTTGGCGGCCGGCATGTCGGTTGGGGAGACGGGATTTATAAAAGTGAAGACGACGGCAAGACGTGGAAAAATATGGGACTGAAGGAGTCTCAACATATTTCAAAAATTATCGTCCATCCTGATAATGCCGATGTGCTGTGGGTAGCCGTCCAAGGCCCACTCTGGACTAGCGGTGGAGAACGTGGTTTATACAAGACCGTAGATGGAGGCGACACCTGGAAGAAGGTGCTGGGGGGAAATGAGTGGACTGGAGTGACAGATCTTATTAGTGATCCGAG
>JBDWQX010000241.1:0-42506 GCA_039986395.1 Cyclobacteriaceae bacterium
CACCGCTCCCAACACTAGAATCAGGGAGATGATCAGCGCACCTCTTCGTAGGATGGTATCTCTTACTCTATTCTTCATTGGCGACAAAGAGGCTGCAAATTAGTCTAATTCAATTTTCGCTGACATGACTCGAATCGTTTCATCCAAATTCATTGTTTCAATTTTCAATTGTGCCAATAAATTTTCGTAGTTCTCGCGGTCTTCCCAATTGGCTTTCACTAAATCCACAAGAGCCAAAATAGTTGTAATTGGGTGTCTGATATTGTGCGATGCATAAAAAGCGTGATCGGTTAATTTTTTTCTCATCTCCTCCTTTTCTGCATCGACAAATTCAGACAAATCCCCGTCAGACATTTTCTCAGGGTGGTACCGAGCAAGCCATTGCTTGGAATTATAGGATTGGATAATATAGGACAGAGCAATGTGCAGATGGATTTCTTCACTATTTTCCCAATCTCTAACCTTGCCCGAATTCTCGACCATAATAAAACCGAAAAGCACTCCGTTGTACCAGACCTGCCGTCCCATGGTAGACACGATGTTGTTAGGCACGTAGTAATCTTCCATCAGTTCAGTCAATCTTACATCTTTTGCAACTTTATTGGATTTGATTGCGTGATTTGTAATCAGGAAATTATAGTACTTCGGGTATTCCTTTTGCCAGATCGCATTTTCCTTGCTGAAATCATCTTGGTTGAAGTCATAGAGAAACAGATTTTCAAATGCTTCCTTGTACGGTTTGTATAGCCAGAAAGAGGTTCTACTGACTCTAAGCTCCTTCGCCAACACAACCAGGACCTCTTTCACAAAGTCTTCAAAACGCCCCTTAATAAGGGCATCTGACTCCGTCAGTTCAACAAAGGTCTTGTATGCTATTGAGGCGTGTTGCATTGTAATTTGGAGGCTTCAAATTAGCAACTCTGCCACTAAATACGTGTTTTACTTTGCGAAAATCTGAGAATCGTCTTTGAATGCTTTGAATTCCAGCGCATTGCCCGAGGGGTCTCTAAAAAACATGGTCGCCTGCTCCCCAATCTCACCTTTGAATCTGGTGTATGGCTCGATGACAAATTCAATATTATGCGACTTAAGTCGATCAGCCAAGTTCTCCCAATCTTCCCATCTCAACACCACGCCAAAATGCGGAACCGGAACATGCTTGCCATCCACAGGATTGGCTACTTCTTCTGAACTACTTTCAAGTAAGTGAATCACAAACTGATGCCCGTAAAAATTGAAGTCTACCCATTGGTCGGAAGATCTCCCTTCCTCAAAACCCATTGTATCCCGATAGAAGGACCTTGTCTCGCCTAAGTCCCGAACGGGTATTGCTAAATGAAATGGTCTCAAATCTGTCATGATTCTAGGTTTATCCTAAAAATGGATACTTGTAATCGGTAGGAGGTACAAATGTTTCCTTAATAGTCCTGGCACTCACCCATCTCAACAAGTTCATCATTGCTCCGGCTTTGTCGTTTGTTCCCGAGCCCCTAGCTCCACCAAATGGTTGCTGTCCAACCACGGCACCTGTTGGTTTGTCATTGATGTAGAAATTACCAGCAGCATTTCTGAGTCTTCTTGTCGCAAGATCAACTGCATACCTGTCTCTAGAGAAGATCGCGCCTGTAAGTGCATATGGTGAAGTTTCATCCACAATTTTTAGCGTCTCCTCAAATTTTTCAGGGTCGTACACATGGATTGTCAAGACAGGTCCGAATATTTCCTCACACATTGTCTTGTATTTTGGATCCTTTGCTTGCAAAACAGTTGGTTCAACAAACCATCCTTTGGATCCATCATAGTTACCGCCTGCTATCACCTCCACATCGCTATCTTTTTTGGCCTGATCTATGAATCCAGTAATTTTTTTGAAGGCGACCTCATCAATCACGGCATTCACAAAATTTCCAAAATCTTCTGGCGAACCCATCTTGATTTCCTTCAGGTCGGCAATCATAAACTTCTTTACATCTTCCCAAATATTGGAAGGAATATATGCCCGGGAAGCTGCACTACATTTTTGGCCTTGATATTCAAAGGCACCACGGACCAATCCAGTTGCTACCTCTTTTGCATCAGCCGATTTATGAGCTACAACGAAATCCTTTCCACCTGTTTCACCAACAATTCGTGGGTAGGTCTTGTACTTATCGATATTACCACCGATTGTTTTCCACAGGTGTTTGAAAACTCCGGTACTCCCCGTGAAATGAAGCCCAGCAAAATCAGCGTGATTAAATACCACATCACCTGCAACTGGTCCGTCAACGTAAATGAGATTTATAACACCATCAGGTAAGCCTGCTTCTTTGAACACCTCCATGATAACCTGTGCCGAATACACCTGAGTGTAGCTTGGCTTCCAAACTACCGTATTCCCCATCATTGCTGGAGCAGCTGGAAGATTCCCAGCGATCGCCGTAAAGTTGAATGGCGTAATGGCAAATAAAAATCCCTCAAGTGGTCGATACTCCATTCTGTTCCATAATCCGTCCACTGACTCTGGTTGCTGCATATACAGCTCCTGCATAAAGGAGACATTAAATCTTAGAAAATCGATGAACTCGCAAGCTGCATCAATCTCAGCCTGGAAGGCATTTTTGCCCTGACCTAACATGGTCGCAGCATTGATTTTTGATCGATATGGGCCAGCTAGTAAGTCAGCTGCTTTGAGAAAAATGGTTGCCCTGTTTTCCCATGTCATGCCTTCCCAAGCTTCTTTAGCTTCAAGTGCGGCATCAACAGCTTTCTCCACGTGTGAGGCGTCCCCCTCAGAAAAATGTCCCAGCACATGCTGATGATCTTGAGGGCACGTCATCGCTATTTTCTTGTCCGTGAAAACCTTCTCTGATCCAATGAACATTGGCGCGTCCACCTGAGCTTTGTACATTTCCTTGTACTTAGCCAAAAGCTCATCACGCTCACTGGTACCTGGCGCATAGCTTAGTATTGGTTCATTTATTGGATCCGGAACGAAATAATTCCCCTTAGGCATATCGGTATTCTTTGATTAAAAATGTGTCGGCAAAACTAATAAACACAGATGAAGGAAAGTGTGTTCATTCCCACTGAGATTTAGAGTTTTCAAAAAATCCCTATTAGCTCGTCCAGAGATTGGATCGAGTAATCAGCCATGGATCTTTTTTTTCCTGAAGGGTCATATAAGATGGTTTTTATTCCAAAATCTCTGGCCCCATGGATGTCCGTTTTTGGGTTATCTCCGATCATCACACTCTCACTCTTTTGAGCATTCGCTCTTTGCAGCGCATCATGAAAAATTTCAGGCTCTGGTTTCCTCGCTTCAGAAGTTTCTGAAGTCACGATTACATCAAAATAGGATTGAATTCCTGAGGATTTCATTTTCGTTGGTTGAACATCGTTAAACCCGTTGGTGATAATATGGAGCTTGTACTTCTTAATCAAGTAGTCCAATGTGATTTTCGTGTGCTCCATTAGATGTGGCTTTTTTGAGCAATTTGCCATGAAATAAAGAGAAGATTCTTCGGCACGTGACTCATGAATCCCGGTCTGCTTGAATATCTCCACAAACCTAAATTTCCTGATGTAGTCGCGGTCTATTAGCTTGCTATTGTACTTACCCCAAAGTTTGTCATTCACATCGTAGTAGGTGTTAACAAACTTCTTCCAAGTAACTGTGGAGCTAACATCAAGTCCATCGTAAATCTCTAGCAGAGTCTCCTGTGCATTCCTATCATAGTCCCAAAGGGTATGGTCGAGATCAAAAAATATATGCTTAATTTCTTTCAACGATGATAATTCCTGGCTTCAATCTTATTTTTAGCCAAGGCCCGATTTGCGCTCATTGTCTTGTAGACCTCCATGTCCTTTTGTAGCTGTGGGTCTCGTTCTAGAAAATTGAATATCTGACTTACCATGTCATAGCCCTCTTCCTTAATGCTATAAAAAACCCATTGGTCGTATTTACGGGCGGTAACCATTCCTGCGTTCTTCAAATAGGTAATATGTCTTGAAGTTTTCGTCTGGGTAAAATCAAGAATAGATTCCAGGTCTGTTATGCACAATTCGTCATTTTTATACAGAAGATGAATAATTCGTGTACGAGAGTCATCTGCAAACGACTTAAAAATCTGGGTGCCATATGCAAGGTTAAAATTCTTTAGCCTCATTATTTTCTCCTTACTTTTACCTAAGTTAAACTTTTCACGTTAAAGTTTATCTAAGAAATCTAAAGACTCTAACACGTGCGAATTGTATTTACGTTCCTTCTAATTTTTTCAATCGCTGGTTTCTGCATTGCGCAAGATCAAGAAAGAGAGATTATTCAATTTACTGGAGTGGTCTTTAATCAAGACAGTACGAGCATAGTTCCAGGTGTTCACATTTACATCCCGAAATCTGGTCGCGGTACAACCACAAATCCCTACGGTTTCTTTTCGCTCCCCGTAATGGAAGGTGATAGTGTTGTGTTGAGCGCAGTAGGTTTTAAAAGATCCTTCTACATCATTCCCAAACACACAGCAGAGTCAAGTAGCATGCAGCTAATAGTGACACTTCAAGATGATATCCAGTTTCTTGAAGAAGTGGAAATCAGACCATACCCAACTGAGGCGATGTTCAAGGAGGCACTAATTACAATGGAACTGCCCTATGAGAAAGAATACGCAAATATTTATCAATGGATGAACAGTGAGATAATGAGGAGGGGCTACTATGACCTTCCAAACTCAGCTAACGCCAACCATCAATATTTTGTGCAGCAACAATTTCAGGGTTATATCAATCGATATTCTCCACCCCAAAACCAGCTGCTCAACCCATTTGCCTGGGCCAATTTCATAAACTCGCTCAAGAGAAAGAAGAAGTAGTTATTGTTAGCTCTGCGCTTGCATCTGAGCAGCAACCTCCTGGACTTTGTTCCAAACCCTAAACGTATTTTTGTAACAAATCTTAGCGATATCCTCCTCTGTATATCCTCGCTTCAGCAGCTCATACAACAAGTTTGGATAATTTGATACATCCTTTAGACCTTTTGGAAGACTGTCGCCTACTCCGTCGTAATCGGAACCGAATCCCACGTAATCGATGCCTGCAATTTTGACCACATGATCAATATGATCTGCGACCGTTTTGATGTCCTCGTAGATGTCCACATCAAGGGCGTACTGCTTCGCATAGGCGATATAAACAGAGTCATCAGTTGTTAGATCATTCTCAACCCGATAGTTTGTTAGGTCTTCAGTCATCTTACTTCGCTTATCTCGATTCTCTTTGGACAGAAAGCTTGAACCAAAATTGATGTGGATTACTCCTCCGTTTTCAGCTAGTGCCTTGATGAGTGTGTCTGGCATATTACGATGAAAATCTGGCGTGAAGTTTCGAGCGGATGAGTGGGAAGCAATCGCTGGAGCTTTTGTCAAAGCCAAAGCATCAAAAGCTGCACTGTCCGTCACATGAGATATATCGACCATGATCCCCCATTTGTTCATCTCCTTTACCACCTCTTCGCCAAACGGACTTAGTCCATTCCAGGTGTAAGAAGTATCATATGATGAGTCACAGATTTGATTGTCCCTGCCATGGGTTAAGGTTATGTATCTTATACCACGCTCAGCGAAGTACTTGACGTTGTTGATATCATCTTCGATTGGAGCTCCATTTTCCATCCCCATAGGCAGAGAAAGCAACCCTTTCTCGAAGTTTTTCTCAATGTCTTGCGGCGAATTCGCCATTGCAAACAAGTCAGGAAATGTGACAGGCAAACGTGAAACCATATCAATTAGGGAATCTGCGAATTCCTTTGCCCCTCCTGTTTCCTGGTATGCAGAAGGAATATAAATTGACATGAAAGGAGCATCTAATCCACCTTTTTTGGCCTTCGGGTAGTCAAAGTCGCCTGTTGTTTCAACAGAAACGTCCTCCACCTCTTTCGTTAGCATGAACCCTTTTATGTTCATTCTAAACGGCAGGTCCACATGTCCATCCACCATTATGAATTTATGAGCAAGTTCGTCAGCGTACGCCTTCACTTCATCATCGGTCATTTCCTCAACACTTTTCGTTTTCTCTGCAGGAGAACAAGCGGCTAAAAAGCCAGCCAGTATTAGCAGTGCAAATATTTTTTCAAAAAAGCTCTTTGTATTCATAGTTGTTAGGTTTTTGGAATCGACAAATGTACCAATTCACCATTAAAAGCTAAACCATTGGTTGAATTACATTTTTTTGATATTTTACAGGAGTTTAGGCAGAAGAATGAAGGGATTTGATTTAATTTGTGATGTTGTGTTTTAAAGAAAATATGACATCCTTTGTACTAGGAGTTTAACTCGCTTAATAAACCGAAAGATATGACTGACCCTATTTCACCTGAATTATTGGCAAATTGGAATACCTACGGAGGTTACCTCGCTATGGCCGTTGCGGGAATTGGTATTGTGATCCTAATAGGCCACTACTTCAAACTGATGGCCACTTCAGATTTCAAGACAAGATATGACTACATCAACATGCATGAGATTAACATGCTTTGGAATGGTATCTTACTACTCCTCATTGGTGGGACACTGTACTTCAATACGATAATTGACCCATCTAACTGGCTTTGGTTCTTCGTGACGCTCTTTATGAGTTCAATGTTTGCGGTCATTCTGGGTGTAATCGTTCAAAATATTCTAAAATTCTACTATCCATTCTTCATCGAAAAAAGGTTGAAGAAACTGAGATATGCTCCGCGAGTTTCTCCTGATGGAAGAAAAATGAAATTGTTAAGTGAGGAAGAAGAAGATGTTTATCTAGATGAAGGTATGCAAGCAGAGGAAGATGCATTTTCTGTGGACTACGATGTGTGGATAGACGAAGAGTCTGGTTTCACAAAAATTGAAAAATATAACGGTCGTCTGCATGCATTGCAATGCTCTAATTGCAACTACCAGACACTAAAAGTTGATCGGGAGGAAGTCATTCAAGAAGCGTCTGACATTGAAGATGGAGAATTGATGAAGTATTTCGCTTGCGGATACTGTGGTCATAAAGAAAGAAAATCCTTTAAAATCACCAGGAAAAAAGCTGAAAGTCCAGCCTAACCTAAAGAAAGCAACCTATAAACAGACCATCTTGCGCAAGCGAGATGGTTTTTTAGTGTTTGGAAATGACAAATTCCAAAAGGCAAATAAATCATAATTTGCAACATTGAAATATCAAACTACAGATGGGTTTGATTTCTTGCTATTTGTCCTATGATTTTTATTTGTTATCTGCGTTTTGATTTTTTAGGTCAAAGTTGTTGGTCTAACGAAAGCATCTAACGGATTAGAAACTATAGCTTGATGCAGATATTCTGTGGCTCAGAAAAGAACTCCAGTGCCTCGTTACCACCCTCTCTGCCAATACCAGAATCCTTCATTCCTCCAAATGGTGTTCTTAGATCTCTGAGTAGCCAGCAGTTCACCCAAACGATACCCGCATGCATTTGATGAGCAACGTTGTGTGCGCGCTTCAGATTTGTTGTCCATATCGTACATGAAAGACCATATCTGGTGGAATTGGCAACACGAACGGCTTCCTCGTCCGTCTCGAACTTACCCAGTGTAACTACAGGGCCGAATATCTCTTCCTGATTGGTTCTGCATTCCTCTCCCAACCCTTCGATGATGGTTGGTTCAAGGTAGTAACCTTCTTTAGGTAATCGGTTACCTCCCAATAAAATCGTTCCTCCTTCCTCTTTCCCCAGGTCAATGTAGGACTTCACCTTTAGCAGATGTGCTTCTGAAACCAATGCACCTAGATTAGATTTTTCATCAAAAGGATCACCAACAATAAGCTTTGAAGCTTCAGCAACAAAGCGCTTCCTAAACTCATCATAAATGGAGGCTTCTACAAGTATCCTGGAGCCACAGAGACAAATTTCTCCCTGATTGGTAAAGGAGCTTTTCACACTCATTTTTACCGCTTCATCTAAATCACAGTCTGCGAAAATCAGATTTGGGTTCTTGCCTCCAAGTTCTAATGAGACTTTCTTAAACTGCTGAGACGCTGTTGCTCCTACAATCTTTCCTGTAGCTGTCCCGCCAGTAAAAGAAATAGCTTTCGTGGCGGTTGTTTCTACAATAGCCTGACCAATACCAGCTCCCTCACCATGAAGGATGTTAAGAACACCTGCGGGCATTCCTGCTTCGTTGGCAAGCCTTCCGAGCATAGAAGCGGTCATCGGTGTCATTTCTGAGGGTTTGGCAATCACACAATTCCCCATTGCCAGCGCTGGTGCAATTTTCCAGGAAAACAAATACAATGGTAAATTCCAAGGTGAAATACATCCAACAATTCCCACAGGAGCTCGCCTGGTATAGTTGACCATAAACCCCTCAGATATGTGGGACTCTGTTGAAAAGTTAACAATTGACGAAGCGTAAAATCTAAAGTTTGTTGCAGCCCTTGGAATATCAACCACTCTCGCTAACGATACAGGTTTGCCATTGTCCCTGCTTTCAGCCACTGCCAAACTTTCAAGATTCTCCTCAATCAAATCAGCCAGTTTGAGAAGAATTCTGCTTCGTTTGTCGATCGACATTTTAGACCAACCTTCAAAAGCAGCTTGAGCTGCTTCCACCGCCAATTCCAAATCTTCTTGAGTGGAATTTGGAATCTGTCCATACACTTTCCCTTTTCCTGGCTCGTAATTGTCAAGATATTTTCCCTTAACCGGATCTACGTACTTTCCTCCAATGAAATTTTGAATGTTCTCCATATTGTCAAATTGAGCCCGTTCTTCCGCCATCTACTTGTAAACTAGTTCCATTTATGTAGGCCCCACTTGGAGAGCATAAAAATGCTGCGTAATCTCCAATTTCCTCAGGCTCTCCAAAGCGTCCCGCTGGGATTGAGCTCACCATCTCTGCTTCTATTTCAGCTTCTGCTCTAGCCTGGGTTTTGGACCTACTTGAAATTAGGGATGTAATCCTCCCAGTGTTAATGAAGCCAGGTAAAATATTATTCACTGTAATTCCAAATGGGCCTAGCTCGTTGGCCATGGTCTTTGCCCAAGAAGCCATTGCTCCCCTCACTGTGTTACTAACACCAAGTCCATTAATGGGGATTCTTACCGAAGTTGAAATAATATTCACTACTCGTCCATAGTTTGCTTTCTGCATCCCAGGGAGTACCAGTTTTAAAAGTGTCTGACTCACATAAAGATGGCGTTTCATTGCTGTTTCAAAATCTTTCACCTCAGCCTCATAGATTTTCCCAGGGGCCGGACCTCCAGTATTGTTAACCAAAATTTGATAATCTCCCTTTTGCAGAGATTCCGTAGCAGCATGGGCTACACCCTCTAGATTGTTAAAGTCCGCAACCAGATAATCATGATCAGAACCTGGAAGTTCTTTCACTACTTGCTTCAACACTTCTTCATTTCTGGCAAAGAGGGTTACTCGCGCATTTTGATTTGCGAGTTCTTTTCCAATCGACAAACCCATTCCTTGCGTACTTCCGCACACAAGTGCTCTCTTTCCTTTGAGGTCTAAATCCATAAATTTTGGCTAACTTTTCTTCAAAAATACAGACTGAGCGCATTTAATACATAGAGACATCAAATCTTGAATTGATATGGCCATTAAAAGACCTTTTAACCTACAAGCTTGGATCGAAGAAAACAGAGATCTCCTGAAGCCTCCTGTTGGAAACAAGAATCTCTACACAGAGGCAGGCGACTACATTGTGATGATCGTTGGTGGTCCCAATGCCCGAAAAGACTATCATTATAATGAAACGGAGGAGTTATTCTATCAGCTTGAAGGAGACATAGAAGTCACCATTCAGGAAGATGGCAAAGCAGTTAAGGTACCGATCAGGCAGGGCGAAATGTATTTGCATCCAGCTAAGGTTCCTCATTCTCCTGCCAGACCTGAGAATAGTGTAGGCCTCGTCATTGAAAGAAAAAGGGAAGCTTCCCATCAAGATGGGCTTATGTGGTTTTGTGACAATTGCAATGAAAAACTTCACGACACCTACTTTCCTCTTACTAACATTGAAAAGGATTTTCTGCCGCGATTTAGGGAGTTTTACAATTCGGAAGAAAAACGAACTTGTAAGGCATGTGGGGAAGTAATGGAAACAGACCCACGATTCACAGACTAATCAACGATACTATTTTGAAAAACAAAGCTCGAGAACTTGACCATTCAGATGAATTGGCTCAGTTCAGAAATCAATTTCATTTCCCACAAACAGATGGAAAAGACTGTATCTATCTGTGTGGAAACTCCCTTGGTCTGCAACCAAAGAGCACGGAAAAATTTGTGAGCGAGGAGATAAATAATTGGAAGGAACGTGGGGTAAAAGGTCATTTCACTGGTGATAAGCCTTGGGTTAGCTATCACACTAATTCAAAAAAGTCGCTGGCAAAACTGATTGGAAGCAACGAGGAAGAGGTAGTAGCAATGAACAACCTCACAACGAACTTGCATTTGGCGTTATCGACTTTCTACCGACCTGCGGGTAAGAGGACAAAGATTCTCATGGAGCGCGGGGCGTTCCCATCAGATTTCTATGCACTGCATTCAGCGATAACCCTTAGCGGAAATGATCCTGCCGAATGTTTGGTGGAATTGGAGCCAAGAGACGGTTCCGATTATCTTCCCAGTCAAGAAATCATCGATAAGATCAATGAGTTAGGAGAAGAACTTGAGCTAGTGATGTTACCCGGTGTGCAGTACTATACTGGCCAATTCTTCGACATAAAAAAAGTAACGGAGGCAGCTCATGCAGTCGGAGCAAAAGCTGGGTTTGACCTTGCGCATACAGTTGGTAACATTCCGCTGAGCTTGCATGATGATCAGGTAGATTTTGCTGTTTGGTGTACTTACAAGTATTTAAACTCTGGCCCTGGAGGTACTGGTGGATTATTCATCCATTCGGAAAATGCTAAAAATACAGACTTACCAAGGCAATCAGGCTGGTGGGGACACAATGCAGAAGGGAGGTTTAAAATGGATAATCAAATCAATCCGATCGCGACTGTAGATGGTTGGCAGTTGAGCAACATTAACATTTTATCGCATGCAGCACATCTGGCCTCTTTGGAAATCTTCGACCAGGCGGGGATTGATAGGCTACGAGAAAAAAGTATAAAACTCACAGGTTTTCTGGAAGAGCTAATTTCAAATTCCGCCATCCTGAGTGAGCATTTGAATATGATTACTCCGTCAAATCCAGAAGAACGAGGTGCACAGTTATCTCTTTTCCTGACAAAGTTAGGAAAACCAGTTTTTGAGCGTATCGTCGAAAAAGGTGTCATTCTGGACTGGCGCGAACCAAATGTAATTCGCGTTGCACCAGTTCCACTTTACAACTCATTTATGGATGTATACGAATTTGTGGAGATCCTGGAGGGAGCTATTCGGGAGGAATCTAGTGCCTCTTAATCCTGCGACTGGGCTAGCAGCCAATCGTAAAAATCTTGCTTACTGAAAATCGCCGGCCAGATTCCGTGACCCTTGCCCTTGAGGGAAATTAACTCCGCATTTTCAGATCCACATTCTTTGAGTTTGTTGACCATGTTTTGACTTCTGACGTATCCACCATCGGCCGTTCCATGGTACACTCGAATTGGTAGATCCTTCACGCTGCAAAGGTCGTTGGTGCTCCCTCCAGCAGGTGCGAGCGGAGAAGCCGCTGCGAGCAAATGATTGATCTTCTTCAAATTGGCCCATGTTCCTGCTCCACCCATACTGTAGCCGAATAGGTATACACGTTTCGGGTCTATCGATACTTTCTCAGAAGCTTGCTTTAATACTCCCTCCAGATCAACGTTTGACCATGAGCAGCCGCTTGTGCATGAGGGTGCAATCACAATGAAGGGAAAATCAAGACCTGCTCTCGCAGCGTACTTGGTGGGATGATGTCTGGTGTTAGATCGATCTCCGCCATGTAGAAAAATGATTGTAGGATGGGTTTTACTTTCATCGTAACCGTCGGGAGTACTTAGTATGTACGGTAAGTTTTTAAACTTCTCATTTGTTGAGTTCTTGATCTCTTGCGCCAGACCATCAAGTAGTGCTAGCGCAAATAGGATTGCTAAAATTTTTTTCATAATTAAAACGTTTCAGGTAGATTTTTTTTGAAATTTCGGCTTCCCCTAACCTTCACATCATTCTGTAATGTCAAGAAGAAGTCTCCATTGAAATAGGGCTCAAGCAGCTGTACCTTTTGTAGGTTCACCAGATGAGATTTATGTACTCTGATAAATGTTTGATATTTGGATTCAATCGATTTTAAAGTGCTTTTGACAATGTGCGTACGATCAGCAAGATGAATTTTGACATAAGAGTCCAGTCCTTCAATCCAATATATATTCTTAGTATCAAGAAAATGAATTTTCCCATTTGACTTTACGATCACTCGCGATTCAGCCTCCTCGTCACCATGGATCAGTTCGTTTTCCTTGTGATCATTCTGGTAGGATTCCAACAGGTCTTTCAACTTCGCTTCCAATGAATCCTTTTGAGTTGTTCTGAAGGTATCGTGCGCAAAGTCCAAAGACTTCTGAAAGCGAGCTTTGCTGAACGGCTTTAGAAGGTAATCCAATGCCTGGACCTCGAAAGCCTTCAATGCGTACTGATCGTATGCAGTAGAGAAGATGACGATCGGCCAGTCTTGCTCTGATATACTTCCTAAGACATCGAAACCATTAATTCCAGGCATCTGAATATCCAGAAAGATTAGGTCGGGCTTTATAGACCCAATCTTTTCAATAGCCTCTCTTCCATCTTTTGCCTCCCCAACCAATTCGACACGGGGATCATCTGCAAGAAGGATTTTTAACCCTTCTCGTGCTTTCTTTTCATCATCAATGATTAGCGTTCTCATCAATAATCTGTTTTTGCACTCTTCAAAAGTGGGAGGGTTAAAGAAGCCTGAACTCCATTCTCAACTTCTGTCAATACCAAGGATGCATCACCTTTAAATAACGTTTCCAGCCGGCTTCTCACATTAGGCAGTCCAATACCACTGCTAGATTCATTCGACGCTAAATTGCCTGTGTTGAAGATTCTTATCACCAAGCTATCGTCTTCGATGGAAGCACATACTTTGATTTTTGACAGTCCGAGATTCTTATTTACTCCGTGAATAATTCCGTTCTCAATTAATGGTTGAAGAATGAAAACCGGAACATACAAGTTCTCCTCCTCCTTGCCCACCTCAAATTCTACTTCAAGTCGATCTTCAAATCTCGTCATCTCAATGTCCAGGTACTTCTTTGCAAATGCAATCTCTTGATCCATCGAGATCAGTTGACGATCAAATGTATTTAGAGAGGTACGAAGCAAGTCACTCAATTTCAATAGCATCTCAAGGGCTTCGTCATTCTTGTCGGATCGCATCAAGGTAGCAATTGCATTGTGTGCATTAAATAGGAAATGAGGTCGAATTTGCATCTTCAACGCTTGTAAGTTGGCTTGCGTCAGAGCCGACTCCAGTTTGGAAGTCTCCAACGACTGATCTTGGTACTTTCGGCTAATTTCAATTACGTAGAAGATGATTAGCATAACCCATGAAATAATGGTTGCCTCGGCCAGATAAAACGTCCCACCAATGAGTTGAAAAAAACTTGATATTGGAATTTTGCCGAGGAATACTCCGGTGCCCAAGTAAAAGGATTGCGTCAGTATCACCTTAAATACACCAACAAACAATCCAAATACGACTAAAAAAACGATTCTCTTCCAAGGAAAAAGGCGCTCAGACCATACAAAAATTCTGTAAATGGGAATCGTGATGGCCATCCAGATTGCATATCCTGGAAGGTAATACCAAAGAAAGAATGTATCTCCGATATTCTGATTTGGCTTCTTTATCAAGTCTACTATTAGAAAAAGCAGCCAAGGCACTACTACCTGTAAGCTGCTTTTAAGTCTTGGCTTGATCATATCCATTAAACTTAAAAGTTTGCATTTAGATACGTAACATGAAAAAATCTAACAACAATTCCACAAGCCAAGGTGTTTTCCCTACAACAAACCTCAAATTGATTTGTATACCGATCGCATATTTTACGGGAATAAATAGATTAGTATCCTGGAAAGTTGGTGAAGTGAGTCATTTCGTTGGCATCCTGAGTACTCAAAGAGATGATGGGAGCCCTTGAGCAACCACGGGGTTGTATGCAAATTGCTCTTTCACGTCCAATTAGATCAGTAGCTTAACGAAAGCCTAGCTGATAGTGTATCGATTGTTCGTTGCTCCTCGTGTGCGATTCCATCGGCAGCATTGGCAAACAAGTACATTGCTTCCTGAACAAACTCTTTTTCACTTTCATGTTCACCCAAATAGTTTTTGAGTGTGTTGAGGAATTTCTTTTCCCACTTATCGATATTTTCAAGAAGGTATCTGAATTCCGTTCTGAAGAGCTGTTCGATTTTCTCGGCACTTGCATTAGGCATTTGATCCAGGTACAATAATGCCAGCCCTTTTGAAATGCTCAGGACTCCGTCCCATTCCTCCTTATCCAATTTCCCATCACTCATGCACACCAAGAGTGCTGGATAAATTTTTAAGATATAGGTAAATTGATCTATCCCAAGTTCTGATTTTCTTGTTTTCAGGTATTCTTCGAGGAGTGTTTCGTGCTGTGGCTTCATTAAAAATGTCGATTCAATATTCAAAAAATCAAGGCAAGTAAAAAAAGATATGCAAGTATATGTATATACACAGTCAATTTAAATAGTAACCTCAAATTGTGCTATTCTTATATTTTTTTTAATTAATCTAATACAAATTAGTGCTCGCAATTGGCTGATTTGGATTAATAATGGCTTTATAATTCGAAAAATTCTCAAGTATTTCGTCCACATAACTTACGGGCTCTGCGCCTCTGCAATAACCAAACTCGACTACCGGATCGTTGAAATACTTGGTGTAAGATTTCTTTAGTAGAAACTCACGTACATCCGACCATTTCGTTGCATCGCCACCATATTTCTCGGTTAATCTAACCGCATCCAAGACATGGCCTCTACCAACATTGTAGGATGCCAAAACAAATTTTATGCGTTCATCCTTGTCTTCAATATCATTTCTCCAAAGGTTTTGAAGCCACAACAGATGCATAGTTCCTGCATGAATATTACGTGCGGGGTTCGTGAGATTTGTGACATTATAGTCTTTCGCAGTCCGTGGGAGGACTTGCATTAAGCCAATTGCTCCCGCCCATGACTTGGCTTTTCGATTAAATTTCGACTCCTTGAACATTTGAGCTGCAAGCAGCCGCCAATCCCAACCAAGCTCAAGTGCAGCGTGCTTTATTAAAGAATCGTATGGTGAAATATGGCCACCACTCATAGTAGAATACTTACTCCTAGATCTGGCCAGAGATGCTTTTGAGCTCTTGAAATACTTATCGTAGATCACATAATAATCCGCTGTCTTCCGCATTTTCTCGATCCAACTATTCAGAGAGCTCAAGAGATCTGGAGCATTCTTTCGAATGCCCCACGAGATTTGTTGTGGAAAGCTTACTGCCGTTTTGATATCCAAATTTCGATGGTACGTAGAGTTTACCAACGCGATGTTGTCCTCTGCTACTGTGAAATCTATGTCTCCCTCCGCCACCGCTCGAATCAGCTGCTCGGTTTCCATTTGATTGTCTCCGGGAGTTATCAAAATGTCACCGCCAATTTCTTCAGATAAGTTTACCAATCGATCATAATACGATGAGTGCGAGCGAACGGTCACTTCTTTGCCGATCAAGTCAATTGGATTTCGTATGACCTGTGCTTCTATTTCATGATACTTTAATTCACGCCATCCCTCTGGTTTTCTTTGGATTAAGACTAAATGTTGTTGATTATGATAATGAGTAAAAGCTATTCTTTTTTTTCGCTCCTTCGTTACGGTAAGATTGTAAGCCATGATATCACCCACTCCCGTATTAAGCTTGTTAAATGCCTCCTCAAGGCTTGGGGTTATGTCAATCCTCAACTCTACTCCTAGCTCATCGCTATATCGCTTTAGTAGCTCGTACTCATAGCCCATTGTCTTACCTCGATAAATAAACAAGCCGGTGGAGCTGTTGTCCATGAGCGCCGTGATGTAGCCACGTGCTTTTATTTTGTCCAAATCAAGATCATGGATAAATTCTTTTCGATCTGCAATTCCAATGGGGTTGCTAACAGAAGACTGTCGGCAGGAACTGGCAAGAAGAAACAGCCAAAAAAGTACTCCGATATTTCGAATGCTGGTTGACATACCAATCTATAATCTACAAAAAAAACGTAAGACTATGGAACGTGATTTAGGCTAGATGGATGTGGTGGCAGCAATTTCGGTAAAAGATCTTACCGCTTCCTTGATTGCTTCTGCGTCGTAACCGCACTCTTGATGAAGTTGTGGTTGTTCTCCGTGCTCCACAATCCGATCAGGAATCCCAAGCCTCTTGATGCTAGAATGGTATTGATTGTCTGAGGCAAATTCCAGAATCGCCGAACCAAAGCCTCCCATCAGGCATCCATCCTCTACGGTTACCACCTTGCTGAAATTCTTGAATATCGTATGAAGTAACTCCTCGTCAAGTGGCTTTGCAAATCGCATATCAAAAACTGCAGCATCGAGACCCTCTTTCTTTAAATCAAGTGCTGCACTCTCAGCGAAATTTCCCACGTGACCAATCGACACAATCGCTACATCAGATCCTTCTGCGATTTGACGCCCCTTACCAATTTGTAACGTCTCCATGTCGGTTTTCCACTCTGGCATCACTCCATTTCCTCGTGGATATCGAATGGAAAATGGACCGTTAAACTTACTAGCTGTATACATGAGGCTTCGAAGTTCAGCTTCGTTCATCGGGGCTGATACTACCATGTTTGGAAGACATCGCATGTAGGCTATGTCGTAAACGCCATGATGCGTTGGCCCATCAGCTCCTGCCAATCCCGCACGATCCATGCAGAATACAACCGGTAAATTTTGAATACATACATCGTGAATTACCTGATCGTATGCACGTTGCATAAATGTGCTATAAATGTTGCAAAACGGAACCATTCCTTGCGTTGCCATTCCTGCTGAGAAAGTCACGGCATGTTGCTCTGCAATCCCAACATCGTACGCTCTGTCGGGCATTTCGTCCATCATGATTTTCATCGAAGAGCCTGAAGGCATGGCAGGAGTAATTCCTACAATTTTATCATTGTCTTTTGCCAACTCAACCAGCGTATGTCCAAACACATCCTGATACTTTGGAGGTTGTGGTGTGTCGAACACTTTTTTGTTTATCGCTCCAGAAATCTTGTCGAACGTTCCAGGCGCGTGCCATTTCGTTTGATCCTTCTCGGCCAGTCCGTATCCCTTGCCCTTCACAGTGAGGCAATGCAAAATTTTTGGTCCGGGGATTTTTTGCAAATCCTTCATCACATCAACCAAATGATTCACATCATGGCCGTCAATGGGTCCAAAATATCGCAAATTCAGTGATTCAAATAGATTACTTTGCTTCAACAGCAACGACTTAACGCTGTTTTCAACCTTGGCAGCAATCTCCTGTGCATTAGGGCCAAATTTGCTGATTTTACCTAACAGCTTCCATATCTCGTCGCGAAATCTATTGTAGGTATGGCTGGTTGTGATGTCTGTCAGGTAATCCTTTAAAGCTCCAACATTAGGGTCAATCGACATGCAATTGTCGTTCAAGACAATGAGAAGATTTGAATTGGAAACTCCTGCATGGTTCATTGCCTCAAAAGCGAGACCACCAGTCATTGCACCATCGCCAATTACTGCAATGTGCTGCTTGTCCTGATTTTTTTGTTTTGATGCTTCCGCCATCCCCAAGGCAGCGGATATTGAAGTAGATGAGTGACCGACACCAAAAGTGTCATA
Source organism: Cyclobacteriaceae bacterium (assembly GCA_039986395.1). Classification (GTDB taxonomy): domain Bacteria; phylum Bacteroidota; class Bacteroidia; order Cytophagales; family Cyclobacteriaceae; genus Ekhidna. The sequence goes on from JBDWQX010000241.1 coordinate 17,851, forward strand.
CTCACTTTCGCTTCTTTTGGGAAACCCCGACAGTCCCTTATATTTTCGATTTGTATGGAACGTCTCTCGCCGCCCCGTCAGGATTTTATGTCCGTAGGCTTGGTGCCCCACATCCCAAACCAATTGATCAATGGGGGTATTGAACACATAGTGCAATGCGACAGTTAACTCGGTGACTCCCAAGCTAGCTCCAAAATGGCCACCGTAGATCGATACATTGTCAATGATGAAATTTCTTAGCTCTTCACAAACTTGAGCGAGCTGGCGCTCATCCAATTTTTTGAGATCATTTGGTGAATCAATCACCGCAAGTAGTGGTCCAGGTATTATCTCCATCTATTAAATGTTCCTGATAAACTGATTAGGGAACCAAATGTTTTGATGTTATTCGAAAATATCAATAGTCTGCAAAGCTAAATGATTACAATTAGTAAGTGACTTATTCCATTTCAATTTAACAATGATTGTACTTTTGGCTCGTGATCACTTCTCAACAAGACGAAAAATTCGAAATCAATCTCCCTCTATTTGAGGGACCATTTGATCTGCTCCTGTTCTTCATTGAAAGAGACGAACTGGATATCTACGATATCCCCATTGCAAAGATCACGGATGATTTTCTTGAACATATCCACGACCTAGAACAACTAAATGTGGAAGTCGCAAGTGAATTTATTCTTGTAGCCGCTACACTGATGCGAATAAAGGCCAAAATGCTGCTTCCGAGGCCTGTTATGGACGAGGAGGGCAACGAAGTTGATCCACGAGAGGAGCTGATAAAACACTTACTCGAGTATAAGAAATACAAATCTGTAATTTCCACGCTGACCCAAATGGAATCCGAACGGATGGATCGGGAGAAACGCGGGAACCTTTCTAAAGAGATTCGGAAGCTCTCAGAGAACATTAATGTCGAGGCTGAAATGCAAGATCTGGATCTCTATAAGATGATGAAGGTCTTTCAAAAAGTTCTTGCTCGCTACGAGTTCGAAAAAAATAAGCCTATACACCAGGTTGTGCAATATCCGTATACCGTAGAAAGGCAGAAATCAGCGCTAATGGAGCGATTGGTTTATGGTAAAAGATTAGCGTTTACTGATTTGATTTCGGAAAAGCCAGAGAAAATCCTAGTGATTTTCAATTTCCTATCCATTTTGGAACTGCTTCAGTTAAAACAAATCGTAATACAAATTGGTGAAGGATTCAACAACTTCTGGGTGGAGAGAATAGATGAAAGCAATGAATTAGCTCACGAGTAATCCCACGTGAGCTAATTCTTGACATTTAGAACCTTTCTGTTCTTGAGAAGAAGAAGCTTGCCTCAATTTGAGCGTTTTCATCCGAATCAGAACCATGAACTGCATTTGCTTCGATTGACTTTGCAAATATTTTTCGTATCGTCCCCTCAGCAGCTTCAGCAGGGTTTGTAGCCCCAATCAATGCCCGAAAATCTTCGACTGCATTTTCTTTCGTCAAAACCATCGCGATGATCGGTCCAGATGACATGTAAGAAACCAAGTCGCCATAGAACGGTCGCTCTTTGTGCACTTCATAAAACTGACCAGCGCGTTCGCTACTAAGCTTCGTCAGCTTTGCTGCACTTATTTTAAATCCAGCCTCTTCAATCATTTTGATAATCGCTCCTGAATTTCCTGCGCCAAAAGCATCAGGTTTTAACATTGTAAACGTAGTTTGTCCTGCCATTTTTAAGTTTTTGTCTTTTTGTAAAGGTCTTTAAAATCCGCTCAAAATTAACATTATTACTATTCTGAGGGGAGGAGAAACGTTGTTTTCTAAATGTTACTAATTTTGCCGCTCACTTTTGCCTTCTGGGCAACTATATGAAGGACACGTCGGTTCTCCGGGACTACTTAAGCGAATCAAGGAAAATTGTAATAACCACACATGCAAACCCCGATGCTGATGCATTAGGTTCTTCATTGGGTTTGTTTCATTTTCTCAGGTCCATTGGTCAGAATGTTCACGTTATTGTGCCAACTAGCTATCCTGATTTCATAGAATGGATGGCAGGCAATGATACCGTTCTGAATTACGAAACTGATCAGATCAAAGCCGATCAATTGCTCGATGATGCAGATTTGCTCTTTTGCCTCGATTTTTCGGGTTTCAATAGAATCAAATCAATGAAGGAAAAAGCGCAAAGCATCAAAGGCAAAATCGCGTTAATCGATCATCATCTTAATCCTGAAATAAAGCCCGATTTTAATTTTTGGAATGATACTGCTGCAGCCACTGCCGAGTTGGTTTACGATTTGATTCTGGACTACTCTGGAAGAGCATCCATCGACAAAGACATTGCCGAATGCTTATATGCAGGTATTATGACTGACACTGGCTCTTTTAAACATTCATCTACTACATCCAAAATTCATCGCACGGTTGCTGACCTGATTGACCTGGGTGCAGATGTAACCAAAGTAAGCAGACTAATCTATGACACAAATTCACTAGATAGACTTCGGTTTACTGGTCATGCCCTTGCAGAAAAATTACGAGTAGATGAAAGTGCTCGGATCGCTTATTTTGTTATCGATGAGGATGATTTTAAGAACTTTCGACTGAAACAGGGTGACACTGAAGGGTTAGTGAATTATGCCTTGTCCATTAAGGGAATTGTGGTAGCCGCCATCATTATACACAAGGCAAACGAAATAAAATTGTCATTTAGAAGCATAGGCGATTTTGCAGTTAATAAATTTGCGGAAGAATACTTCTCCGGAGGAGGGCATAAGAATGCTGCGGGGGGGATTTCTGGGTTGACATTGAAGGAGACGGAAGAAAAATTCAAATCGCTGATTGATCAGAATATTTTAAAAACAAAACCATAAATCGATCCCGTGGATCGTTGAAATTAAAAATGAAGAATATAGTAGTTGTTATCGTCGGGTTAGTTCTGGTTTCTTGCGGTCAAAGTTCGTTTGAAACCAGCAAAGGAACAGTTGTCCAATATCTAAAGGAAGGGAATGGATCACTTCCTGCAGACTCTTTGGTTGGATTGTATCATTTCAGATATGCTCTTGCGGGCGGAGAGGTACTTGTTGAGCCAGATATAAATAATCCTGCTCCTTTCAAAGTAGATCCAAGTCAAGCTGTGGCGCAGGGGGAAGTTTATGAAATTATTGCCCTACTGCGAGCTGGAGACAGTGTACGCTTCGAAATGACTGCCCTTGCACTATTTGGCCCACAAAAACCTGACTCAATCGTGGATGATCAGATGATTGACTTTCAGATCGCAGTTGTAGACATAATGACTGATCAGGCGTATGGTCAGTACCAACGTGATCTACAGGTAAAACTTTCAGCAGAGCAAGATGCGATCGATGCTGAGATTATTGACAATTATTTAACCGAAAATAGCATTGTGGCAGAATCAACACCAAGTGGCCTACGTTATAAAATTCATGAGCAGGGAACAGGTCGCAAGCCAGTTAGCGGAGAGATGGTAGAAGTTGACTACACTGGCCAGTTCTTATCAGGAGAGGTATTTGACACAAGTAATGCTGAGCGAGCTCAGGAAGCTGGTGTCTTCAATCCAGGAAGAACCTACGAACCATATGCTTTTGCGCTAGAGACTGGATCGGTCATTCAAGGATGGCATATTGGAATTGCTGAATTGAACGTTGGTACTAAAGCAACTCTCTATATCCCGAGTTCCTTGGCATACGGCTCAAGAGGAGGGCGTATTCCAGCTAATTCAGTATTGGTTTTTGATGTTGAGCTTGTTGGTATTCAGTAAAGCACGCAAGTAGATAAGTCTGTTAAAAATGAAAAATTTACTCTTACTCATTTTAGGGATTAGCCTAGTCTTCCTCATTTCATGCGGAGAAGGTAAGATTATCGTTTCGGTTGATCCAGCTATTCAAAGAGCAGCCGATGTAGCAATCATTAATGAATATCTAACCTCAAAAGGATATGATCCAAGTACGGTTGATACTACCGAATCTGGCGTGAGATATGTGATTTTAGACGAAGGGCAAACAGCATTTGACAGTCTATCCATTGATGAAAGTGATATTGTTGATTTTAACTACATCGGTAGACTGACAGACGATAAACTCTTTGACACAACCATCGAATCTATCACCCAGGAAGACACGACTATTTTCACAGAAGGAAGAGTATATATTCCTATCTTAATAAACTACTCTTCAACGGGGTGGACCATTAGTGGTCGGTTTATTACTGGATTTACAGATGGTGTTTCAACTACCTTTAATAAGGTACATGTCGGCGGTCGAATTCTAATCGTTTTCCCCTCCGATCTAGGATACGGTAGTATTGCTCAATTCAGTAATGGTATTGAAACCATTCCAGCCAGTTCAGTAATCACCTTTGAACTACAGCCAGTTCGAGTTACGAAACAATGACCATTTGCTTCGCTTCTCACAATGAGAATAAAGTCAGGGAAATTTCTGAACTATCACCTGATGGTATAGAGATTATTGGTCTGAACGAAATTGGCATTACCGAAGAGATTGAAGAAACTGGTTCCACGCTAGAGGAAAACTCCCGAATAAAGGCTCGTTACGTATTTGACAGCAAACGAATTCCCGTTTTTGCAGATGATAGCGGGCTTGAGGTTACCGCACTAGGTGGCGCACCTGGAGTCATCTCTGCACGGTACGCTGGACCAGAAAGGGACAATTCAAAGAACATAGCTTTAGTGCTAAAGAACCTTCAAGCGTTTGAAGATCGGTCTGCCCGATTCAGATCTGTGATAACTTTTATTGATCAGGATGGAGCGGAGGTTCAATTTGAAGGGATGCTTGCAGGTCAGCTTCAGGATCATTTGAGAGGAAGTAATGGGTTCGGGTACGACCCTATTTTTGTTCCAGATGGATTTGACCGCACTTTCGCAGAAATGGCTGCCGAGGAAAAAAACAAGCTTTCCCACCGTGCAAAAGCATTTGAAAAACTTCTTTCATATCTTGGCAAGCTAAATGGATAAACCCACGGTAATCGGTGTAACAGGTGGTAGCGGGTCAGGAAAAACTCTCTTCATCCAAAAGTTGCTTGAGAGCATGCCCGATGTTGCGGTCCATTCAATGGACAATTATTACATCCAAAGAACACAACAGCCCAAAGACGATCAGGGAGTAGAAAATTTCGACACGCTGGGCTCCATCAACATGGAGAAATATGTTGAAGACTTAAGATCACTCATCGATGGCAAGACTATTGAGCTTGAGGAGTACAACTACAATAATCCGAACTCAGAAAGGAAGATCATCAAAATAGAAAGTGCTAGTATCATTCTGGTTGAGGGAATATTTGCACTTTTCGTGGAAGACCTTAGAAATCTTCTTGACTTAAAAATCTTCATAGAAGCTCCGGGGTTTCTTATGCTAAAAAGAAGGATTATCCGCGATGCGGAGGAACGTGGCTATGATCTAAATGATGTTTTATATCGCTTTGAACACCACGTAACACCAGCTTTTCGAAATTACATTGAGCCGTCGAGAAAGTGGGCCGATGTTATTATCCCCAACCATGACAACTTCAATAAAGCGCTCGAAGTTATTCTCTGTTATTTAAATCGATGATTTTAGTAGATTTGCGATCCTTTATGATAAAGAGAGTCTCAATATCGCGTCAAACCATGCAGCTATTTTTCGGAATAGCACTAAGTGCGTTTGTGTTGCTACAGGCAATGCATATGGACGCCTATGAAGAGGATTCGCAGGAACAGAGTGACAAAACTGATTCTGAGGCTGGGTCAGAAACTTCGATCTCTCTACCTCAAACAATTCCAAATTCAGCCTCTCAAATTAATTTAGGTTTTGACTCTTATCTGCTTGATGAGGTCACTCATAGTAAGGAAACAACTGAAAAATCAATCTCCTCCAGACTCATTGTACCAAGAGTACATCGAGCTATTCAAGTGTTACTGAGAAAGATCGTTTCTCCTAACGCTCCCTAACCAATAGGGATTTTACAACCGAACTTCAAAACATTTACTCAACAAACTTCTAGAGCTAATGCCTGCATTAGCTAAACATTCAAAATCATGAAAAACAAAGGATTTGTAATATTCTTAACCATTCTTATTTCACTACTCTGTATTTACTATTTGTCGTTTACGATGATTGCTCAAGGCATCAACGATAAAGCGACTGTTGCAACTACAGGGACAGATGGTAATATCAACGTTACGGAAAAGCAACGATACCTGGATTCCATCTGGAATGAACCAGTGTATGACCTGCTTGGAGTAGACTACACTTACAAGGAAATCAAGGAGACCGAACTTAACCTCGGACTGGATTTGCAAGGAGGTATGCATGTCACACTTGAAGTATCTCCGATAGACATTCTCAAAGGGCTTAGCGGCAATAGCAAGGATACGGATTTCAACAGTTCGCTAGCTCAAGCCCGAGCTAACATCAAAGGAACGCAGCTGAATTTTGTTGACGAGTTCTACCGCGTATTTAAAGAGCAAGCGCCTAGTAAGGAATTGGCCCAAATATTTGCCACAGCGGCAAACAGAGGAAGAATTAATCTTAGCAGTACAGATGCAGAAATTTTGGATATTATCAACACAGAGGTAGAAAGTGCCATTGATAGATCTTTCAACATCCTGCGAACCAGGATCGACCGATTTGGTACCTCACAACCAAACATTCAAAGACTGCAAGGAACAGGTAGAATTCAGATTGAACTTCCTGGTATTGATAACCCTGAGAGAGTCAGAAAACTTCTGCAGGGTGTTGCAAAGTTAGAATTTTGGGAGGTGCATCAACCGCAGGAGGCGGTTCCTGTTTTGAGTTCCATCAACGATTTGATTTCAGCGGAGCTTAAACTTTCAGCGCCAGAACTTACAGAGGACGAAGCACAGGTAAGTCAAGACCTAAGTGCATTGCTTTCTGAAAATGACGGTGATAGCCTAAGCGTGGATGAAAATGACACCGTACCAGCCACCAATCTGGATTCTCTCTTCGTGAGAAATTCTCCAATATTTGATCTTCTACAGCAGTCACCAAACTATGCAGGTTTTTTGTATGACGCTAAGGATACCGCGAAGATCAACAGGGTTCTAGAACGGGACGATGTGCAAGCACTTATTCCTGCTACGATGAAATTTTTGTGGGACGTTAAACCAAAAGATAAAGGAGAAAATCTTACAGGACCCGATCTACTTGAATTGTACCCTATCAAATCGAATAGGTCTGGAAAGGCTAGTCTTACTGGCGAAACAATTGCCAATGCTTCCCAGAATCTCAATGAGCGTGCGGAGCCAGAGGTGACTATGCAAATGAATGCCACAGGAGCACGAATCTGGTCAAAAATGACCCGAGAAAATATCAATCAGAGAATTGCAATTGTGCTTGACAATTATGTATTCTCTGCGCCAAATGTAATCGGCGAAATACCAAACGGTAGCTCGTCTATATCGGGTGGTTTTGAAGATATTGATGAAGCGAAAGATCTCGCAAACATTTTGAAAGCCGGCTCATTGCCAGCACCTACCACTATCGTTGAGGATGTTGTTGTGGGACCAACGCTTGGTAAAGTGGCGCAAAATCAAGGGCTAAACTCCATTCTTTACGGATTGGTGATCGTGATCATCTTCATGGTGTTCTATTACGCAAAAGGAGGTTTGATCGCTAACGTGGCGTTGTTCTTTAACGTCTTTTTCATCATGGGAATTCTTGCCCAGTTTGGGTCTTCCCTTACATTACCTGGTATTGCTGGTATTGTACTAACCTTCGGTATGGCAATTGATGCAAACGTGCTAATATTTGAACGGATCAAAGAGGAGCTCAGAAACGGGTCTGGCTTGAAAGCTGCAATCTCAGCTGGTTACAAAAAAGCTTATTGGTCAATTTTCGATGCGAATCTTACAACACTAATTGTTGGTATGATTCTATTCTGGCTGGGTCAAGGGCCCATCAAAGGCTTTGCAATTACACTGATGATTGGTATCGTATGCTCGTTCTTCAGTGCTGTTTTCATCACCAGAGTCATCGTGGAGGCTTTCTCTAAAAAGGGAGATAGCGCAAAACTCTCTTTTGCCAATGCCTTTTCACGGAATGCACTTACTAATCTCAAAATCGATTTTCTGAGCAGACGGAAAATTGCCTATCTCTTCAGTTTGATATTTATCACACTTGGAATAGCTGCCATGATCACAAAGGGGATCACTCTTGGTGTAGACTTTAAGGGTGGAAGATCATACGTTGTAGCCTTCGACGAGCCACGAGATGCGTCTGAAATTAGAAGTTCACTTGGAAATTATTTTGATGGAGTTGCTCCAGAAGTGAAGACTTTCGGTGCCCCTGATATTTTGAAAGTAACAACTAGTTATCTCATAGATGACGAAAGTGATGAAGCTGATGTTACAGTTCGTGATGAACTATTGAAAGGTTTATCAGAATCAACTGGACTGACGTACATGAAGGATGATACTAATCTTGGTGCAGGAAATTTCACCATTTCCAGTTCATCTAAAGTGAGTCCAACCATTGCGGACGATATCAAGAACTCATCCTACAGGTCGGGTGCACTAGCATTGATTTGTATTTTCTTATATATCGTTTTCAGGTTTAGAAAATGGCAGTTTGGACTTGGTGCTATTGTCGCACTGTTCCATGATACACTTTTTGTGCTTTCAGCATTTGCAATAGCCAACGTATTGGGGCTCTCCTTTGAAGCAGATCAAGTATTTGTAGCTGCGATTTTAACGATCATAGGATATTCTATTAACGATACTGTGGTTGTATTTGATAGAATCAGGGAAAATCTTGGCATTAAGTCAGGATCGGAAATGGTAAAAGTTTTCAACGAATCTCTGAACAACACCATAAGTAGAACGCTGATCACCTCAGCCACAACATTGATTGTTGTGCTTGTACTATTTGTGTTTGGTGGAGCTGTACTTCAAGGATTTTCCTTTGCTCTTCTAATTGGAATTATCGTTGGAACGTATTCTTCTGTCTTCATTGCTACACCTATCGTGATAGATTTGAATAAGAGCAAATCAGCGGAATAGAAAAAATTGCAATTGCAATAACCCCGATCGTTTCAAGGTCGGGGTTTTTTTGTGTCCAAAAAGTAATTAAGTAACTTAGGAGTGAATAATCCCCCTTTTCACCATGGCAAAATCGCTAACATATTTTTTTGCAGCAGTTATTTTGGTAGGTGGCGCTAAGCTTGCTGAAGTGTTTTTCTATGAAGCATTAAAGCCGCATCACCCAGACAGTCAGACCTACAAACAAGAAAAGCCTGCTAACGAACCTAAAAAAGACGAGCTTGAAGAACTAATTCAAACAACGGAAAGCTCAACTGACTCAGTGGTGCAGGTCAGCGAAGAACCAGAAAACACGACCTCTGAATTTTCAGATCCACCGTCATCGGTTGACACTGCAGCAGAACAACAGAATAATCAACAACTTGCAACAACAACGCAATCCTTCACTGGCGATGACTATTTCCAAGACTTAAAGAACTCCTATTTAAGTCCAATCCTAGCAAGTCTGCCTGAAGGTAGATCTCGAGAAGATGTGGTGATCAGGTACTACAAGCACGTAAATGATGGCAACAAGGTTTTTGCGCTAAAAAATCTAGGATACTACCTCCATGAAAGAGAAGCGGAAGACAACAAAGGTGTTGGCAGCAACGCCTTAATCTACGGTGCAGATGTAGATCCAAGAGACATAAAACTAGTGGCATACACGCTTATTAAGTCGGGTGTGTCTCTCAAAACCATAAAGCAATCCGCGTATGATTGGAAGTTCCACTCCCTGGAAATCGGAGTCGACTCATTGGCTCAGAGTAATGCTGTATTAAGTCTTTCTGAGATTCAAGCCTTTCAGAGCCAATAGTCATTTTCTCTTGCAAGTAAGTACAGCGAAATACCCAATTTCAGGTATTGACAATCTCTAATTGATTGAAGAACTTTAATCAAAAACAACGCTATGGAAAACCACTACATTTCCTGGTGGAATCTTGAAAATCTCTTCGACTTACGAGATGCCCCAATTGAAAGAAGGCCTGACGATCTAAAAAGAAAAATAAAGGCAGACCTAAAGAACTGGACCACTCAGATCTTAAATCGGAAAATCAAAAATCTAGCTTGGGTAATTGATCAACTCAACGAAGGCGAAGGACCTGATATTTTAGGGGTTTGTGAGGTTGAGAACGCGCATGTCCTGCAACAGCTCATTGACAAGATTTCTATTTCTAAATCTTACGGCCTCATCCATCACAATATGAAAGACAAACGAGGGATAGATGTGGCGTTCATTTTCAACAAGGATAAATATGAGTTCGTAAAGCAGGAATTTTTCCATCATTCTGTAATAAAGCGATACCCCACCAGGGAAATTGTACAGGCTACACTGAAGATAAAGTCCAGTGGCACAGAGTTAATTCTAGTTGGAAATCACTGGCCATCAAGATCTGCTGGCCAGTATGAGTCAGAACCTTATCGTATAATTACCGGTGAGACGCTTAGTTACTTTATCGAGCGTATTCAGGAGGTCAAAGGTGATGATGCTGCCATCGTGGTTATGGGAGATTTCAATGACGATCCATTCTGTCGATCTCTCACCGATTATGCACTTAGTGTTATAGATAGAGGCAAAGTGGTGTATGGTAGAAATCCCTATCTCTATAATCTTATGTGGCCACTATTGGGTCAGCGAAAGGCCAGCTACGTTTACGGAGGTACACCTATGATGATTGATCAGTTTATGGTCTCAAAGGGAATCGCTAAAAAATCAGGTAAATTCTCACTAGATGAGGATACTGTCAAGCTTGAGGTATTTGATGGCATGGTCTCTGGTAGGTACGACACTCCGATTCGTTTTGGCCAGGAGAAACCAAATTTGGAAGGGTTCAGCGACCATCTCCCGATCTCGTTTGTACTTGGCGAGAAGTAGTGCTAGTAGACTATTTCGAATGACTTTTCACTGATGGGCTCCGCTGGCTCCTCCAATACCTGATCCACTCGCGAAAACGTGGGACCCTCTTTGCACCATTCGATCATCTGTGAAACTTTTGCATCATCTCCTTGCACCTCCAAGACCACTGAGCCGTCAGGTTCATTTCTGACCCATCCAACCAGTCTTAAATCATCCGCCTTGGTCTTGGCAGTGGCACGATAAAATACACCTTGTACCTTCCCCAGTACCTGTATTCGCCTACTAATCATCAAATCCCTTGTTTAGCTAGCTGGGTGTGTAGGTCACCCACCTTCATTAAGGCCGCACTTCCGTACCATGGATGCATTTCCATAACTAAGCGGCCTGCCTTGATAGCAGGGTCTGTACGTGTAAGCTCTTCAGCCTCTTCAATGGACTCAACCGCAAAAACGTAAATGCCCTGAACACCGTGATCATCCAGGTAGGGACCTGCAAGCACAAGCTTTCCCTGCTCAGCCATTCTCTTAATGTTGTCCAGGTGTGCACGCTGAATTTGCGCAGCCTCCAGAGAATCTTGATCTCTATTTGGCCCCTTGAGTAGATACGCAATAACATAACTTCTCATCCCATAAACATCGGCACCAGTTTCGGCAGCCAGAAGGGAATCGAACGAAATTGCTGTTGGGTCATTACTACTCTGGGCATTTTCATCAACAGGGGCAGTGCATGCCCAAAAAATAGCTATGCTAGCAAGGGTGAGGATAGGGTTCTTCATGAACATAAAGTTCATAAGAAGTCAGGAAATATTAAACTATATCGTGAACTAACTGAAGTTCTTCTCTCAAGCGTCTTCTGCAACTACTTCTTGAACCTCTGGCACCATCCGCTTGAGAAGGTTCTCAATTCCTGATTTCAATGTGATGGTTGATGAAGGGCAACCACTGCAAGAGCCTTGTAATAGCACTTTCACAGTGCCTTCCTCAAATGAGTGAAAACTAATAGCTCCTCCGTCCATTTCAACGGCTGGCCGGATATACTCTTCCAACACTCCCTTGATTTTTGTTTCGGTGTCATCACCTGTTAATTCTTCGTCGAGCGTCTTCTCGATTTTTTCAGTAAGTATAGGTTTTTCAGCTTCCAGATAATTCTTAATGAACGTTTGAATTTCATTCTTTACCTCGAACCATTCCGTCTGTTCGTTCTTCGTAACAGTCACAAAATTGCTCATGTAAAAAACACGTGCGATATAATCAAACTGCTTGAACAGTGCTGTAGCTAGTGGAGCTTCTGATGCCGCTTCCATCGTTGGGTAATCCCTGCTTACGCCTTCTGGCACTAGCATGAAGTTAGCCACAAACTTCAGCGAGTTTGGATTTGGATTTGATTCCGTATAGATGGTTACCAGCTTGGGAGATTCCGAGGTCTGCATGAGTTGAATTTCTTTTAAAACCGCAAAGATGTCACAGAAAGTTCAATGCGGGAACGGTTAACCAGTAAATTGGTTAAATGGAGGATTAGTGGGAAGAATAATTTCAAAGATCTTGCCTACCACTTAACTATTCAACTATTTACCCTTTTTCACCAGGATTCAACTCACCTTGGGTGCCTGCCACTAATGTAGCTACAGTAGCATCCCCAGTTACATTTACAACAGTTCTACACATATCCAGCGGCCTATCCACTGGGAAAATTATAGCCATCCACGCAGGATTCAATCCAACAGACTGCAGTACAATAATTAGCATCACAAGTCCAGCACTTGGAACTGCTGCAGATCCAATTGATGCCAGTGTTGCTGTAAGAACAATAATCAGTTGCTGTGTAAACGTCAGGTCTACCATATGAAGCTGGGCAAGAAATATTACCGCAACTGCCTGCATTACGCTGGTCCCATCCATATTTACGGTGGCTCCAATCGGCAACACAAAACTTGAAACATTTTTAGAAACACCCATATTTTTTTCAACACACTCCATGGTAACAGGTAGTGTCGCTGCACTTGAGCTTGTAGAAAATGCCATCAACTGTGCAGGTCCAAGGTTCTTAAATACATTCTTGTACGTCATTCCTTTAACAAAAAGCACAAGGATCATCGGGTATAAAACTGCTACCAGAAACGCCAAGCCTGCAAAGAGTGTGAGAGAGTAGGACGCCAGACCCTTAAAAATTTCAAATACCTCTCCTGGAGAATTTGCCATTTTCGCAATAACTCCAGCCAGAAGTGCAAAGACAAAGTACGGCGCAGCCTTCATCACCAATGAGACCATCTTCAGGAAGACATCATTGATACTGGTTATAAATGTGGCAACTGGTTTAGCTTTCTCTCCTACAATTGCTATGGAGATTCCGAAGAAGATCGCAAAGAAAATTACCTGAAGCATTAGTCCGTTGTTGGAGATGGACAGCACCAAGTTTTCTGGAACCATGTCTACAAGGAATTGCAATGGCGGAGATTCTTTGGTCATCTCAGCACTTCCTTTCATCATCTCCACTTCAAAGTTTACTTCCTGTGGTGCTCCGGAGACCTCCTCCACCAAAACTGCATAGTTTGGGTCATTCAATAAATTCTTGTCGTCCTTTATCTCGATCTGATTCTCATTTGCCCACAATTCGTACGAAATACGATTCTTGGTTCTCTGCTCGTCATCCAGATGGGTTCCAGGTTTGATCACATTTACCAAAAACAAACCAATAGCCACGGCACTAATAGTGGTGAGTAAATAAAGCGATAGTGTTTTCGCTCCCATTTTCCCAAGCTTGGAAATGTCCTGAAGGCCAGAAATTCCGCTGATGATCGAAAAGAGTACAAGAGGAACTGCTATGAACTTCAAGATTCGTATGAAAATCAATCCGAAAGGATCGATCCAATTAATCGTGAAGGAGTTCCATCCAAGTGCGCTCGAGACAAAAGCGTAAATAACGCCGGCAATCAAGCCGATCATTATCTTCATGTGAAGCGGAAGTTTTTTCATTGGGTATAGTTGAGGCTTCTGGTCTATTTGAATAGACACATTAATTAACCTCGCAATATATTGGTTTGTGCTATTAAATAGAAATCTGCTATAACCAGAGCAGACATTGCTTCCACAATCGGTACAGCTCTTGGAACCACGCAAGGGTCATGTCTTCCTTTTCCCTCTACCGTAACCTCGTTACCATCCTTATCTACAGACTGTTGATCCTGCATGATAGTCGCCACTGGCTTGAAAGCCACATTGAAATAGATATCCGAACCATTGGAAATTCCACCCTGGATTCCTCCAGAATAATTTGTCTTTGTTTTTACTATTCCGCCATCTATTTCAAATTGGTCGTTATGTTCAGAACCCTTCATCTTCACTCCTTCAAATCCACTTCCGAGTTCGAAGCCTTTTACTGCATTGATAGAAAGCATGGCCTTCCCCAACTCAGCATTCAATTTGCCAAACAAAGGTTCGCCTAGTCCTACTGGTACTTCCTTGATCACTCCAGTGACAACTCCACCTATTGTGTCGCGGCTCTTTCTTGTCACATCAATCAGCGAAAACATTTTCTTAGCTGTCTCTGCGTCTGGGCAACGTACATCATTTGAATCAACCATTGAAAGGTCTAATTCCTGATAGTTTTTCTCTATCGAGAGATCACCAACCTGAGAAACATAAGCAAGGCATTCAACATTCTTCCTCTTAAGGAGTTGCTTTGCTAGGGCACCCGCTGCTACCCATCCAGCGGTGACGCGTGCAGAGCTTCTCCCTCCTCCTCGGTAGTCGCGATTTCCATACTTCTCCTGATAGGTGAAGTCGGCATGTGATGGTCGGAAGGTATCTTTAATGTGACTATAGTCTTTACTTTTTGCATCAGAATTTCGAATAAGAATGGCGATTGGTGCCCCCGTGGATTTACCCTCGAATACCCCAGACAAAATCTCGAATTCATCATCCTCCTTGCGTTGTGTAGTAATCCGAGACTGGCCCGGCTTTCTACGATCAAGCTCCGACTGAACAGCAGCAAGGTCGATCTCAACTCCAGCAGGAAATCCATCTACAACCACCCCAACACCCGGACCATGGGACTCCCCAAAAGAAGTGACCTTCAAAACATTGCCAAAACTGTTGAACATGGATTAGGCTGTTTTCCGAAATAAAATGAAAAGAGTAAGCCCCATCACAGAAACAATGAAGATATTGATTGCCCATTGAATCCAAGAATCAGCGCTGAGTGAAGATAAATCATTATCTGCAGTATTGATTTTATCATAGAAATCGCCGAGATCTGTTGAAGCGATGTATTGATTTTTCCGACTTTCTCCTGAAACATTCAAAACTAAATCAGAGCGTAGCGTATCATACATCTCAGTCTGAGGATTGAAAAATACCCAATTGAAATAGTCCGACATTTTGAATTCTCCTGGCTCGCTAGGTATCGCGTAAAAATTGTAGCTCTTTGTACCTCGTACACGTGAATTGCTCTTGTTTACATTCTGGCTCACATTTGGAGCATAAAAATCGAAGTTTTCGTCCGTCTCAGGCTGTGGTGCCTCGATCGCACTAATGTTTCCTTCGCCACTGACAGTAAATTCATAATTGAAGCTTTTTCCTGTTTCCAGCTCTCCTTGAGAAATCTCCTCGGCAAGTTGATAATTACCAACTGCAACACTCTCCTTCAACGGGTGTGGTGGTAGATCTATCACTTTTATACTTTTCTCTCTTGAGTAAAAAGTCTCATAATCCTCCTGTCGGTTTCTTCCAAAAAAAGATGGGTTCTTAGCCACCTTGTATTTAATCATTTTCAATCCCACAGAAGGAAACGTTATGTCTTCCACGTTAAGAGGAAAAAACGTTGCTTGGTAGATCTTGTAACGCGTGTACTTCTTCCCACCCAACTCGATCGCCTCACCATTAATATTGTCTATATTAAAACTCTCCTCCCAACAGGAGTTTGGTTTGATCTGCTTTACAATTTCTGTAATCTGAGTGCCCAGATCATAAAACCGCATATCAGCTCTATTGGATTCTGCTACATAAAACGCAAGGCTTGTTGTGAAGCCTTCTCCCACATACACCTCCTGCTTGTCAGTGATTACCGCAAGAAAAGCATCTGCCTCTACATCAATAAATTCAGATGGCTGCTGATTTCTATTCCCAAAGAGGCTCTCAAATGGATCAGATGCAGCACTTCGTCGACTTTGCTGGACAGGCTCTCCAACCACAATTTGAATGCCTTCGGATTTGATATCCTGGCTGTTGATGGTCATAAAGAATGGTTGGAGCAGGAAGGTCCCTTTTGCAGATGCCTGATAGTTTTGAGTCAGGCTCTGCGTAGAGCTCATTTTCCCGTTGGTGAAGTTGGTGGAAGTGGAAGAAGAGGTTCCTCTTTTGATGAACCCTTCAATTTCTGGAAAGTCACTATACTGCTTAAGTCGATCATTTTTTATCGTAATAGTAATGGTAAAATACTGGTTCAATCCAATCTGAGGAGCACCTAGTTTGATTGATGCTTCCTGAGCTTTTGGCGAGAATGCAAATACCAACACCAATACGCAACTTAACCAAAATGCCTTCGTTACCTTCATTACTATCCTGTTACTTTTTTATGTAAATTGTAGCTTATCAAGATCATAGCAACGCCAAATTTACATAGTGGGTTTGTTCTTTAACAATAATTAGCATGCTTGAATATTTCAAAACTATTTTATCGAAAGTAAGCTTTGATAAGCGGTTGTTTGAGAAGGAATTGAAAAAAGCTATAAAAGCTTTAATTCCAAAGGAAGTTGAGTTGTTACGAGAATGGTGCTACCGCAGGTATGCTGCTGAATACCAGCCGATCCTGCAAGCGTGTTTCACGGAAAACTAAGAATCAACTACTTTTTCTTTTCCTGAAATTTCTTAAGAATCTGCTCCATGTGTTTGCCAGCAGCTTCTCTTCCACCAAGTCCATAAGACAATGCAACTGCTACAGCGATGGCACCTAATGTCAGGCCGAAAGCCAGCTCTACAATGCTATTGGCAATTCCCATTGTTCTTAAAGCAATGGCAAGGAAAAGACCTATAATCGCGACTCTTGCAATCCCTGCAACAAAGGAATTTTCGTTCGAGGCATTCATGGATCTATAGATGATAGATCCTAAGAAGTTACCCATGACCAGGATGATCAGGCCAAAAAGTACATTTCCAGAAAGATTTAGGATTGTATGAAGGACTTCAGCAAGTCTGTCAAGGCCCAGCATTTCCACGCCTGAAATCACACCGAAGAATACCATAAAATAAAAGAGTACGTTGGCAACGATTCCGGACAGTTTTTGCTCACCGAGAACACTTTTTAGTTGAAGTTTTTCCATCAGTGTATCCATTCCCAGGTTGGACAACAGATCTTTTACAAAAGATGTGATAAATCTCCCTCCAATAGCGAAGACCGAAATAATCAATGTAGCACCAATAATGTTTGGAACAGCATCCAACATTTGATGTAGCACATTGTTAGCAGGGTTCGTAATAGCATCCAGTTCCAGTGCATTTAACCCCTGAATTATGAATGGAATAAATACAATGATGAAGACTACTTGCTGAACGAAATAGACCAGCTTATCCGTTTCTTTGAATCCAATTTTGTTAGCTAACCTATCAAATAGACTACCTGCCATCTTGATCAGGTTTGAGACAAACTTGGCAATGATGTAACCTATGAAGAAGGTAATAATACTAAAGATGATTTTTGGGATGAATGCGATGAATCCCGAGTACATGCCTTTGATTGGATCCAGAATATAGCTCACGCCCAAAATTTCTAGCACCAACAAAAGAATGATGAACATTAAAATGTAGTAGACGAAGTTGGCGATGAATTTATTGGTGTCTACAATGGTATTCCCCAGTAGGCGTTCATCCCATTCTGTTTTTTTCATCAAACCATGAACGATCTTCTTTACCAGCAGAGCTAGAAGCCAGCCAACAACAAAGACAACCACCGCTCCAAGTACGCTGTGCAACGAATCATTCACCCAGCTTACTATGTTATTGATAAATTCAGGCATCTCCATTTAAATGTATTTTGTTAAAATAAATCTTCAATTAATCCAAATGTATACATTTTTTAACTCAAAACGGTACTCTGCTTTTGACATAAAAAAGGTCCTGACAAGCTGCCAGGACCTCCTTATAAAACGAATACCTTCAAATTATTTCACAATTCTGCCGTCCTCAAGGTTCACTACCCGCGTTCCATATTCAGCGAACTTCTCATTGTGTGTTACCTGGATGATTGTCATCCCAGCGTCATGAAGCTGCTTCAATATGTCCATTACCTCTTCCCCTTGACCTGAGTGTAGGTTTCCTGTCGGTTCATCTGCAAGTAGCAATCGTGGCTTCCCAATAAGGGCTCGTACAACACCAACCAGCTGCTGTTGACCGCCTGATAGTTGCTCTGGAAAGAGATCTTTCTTTGCAACCATGCTAAATCGGTCAAGCATCTCAGCAATCATGCTTGCTCTTTCCTTCCCTTTGATTCCTCTATAGATCAAAGGTGTTTCGATGTTTTCATACACAGTGAGTTCATCTATCAGGTGGTATGCCTGAAATATGAATCCGATGTGTTCTTTGTGAATTCTTGAGATTCTTCGTTCGTTCAGTTTGTGAACTGGCTCGTCCATGAAGTAGTATTCTCCTTCTGATGGTCGATCCAGCATCCCAATAATATTGAGAAGAGTAGATTTACCAGATCCTGACGGACCCATAATACTTACAAATTCACCCTCTTCAATCTCAAGATTTATTCCTTTTAGTATGAAAGTTCGTTGGTATTTTGACTCGACGAACTTGCTAACGTCATTGAGTTTTATCATTCTAAATAATGTGATTCAAAAGTTCCTTAACGGAATTGTTAGGTCCAAGATACATTAATCGTATTTATATCCTCCGGGATTTTCTTCCAAAGAAACCCCGAGGCTCAAAACGATTCTGTTTACAAAATTGAAATATGCGATTACTAGGGTAGCATCAAGTATTTCTCTATCAGAAAAGCCTTCATCTTGGAGCGGTTTCACGAGCCCAGCATCCTCTGATTTTTCTGGAGATTCGGTAAGCTCTTTTGCAAATCTGCAAAGTGCTTTTTCCTTTTCAATCAAATCCGCAGATTCAAAGTCGTTTTGAAGCTGGTTCAGTTTTTCATCATCCTTCCAGAAATTCTGAACAGCTTCCAAATGGTGCACTTGACAATATTCGCATTTGTTTGAGATGGAGACTATCACCGCCATCATTTCGCGATGTACACGCTTAAGCGGAGATTGCCCAAACATGATCGTCATGTACAAGTCCATGTGATTTACGATTGACTCTGGATTTAAACTTTGAATCTTGTGAACCTCCGCGACTTTTCCTCGCGTTTTCACCAGGTTGTCGTAAATCTCTTTTAGTGGTCCTTCAGCATTTTCATGCTGAATGGTTTCAATGTATGGCATGTCCAAAAGTAATTCTATATAGCTTAACAGCTAGCTGCCGTCATAAACTAAAGATAGCTAGTGACTGAACACCAATTGAGTATCCCAATTTTTAAGGTTGATCTTGACCTCGCTGTAACTACTCAATGCAAGATGAGTTAATTCAAAGGTTGCTTTTTTGGTGAAAACCGCTTGGCAAGATTCGTTATTTTCCAAAATCAACTTGAAGTTTCTTTGAGGTGGAAATGACTCCAGAATCACTCCTGCATCTATCATTTCCCATGTCCAACTATCTCCACTACAACCCGAAGATGAAAACTCGATTTCAAGGCAGAAACCTGTAACAACCGCAGACTGAATAGAATAAAAAGCTGTTTCTGAATCGTATTTAGTTTCATCAACTATCACGTGATCTCCACAAATACTAGAATAAATATATCTCTCGTCAGTCGCTCCCTCAAAATCTGTACAGGTATTCCGACCATCGATTCCTCCAAATTCACAAATAACATCGCCATCGCAATTGTAAACTGAACTTATACCATCAGCGCAACCCACACACGTATCAACCAAAAACACAGATGACCCTTGATAAGTGTATTGAACTATTTGCACGCCATCTAACTGACTATTGCTTTCAAATCCATCTACCAAGTTTGCAAGCCACTCCAATTCCACTAATGGATTCTCAGGGGTGCAATCAGCTTGATGTTTATCGCACGATACTGCGCAGATGATGACGAAGATGCCTGCAAGAATGATTTTTTTGAATTGCATAGTGTGAATGTCTGCTCTTTCATACTACTACAATCCCTACAGCCAAAACCCTACGGCCTATAGCAGTTCATTCGCAAGATTTGCTAACTCAGACCGTTCTCCTTTTTCTAGCATCACGTGGGCGAACATTGGGTGATCTTTTATCCTGTCGATCAAATATGAAAGTCCATTGGATTGCGAGTCGAGATATGGGGTATCAATTTGGTTGATGTCTCCAGTGAAAATAATCTTCGTGTTTTCTCCTGCTCTGGTGATGATTGTCTTGACCTCATGTGGAGTCAAGTTTTGCGCTTCATCGACAATGAAGAAAATATTTGAAAGACTCCTTCCTCTGATATACGCCAGCGGAGTAATCATCAATTTCTCTTGATTCACCATATCGGTAATTCTTGTGAATTCCTTGTCGCTTTCTTTGAACTGATGCTGGATAAACTTCAGGTTGTCCCAAAGCGGCTCCATGTACGGATTAAGCTTTGATTTGATGTCTCCTGGCAAGTAACCAATGTCCTTATTACTTAAAGGAACAATTGGTCTAGCCAAATAAATTTGCTTGAAATCCCTTCTTTGCTCCAATGCCGAGGCTAAGGCCAGGAGTGTTTTCCCAGTACCCGCTACCCCATTAATACTCACCAACTTAATCGCTGGATTCATCATTGCATGCATAGCGAAGGTTTGCTCCGCATTTTTCGGTTTTATGCCGTAGACTGTTTGCTTATCCACCTTCTCAACCTTATCATCCTCATGGTTGTAGTAAGCCAGCACTGAATTTTTTTCACTCTTTAGAATGAAGTAGTTGTTTGCAGGAAAGGTCTTCCTCTTCAAGACTTTCTTTTTGTCAATGGATCCTTTCTTGAATAGAACATCAATGTCCTCAGAGGATATGTCGTCAAGTTCATTAATGCCTGTTTCGATCAGGGCGTTGACATCCTTGATTTTCCCAGTCTCGTAATCCTCGGCGTGGAGATCAAGAGACTTCGCTTTCAGACGTAGGTTGATATCCTTGGAAACCAGAATCACTTTTCTCCCTTTTTCTTGCTGCTGTATTGTCAGTGCAGCATTGAGTATTCTGTGATCGTTCTTCGCCTCGTTGAAAACCATTCGCGCGTCAACGAGGCTCTTGTCATCCATGATGACTTTGAACTTGCCTTTGGTTTTTCCATTTAAGGGAATCCAGTCTCGTAAGCTTTGGTCTTTCGCTAGCTTATCCAGCAAACGAGTGAACTCTCTTGCTTCAAAGTTTTTGGTGTCGTTTCCCTTTTTGAATTGATCCAGCTCCTCCAACACGGTTATCGGAAGCCCAACGTCGTGCTCAGCGAAATGTAAGATGGAGTCATGTGAATAGAGAATTACAGAAGTATCTAGTACGAAAATCTTCTTTTGGCTGTTCGATTTTGCCATTCGCTGCGGTCCGTTATTAGTTCAATGATCGTGCGTAATATTATAGATTCATATTAAAAAGAAATACGGTTTCGAGAATTTTTTAGTGATAACTATTGAACAGGGAGAAACAAATCCTCTCCTTCCTGTGGCTCAATTTTTAAAGCTCCTGATAAAGCTAAACTCACTAACTTATTAGAAGCAAGCTTCTTATTCAAACCACTGAGTTCACAATACTGTGACAAGGTGATCTGCATATTTTTCTCCAGAAATTTGAAAAGAGCACTCGTGCTCTCTTCGAATGGAATTGGGCTACTCTCTTTTTCTCGGTCCTTCAAAATCTTGCGCATTTCTGGACTTGCTTGTATCGAGTGATCTCGCAATCGTATAAATGCTTTTCCATATCTATGTGTCTTTTCTAAAAAGGCAAAATGCGGTTTCTCCTTCCCTTCGGAAATTTCATAATGGAGGATTCTTCTTCCGTCACCGAAGTCCAACGTTTCAACCTTAAATCCAATTTCAGGTTTGCACAGTTCTTCAAATGCTTTATTCAGGGCAAATTCATCTTCCTCAGGATGCTTAAGGCCAGCAATTGCCCCATCATCGGCGACACCCACGAACAGGTGTCCTCCTTTCGTATTGGCGAATGCAACTACTTCTCGCACAATTTTGTCCGGATGGTTCGCTTTCTTTTTGAACTCAACAAGATCACCTTCACCACTTGCAATCATTTTCCTGGCCTTCTCTAATTCCACCTACCTCAATTAAAGTGTTTCGTCCTCTTCGCCCAATTCAGGCATTGAAAACATGCTATTAAAAAGATCTTTGAACTGCATTCCATTCTGCAGTTGATGCTTGCTTAGCAAGCTGTATTCTGCCAAACCAAACAAGGCAAACTCCATGAGGAAGTATTTGAAATCTTCGTGCGGTGTCTTTTGATACTTGTCAACTAGACTTTCGAGACCAGGGATATTCTTTAATTCCTTGCGGTAGTCAGCTTCGGAAGCATCAAAAATCAGGTCCACCATGTTTCCCTTTTCAAACCACTCTTTGACTGGTTCGTAAGCGTTGCCTTTCTCCTTTTTTCTTTCCTTTTCGGGATCTGGAAAATAATTGAGAAACTGGGTTCGAAGGGCCTTTCCCACCAAGTTATTCGCAACGATACCCGGGCCTTCCTGCTCTCCTTCGTAAACGAGTTCAACCTTACCAGTTATCGATGGTATGATTCCTTGAAAATCTGTAATACGGACGCTTGTCTGGGCATCATCACTGGACAAAACTCGACGCTCAGCGGCACTTATCAGATTCTCATAACCTGAAATGGTCAGGCGGGCGGAAACGCCACTTTTCTCGTCCACATACTCACTTGTTCTGGCTTCAATTGCAATTTGCTCTACCAAATCTTTCGCCAAGTCAAATACTTGGACGACATCTGACTGCTCTTTTTTGATTGCAGCCTCTTGGTGCGTTATCTTTTTCCCCGTTTCAATGGAATCAGGATAGTGAGTGATAATCTGGCTGTCTATTCTGTCCTTCAACGGAGTGATGATTGAACCTCGATTTGTGTAGTCTTCTGGGTTTGCGGTAAACACAAATTGGATATCGAGTGGCATTCTAAGCTTAAAGCCCCTGATCTGAATATCTCCTTCTTGCAAAATATTGAAGAGTGCCACTTGAATTCTTGCTTGTAAATCTGGCAGCTCATTGATGACGAAAAGTCCTCGATGTGATCTCGGTACAAGTCCAAAGTGAATGACACGCTCGTCGGAATAGGGCAGTTTCAAAGAGGCCGCCTTTATCGGATCTACGTCTCCAATTAGATCAGCGATTGTTACATCTGGAGTAGCTAGTTTCTCAGTATAGCGTTCGCTTCGGTGCATCCATGCTATAGGGGTAGCGTCACCATGCTCCTTCACAAGATCAACAGAATGTCGAGAAATCGGATTCGCCGGATCATCATTGAGTGGAGAGTCTTCAACCACCGGAATGTACTCGTCCAGAAGTTCTATCATCTTTCGAGCCATCCGTGTCTTTGCTTGCCCTCTTAGGCCGAGAAAATTGATATTATGTCTAGAAAGGATTGCCCTTTCAATATCTGGAATGACAGTATCTTCATAGCCCCATATCCCGTCAAATATATTTTCGCCAGACTTCTTCTTTTGAATCAGGTTTCTCCGGAGTTCTTCTTTTATCGATTCCGATTTGTAACCGCTCTTTGTCAATTCTCCCAGTGTGGAGATCTTAAGTAGTTCTTCGCTTTTCAATTTTATCTTTTGTATTAAAGGTTCTTCCTTCTATTTTTTTTGTAATCTTCAAAGATCAGATTTCCCAATCCCTGTAGGCTGCTGTAGTAGGCATTGCCATTATTTACTTCCGTGAATTCTTTCACAAATTCTTGCAAGTAGGGATCTGAGGCAATCATAAAGGTCGTGATCGGCACATTGATTCTCCTACACTGAGCTGCAAGATTGAGCGTTCGGTTAAGAATCTTTGGATCTAGCCCAAAGCTATTCTTGTAGTACTTTATTCCTTCCTTCAAGCAGGTTGGTTTGCCATCCGTGATCATGAAGATCTGTTTGTTTTTATTTTTCCTCCTCCTTAGGAGGTCCATCGCCAATTCCAACCCTGCCACTGTGTTTGTATGATAGGGTCCGACGTTCAAGTAAGGAAGATCTTTGATTTCGATTTGCCAGGCGTCATTGCCAAATACCAAAATATCGAGTGTGTCTTTTGGATATTTTTTCGTGACCAACTCTGCCAACGCCATAGCCACTTTCTTTGCCGGAGTAATTCTGTCCTCGCCGTACAGGATCATGGAGTGACTAATGTCAATCATAAGCACCGTTGAAGTCTGTGCTTTGAATTCCTTCTCTCTAATCTCCAGATCGTCCTCGGTCAGCATCAAGTCATTCAGACCGTGATTTATTTGAGCATTTCGTATGCTCTCGGTCATCTCTATTTGCTCCAGTGAATCCCCAAACTGGAATTCTCTGTAGTCTGAGGTTATTTCATCTCCTGTCCCCGTAAAGTTTGTTCGATGATTCCCTCTTCCCGATTTTTTTAGTTTCCCAAAAATCTCCTCCAGCGCGCTTTTCCTCATCTGCTGCTCACTCTTGGCTGTGATTTTGAACTCGCCCTTTTCGTTCTGATCGGTTACGTATCCTTTATTTTTCAAGTCATCAATAAAGTCTCCGATTCCGTATTCTGGA